>JBEIGA010000243.1:0-6295 GCA_040382135.1 Acidimicrobiales bacterium
GCCACCAGCGCCTCGGCCGGCTCGTCGTCGTCTACGACGACAACCACATCTCGATCGACGGCCGCACCGAGCTCGCCCTCTCCGACGACGCCGCCATGCGCTTCCGTTCCTACGGCTGGCACGTGCTGGAGCTCGGCGAGGTGGGCGAGGACCTCGACGCCCTCGAGGCCGGTCTGCGCGAGGCCGCCACCCACGAGGACGCCCCGTCGCTCGTGATCGTGCGCACCCGCATCGGGTTCCCGGCCACCCGGTCGGTCGACACCGCCGCCGCCCACGGCTACGCCATCCTCGACGAGGAGATCGCCGAGACCAAGCGCGTCCTGGGCATCCCCGAGGACCAGACGTTCTGGGTCCCCGACGACGTGCTCGCCTGGTACCGCGACCTCGGCGCCCGGGGCCGTTCGGACCGCGATGCGTGGCAGGCACGCCTCGACGCCGCCGGCATCGACCGCGCCGCGTGGGACGCGTGCCAGGCCGGCGGGGGCGTCGCCGGCTGGCAGGAGAAGCTGCCGGTGTGGGAGCCGGGGAAGAACGTGGCCACCCGCAAGGCCAACGCGTCGGTCATCGGCGCCGTGCTCGACGCCGTGCCCGGTCTGGTGGGCGGCGGCGCCGACCTCACCGGCAACACCGGCACCACCATCTCGGGCCAGGGCGTCATGAGCCCCGAGGAGCCCGGCGGACGGCAGCTCTTCTTCGGCGTGCGCGAGCACGCCATGGGCTCGATCGCGAACGGCATGGCCCTCCACGGCGGCACCCTGCCCGTGGTCGGCACGTTCCTGGTCTTCGCCGACTACATGCGGCCGGCCGTACGGCTCGCCGCCCTGTCGCAGGCCCGGGTCGTGTTCGTGTGGAGCCACGACTCCGTCGGCGTGGGCGAGGACGGCCCCACGCACCAGCCGGTCGAGCACGTCGCCTCGCTGCGGGCCATCCCCGGGCTGCGGGTGCTGCGCCCGGCCGACGCCAACGAGACCGCCCACGCCTGGCGCCTCGCCGTCGACCTGCCCGGCCCGAGCGCCATGATCCTCACCCGCCAGGACGTGCCCGTCCTCGACGGCACCGCAGAGGCCGCGGCCGGTGTGGCCCAGGGCGCCTACGTGCTCGTCGACGTCGTCGACCCCGACGTGGTGCTCGTGGGCACCGGCAGCGAGGTGGCGCTGTGCGTCGACGCCGCGGCGTTGCTCGCCGAGGACGGGGTGCGCGCCCGGGTCGTGTCGATGCCGTGCTGGGAGCTGTTCGAGGCGCAGGACGACGACGTGCAGGACGCGGTCCTACCCGAGGACGTGCCGACGCTGGCCGTCGAGGCCGGCGTGGGCATGGGCTGGGAGCGCTGGGCCGACGACGTCGTCTCCATCGAGCGCTTCGGCGCCTCCGCCCCCGGCGAGGAGGTCCTCGCCCGCCTCGGCTACACCGCCGAGAACGTCTGCGACCGCGCCCTCGCCCTGCTCGACTGACGCCTGCACCGCCGCTCTCGTACTGGCCGGTGTTTCCAGCTCTCCGAGCTGGAGAAGCCGGCCAGTACGCATCTCAGGCGTGCCCGCCGACCCCGGATAGGGTCGGGGCATGACGCGCTTGCACGACCTCTACGAGCAGCAGGGCCAGAGCCCGTGGCTCGACAACCTCCGCCGCGGGTGGATCACGTCGGGTGAACTGGCCCGGTGGGTCGAGCAGGGCGTGCGGGGCCTCACGTCGAACCCGGCCATCTTCCAGAAGGCCATCGCGGGCAGCGCCGACTACGACGAGCAGTTCCGCGACGCCGTCGGTGGCGGCGCCTCTGTCGAGGACGCCTACTGGGACCTGGTCACCTGGGACATCCGCGCGGCGCTCGACATCCTGCGACCGGTGTTCGACGAGAGCGACGGGCTCGACGGCTACGTGTCGGTCGAGGTCGACCCCGGGCTCGCCCGAGACACCGAGGGCACCATCGCCGCCGGCCGGATGCTGAGCGACCGGATCGCCGCGCCGAACCTCTACGTGAAGATCCCCGGCACCGCCGAGGGCCTCCCGGCCATCACCCAGATGATCGCCGAGGGCCGCAGCGTCAACGTGACCCTGCTGTTCGGGCTCGAGCGCTACGCCGAGGTCATGGAGGCCTACCTCGCCGGCCTGGAGCGCTGCGACGGCGACCTGTCCCGCGTGTCGTCGGTGGCGTCGTTCTTCATCTCCCGCACCGACACCGAGGTCGACCGTCGTCTCGCCGCGCTCGGCACCCCGGAGGCGCTCGCCCTCCAGGGCCGGGCGGCCGTGGCGCAGGGACAGCTGGCGTACCAGTTGTTCCTGGAGGCGTTCTCGGGGCCGCGCTGGGAGGCGCTCGCCGCCCGGGGCGCCCGGGTGCAGCGGCCGCTGTGGGCGTCCACGTCCACCAAGAACCCGGCCTTCCCGGACACCCTCTACGTGGACACCCTCATCGGGCCGGACACGGTCAACACCCTGCCGGACGCCACCATCGAGGCCTTCCTCGACCACGGCACCGTCGCCCGCACCATCGACGCCGACCCCGCCGCCGCCCGCCAGGTCCTTGCCGACCTCACCGGCATCGGCATCGACCTCGCCGACGTGGCCCGCGTGCTCGAGGACGAGGGCGTCGCCGCCTTCGAGAAGTCCTTCGACGAGCTCCTCGAGACCCTCGACCAGAAGGCCTCCGGCCTCTGACCCCTCGCCACCTTCCGAACTGGCCGGGCGCGAAGCACGTTTTCGTGCTCGCCACCCGGCCGATTCGCTTCGGGGTCCCGCCTCGCTCGAACTGGCCGGGTGCGAAGCACGTTTTCGTGCTCGTCACCCGGCTGGTTCGGCTTGCGGGGTCCGTTGCAGAATGAAACGGACTGCACTACGGTGCGCGGCCGATGGGGGCACAGCCTGCGACGGGGCCGGTCACGGCCGAGGAGCCGTGCTCGATCGCGCGCACCCTGGAGGTCATCGGTGACCGCTGGACGCTGCTGATCCTGCGGGACGTGTTCCGCGGCGTCCGGCGCTTCGAGCAACTCCAGCGCGACCTCGGCATCGCCCGCAACCTGCTCACCGACCGCCTGGGCCGCCTCGTCGACCGCGGCGTCCTCGCCAAGGTGCAGTACCAGGACCGCCCCGCCCGCTTCGAGTACCGGCTCACCCCCAAGGGCGCCGACCTCTCCCCCGCCCTCATCGCGCTCATGCACTGGGGCGATCGCTGGTACGCGGAGGGCGAGCCGCCCACCGTCCTCGTCCACGACGCGTGCGGCGAGCCGCTCGACCTGCGCGTCGAGTGCCCCAGCTGCGACGCGCCGGTCGCCCCCGGCCACATCCGCAGCCGGCACCCCGAACCCGCCACCACCCCGTCCGCCGAGACCTCGGCCTGATCTGGAGGCCCCGTGTCCAACCCCACGCCCGCAGAGCTCCTCGCGACCCCCTTGCCGGACCTGATGGCCGCCGCCCGCGCCGTCCGGGACGGCCGGACCGGCGCCCGGGTGACCTACTCGCCGAAGGTGTTCATCCCGCTCACGATGTTGTGCCGGGACAAGTGCGGATACTGCACGTTCGCCCAGCCGCCGGCCCGGCTGGAGTCGCCCTACCTCAGCCCCGACGAGGTGCTGCGCATCGCCCGGGCCGGTGCCCGCGCCGGGTGCCACGAGGCCCTGTTCACCCTCGGCGAGCGGCCGGAGCTGCGCTACCCGGTGGCAGCCGAGTGGCTCGCCGCCCACGGGTACGAGAGCACCGTCGACTACCTGGCGGCGATGTGCGCCCTGGTGCTCTCCGAGACCGGCCTGCTCCCCCACGCCAACGCCGGTGCCCTGCACCCCGACGAGCTGGCCCGCCTCCGGGCGGTGTCGCCGTCGCAGGGGATGATGATCGAGTCGCTGAACCCGGGCCTCGCCGCCCACCGCGGCGCGCCGGACAAGACCCCCGAGCGGCGACTCGCCACGCTCGAGGCCGCGGGTGAGCTGGCGATCCCGTTCACCACCAGGATCCTCGTCGGTATCGGCGAATCGCGGCAGGACCGTGTCGACGCGCTGGTCGCCATCGCCGAGTCGCACCGCCGCCACGGCCATGTGCAGGAGGTGATCGTCCAGAACTTCCTGCCCAAGCCCGGCACCGCCATGCACGGCGCGCCGCCGTGCCCGCACGACGAGTACCTCGAGGCGCTGGCGCTGGCCCGGCTGATCCTCCCGTCGGACATCCACCTGCAGGCCCCGCCGAACCTGTCGGACGACTTCGGCGTGCTGCTCGACGCCGGGGTCGACGACTGGGGCGGCGTCTCGCCGGTCACCGCCGACCACGTCAACCCGGAGCGACCCTGGCCGGCGCTCGACCGCCTCCGCGAGGTCACCGAGGCGAAGGGCTTCGTCCTCGCGCCCCGCCTCACCATCCACCCGGCGTGGGCGCTCGACCCGGAGCGCTGGCTCGACCCGGCCCTGCGCTTCCCGGTGCTCGACCGCAGCGACGCCGAGGGCCTCGGCCGCGACGACCCGGGCGCCACGTTCCCCGAGCGCACGATGGAGAACGCGAAGGCCGGCGACGGCGCCGAGATCCTCGTGATCGGCGACAAGTCGACCACCTGGTACTCCGGCGCCGACAACCGTCCGCCCACCCTGGTACCGGGCGCACCGTGGGCCCACCGCACCGCCGTGCACGAGGTCCTCGCCGGCGTGCTCGACGGGCAGGAGCCCGGGGTCGACGAGCTCGTCACCCTGTTCCGGGCCCGGGGCCCCGAGGTCACCGCCGTCGCCGAGGTGGCCGACGAGCTGCGCCGCCAGGCCGTCGGCGACGAGGTCACCTACGTCGTCAACCGGAACATCAACTACACCAACGTCTGCACGTTCAAGTGCCGGTTCTGCGGCTTCTCCAAGGGCCCGCTCTCGTTGAACCTGCGGGGCACGCCCTACGTGCTCACCCTCGAGGAGATGGCCGGCCGGGTCGCCGAGGCCGCCGAGCTCGGCGCCACGGAGGTGTGCCTGCAGGGCGGCATCCACCCGGACTTCGACGGCGACTACTACCTCCACGTCACCCAGGCGGTGAAGGAGGCGGCGCCCGACATCCACGTCCACGGCTTCACCGCCCTCGAGGTCACCGAGGGGGCCAAGCGCCTGGGCGAGCCGCTCGCCGACTACCTGCGCCGGTTGATGGACGCCGGTCTGCGCTCGCTCCCCGGCACGGCGGCGGAGATCCTCGACGACGAGATCCGGGCGATCCTCTGCTCCGACAAGGTGTCCACCGACGAGTGGCTCGACGCCCACCGCACGGCCCACCAGGTCGGTCTGCGCTCGAACGTCACGATCATGTTCGGCTCCATCGAGCAGCCCGTGCACTGGGCCCGCCACATCGTCCGCACCCGGGAGCTGCAGAAGGAGACGGGCGGGTTCACCGAGTTCGTCGGCCTGCCGTTCGTGCACATGGCGTCGCCGATCTACCTCCAGCGCAAGGCCCGCCGTGGCCCCACCTTCCGGGAGACGCTGCTGATGCACGCGGTGGCCCGCATCGCGTACCACGGGCTCATCCCGAACATCCAGGGCTCGTGGGTGAAGATCGGCTTCGACGGGGTGCGCCAGTTGCTGCAGGCCGGGGCCAACGACGTCGGCGGCACGCTCATGAACGAGAACATCTCGCGGGCGGCGGGCGCCACCCACGGTCAGGGCGTCGGGCCCGAGGACTTCGAGGCGCTCGTGGCGCCGCTCGGTCGCCGGCTCGCCCAGCGCACCACCCTGTACGGCCGGGTGACCCCCGAGCCCGTGGCAGGCTGAAGGGCGTGACCGACGCTCCCCCGCCCCCCGCCGCCCCTCGCCGGTACCGCACCGGCGACGAGGGGCTCGACGCCGCCATCGAACAGCTCGTGGCGAGCCTCGGCCCGTCCGAGGACGCCGACCTGCTGTTCGAGTCGATCGTGTCCATCGCCCGCATGGGGCGGGAGACCGTGGACCGCGGCGACCTGAAGATCGTCAACAGCGCACTCAAGGAGCTGCGCCACAGCTTCCGGGTGTTCGCCCCGTACCAGGGCATCCGCAAGGTGACGATCTTCGGCTCGGCCCGGATCGCCGTCGGCGACCCCGCCTACACCGCCGCCCGCGAGTTCGGGGCTGCGGCCGCGGCCGAGGGGTGGATGATCACCACCGGCGCCGGGCCGGGGATCATGGCCGCCGGCATCGAGGGCGCGGGCATCGAGAACAGCTTCGGCGTCGGCATCCAGCTCCCCTTCGAGCCGAAGGCCAACGACCTCATCGCCGACGACCCGAAGATGATCAACTTCCGGTACTTCTTCACCCGGAAGCTCACGTTCATCAAGGAGTCGGACGCCTTCTGCCTCCTGTCCGGCGGCTTCGGCACCATGGAC
>JBEIGA010000244.1:0-6170 GCA_040382135.1 Acidimicrobiales bacterium
CCCCCCCCCCCCCCCCCCCCCCACGGCCGCTCACCCGGGTGCGGGCGGATGCCTTCGTCCCGTTGCGGGGCCCGGTCAGGATGTTCCGGCACGGCTGGCAGTCGTGGTCGCCGTCGGACCACGTCGTCCTCAGCGCAGCCTCCGACCCCGGGGTGCCGGGATCGATCGAGCTCGTCCGTGAGGTCTTCCTCGCCGACCCGTCCGAGGTGACCGACGGGTCGGTCCGCTCGTCGCTCGTCACGACGCTCGAGCACGCGGACGGCGTCCTGCTCGTCGGCTTCCGAGGCGGCGCAGAGCACGAGGGCACCGTGCGCGCCCGGGCGGTCCCGGGCGGCGTCGAGCTCGTCGTGGAGGCGGACCTCGGCGGCGCCGTGCTCGCCCCCGGCGAGGAACGGCAGCTGCACCCGTTCGTCGTCCGGTCGGGGGACGACGCCGACGCCCTGCTGGCGGCGTGGGCGGCCGATCTCGGCACGGCGGACGGCGCCCGCGCCGCGGGTCCCCGGCTCGTCGGCTGGTGTTCCTGGTACCACTGGTTCACCGGCATCACCGAGGCCGAGCTCCGCCGGACCCTGGCGCTGCTGGGTGACTGGCCCTTCGACGTGGTGCAACTCGACGACGGCTGGCAGCGCGCCATGGGCGACTGGCTCCGCACGAACGACGACTTCCCGTCGTCGTTGGACCGGCTCGCCGCCGACGTCGCCGCCACCGGTCGGACCCCCGGCATCTGGCTCGCCCCGTTCATCGCCGACCCCGCCACCGACGCCGCCGCACGGCCCGGCTGGGCGGTCGCCGACCCCGCCACCGACCAGCCCCGCATCGGTGCCATCTCCTCGGACTGGCCCCTCCCCATGCAGGCGCTCGACACCACCCACCCCGAGGTGCTCGACCACCTCACCTCGGTGACGGCGGCACTCGTCGACGCGGGCTGGCGCTACCTCAAGCTGGACTTCCTCTTCGCCGCCGCGCTCCCCGGCCGGCACCACGACCCGTCCCGCACCCCCTCGCAGCGGGTGCGCCTCGGCCTCGACGCCATCCGTCGGGGCGCCGGGGACGACGTCGTGCTGCTCGGCTGCGGGTGTCCCCTCGGCCCCGCGGTCGGGGTCGTCGACGCCATGCGCGTCGGCCCCGACGTCGCCCCCTTCTGGGACCCGCGCCCCGCCGACGTGCTCCCCGGCTTCGAGGGCGCGCCCCGCAGCCTCCGCAACGCCTGGCAGGGATCCGCCGCCCGCTGGTTCCAGCACGGCCGGCTGTGGCGCAACGACCCGGACTGCGTCCTGCTGCGCGGCACCGACACCGAGCTCACCCCCGCCCAGCGGGAGTCCTGGGCCGAGCAGGTCGGGGCCTGGGGCGGCAGCGTCCTCGTCTCCGACGACCTCGCCCTCCTCGGTCCCGCCGAACGCGCCCTGCTCGCGCGCGTCCTCCGCCCCGCCTGACGAACCCGGCGGCGTCAGAGGTCGACGACGCCCTCGATGCAGGTGACGACGTCGCCGCCGACCCACACCTGGCCCCGGGCGTCGACGTCGACGTGGGCCACGCCGGCGCGGCCCAGGACCGTGCCCTGCACGGCCGTGTACGGGGGCACGACCCGTCCGGTGCCGATGAGCCACTGGGCGACCGACGCGTTGAGGCTCCCGGTCACGGGGTCCTCCACCACCGAGCCGCCCACCGGGAAGAACGCCCGGACCTCGTAGGCATGGGGCGATCCGGGCGGGCACGGACCGACGACCCCGATGTCGAGATCCGTGGGGCCGCACCGGAGGGCCAGGACCTCGTCGGCGGAGCGCAGCAGCAGACCGAGCCAGCCCGGCCCGTTGTCGACCCAGGCGGCGTCGACGACGTCCTCCCGGCCGAGATCCAGGGCATGGAGCGCCGCCGCGAGCGTCGCGTCGTCCGGCGGCCCGGATCGGAGCAGCGGTGGCGCGGCGAAGGCGAGGCGACCGTCCCCCCACGGCCGGATCTCCACGAGCCCGACCCCGCACTCCTGCACCACGACGTCGGTGCGTCGGGGCCGGCCGCCGGCGGCGAGCCAGGCGTGGCAGGACCCGAGGGTCGGATGGCCGGCGAAGGGCAGTTCGCTCGCCGGGGTGAAGATCCGCACGCGGTAGTCGGCGGCCGGGTCGGTGGGCGGCAGGAGGAACGTCGTCTCGGACAGGTTGGTCCAGGACGCGAAGCGCTGCAGCTCACCGTCGGACAACCCGTCGGCGTCGAACACGACCGCCAACGGGTTGCCCCGATACCGCTCGGCGGTGAACACGTCGACCTGGACGAACCGTCGCTGCATCGGAGCATCGTCCCACGCAGGCCGGTGCGCGTTCAGCGGGTTCAGCGCCGCGCGTCGACCACCGTCACCTCGTACGCGCCGAGCGCGTCGTCTGCGGTGACGATGGTGAGTCCCTCGAGTTGGGCCTGCGCGACGAGCATCCGATCGAAGGGATCGCGGTGGTGCGGCGGGAGCGAGGGCGCACGCTCGGCGTGCTCGACGGCGATGCCGAGGGGGAGGAAGCCACCGGCACGGAGCGCGTCGACGAGTCCCGCAGGCATGGTGAGCTTGCCGATCGCCTGCTTGATGCCGAGCTCCCAGGGGGTGACCGCGGAGACGTACGCCTCGTCCGCACCGGCGACGACGTCCCGGCAGCGCGGTCCGAGGGCAGCGTCGTCGGCCAGCCACCAGAGGGCGACGTGGCTGTCGAGGAGGACTCTCACGGCGTGTCGGCGGTGGACTCGTCGAACGCAGCCAGGACGTCCGGATCGGAGCCGACCACATCGGCGCCGTACCGGACCCTGCCCGCCCAGGCGCCCGGCGCCCGCACCGGCAGGTCGGGCCGCCAGGGGACGATCCGTGCGACCGGGCGTCCGTTGCGGGCCAGGATCACCTCGGTGCCCTCCTCCGCCTCACGGATCAACTCGGAGAGGCGGGACTTCGCCTCGTGCGTGTTCACCACCCGGGTCGTCATGGTCCTAGCTTAGCCAGGTCCATGTTCTGCGACCTCCGAGCGGGAGTCAGTCGCCGAGGGGCAGCACCACGTCCGGGAGCGGGTGGCGGTAGAGCGCGGCCGCGTTCTCGCAGCACATCATCCGCAGCTCCCGGTTCGGGATGTGGCCCCAGTGGGTGGCGATGACCTGCTGGGTGTCCGGCCAGGTGCCGTCGCCGTGCGGGAAGTCGCACTCCACCATGACGTTCTCGACGCCGATCCGGTGCCGCGTGTCGATCGTCGACGGGTCGTCGAGGGTGCAGAACCAGAAGTTGCGCCGCAGCACGTCGCTCGGACGTTGGTCCCAGTCGACGCCGTACCCCGAGCGGTCGACGAGGTTGTCGAGCCGGTCGAGCAGCATGGCGACCCAGCCGATGCCGCCCTCGCTCAGGGCGATCTTCAACCCGGGGTGACGGCGCGGGTACGGGGAGAGGAGCCACTCGACGGCGGTGCGGAGCGACTGCTGGCCGAACAGCACCGCGCCCATCTCGAACCCGGGGGCACCCGGCGGGAACCCGGACATCCCCGAGCTGCCGACGTGCAGCGAGACCACGGTGTCGGTCTCGAGGCAGGCCTCGATGATCGGGTCCCAGTGGTCCTGGTCCCACAGGGACGGCAGCCCGACGTCGTGGGGCCGCTCCGGGAAGCTGACGCCGGTGAAGCCGCGTGCGGCGTTGCGGCGGATCTCCTCGGCGGCCACCTGCGGGTCGCTGAGGTGGGTGATGCCCACGGGGATGATGCGGTCGGGGTGCTTCGCGTACCACTCGTCGAAGAACCAGTCGTTCCAGGCGCGGGTGCAGGCGAGGCCGAGCTCCTGGTCCTGCGCCTGGTAGAAGACCCGGCCCGAGAAGCCGGTCACCTGCGACGGGAAGTTCACGGCCGCCCAGACGCCGTTGATGTCCATGTCGTGGACGCGGGCGTCGGCGTCGTGGCAGCTCGGCCGCATGTGCTCGAAGCGGAACGGTTCGCGGGTCACCGCGTCGGGCCGGCGCCCGGCGACGGCGTTGGCCCCGACCATGAAGAAGCGCTGCTCCTCGAACTCCCACACCTGGTAGCCGCGGGAGTTCTCGACGATGCGGGGCGCCCGGTCCTGGAGCGCGCCGGGCAGGCGGCCCTCGAAGGTGTCCGGCGGTTCCACGACGTGGTCGTCGACCGAGATGATCGTGTACCGCACCTCCCGGGGCTCGGGCTCCGGCAGGAACAGGTCGGGGAAGAGGTCGTTGGGGGTGGGGCTCGGCACGGTCGGCCTCCTCGGGGGTCCTGCGGACCAGTCTCGCGCGGCCCGATCCCGCGGACCTGTGGCGGCCTACACTCCGACCCGACGCCGCGACTCCGGGGGGAACCGTGGGCAACGATCGCCTGACCGACGAGTACGACCCGCAGGTCGTCCAGGCCCGCTACCTGACCGAGCGCGACAAGCGGCTCGTGCCCGGGCGGGCCGACATCGTCGACGTCCGCCACGACGAGCGGTGGGCCCGCTACCTGGCCGACCCGTTCACGCCGGTCACGCCACGGGACCCGGTCGTCGAGGACGTCGACGTGGTCATCGTCGGCGGGGGCATCGCCGGCCTCGTGGCCGGTGCCCGTCTGCGCGAGGCGGGCGTGGAGCGCATCCGCATCGTGGACCAGGCCGGCGGCGTGGGCGGGACCTGGTACTGGAACCGCTACCCGGGCGTGATGTGCGACGTCGAGGCCACGATCTACCTCCCGATGCTCGAGGAGCTCGGCTACGTCCCCCGGGACCGGTACGCGTCCGGCGCGGAGATCCTCGAGCACCTGCAGCGCATCGCCGAGCGCTACGACCTCACGCGGGAGGCGCTGTTCCACACCGGGGTCCTGCGAGCGGCCTGGGACGAGGACGCAGCCCGCTGGGTCGTGGAGACCGACCGCGGCGACCGGCTCCGGGCCCGTTGGTACGTCATGGCCGTCGGCATCCTCAACCTGCTGAAGCTCCCCGACATCCCGGGCATGGACGCCTTCGCCGGCCACTCGTTCCACTCGGCGCGCTGGGACTACGGCATCACCGGCGGCGGTCCGGGCGAGCCGATGACGGAGCTGCGCGGGAGGACCGTGGCCCTGCTCGGCACCGGGGCCACCGGGATCCAGTGCCTGCCCCCGCTCGGCCGGGACGCCGAGAAGGTGTACGTCTTCCAGCGCACCCCGTCGGCCATCGGCGTCCGCGGGAACCGGCCCACCGACCCGCACTTCGCCGAGCACCTCGAGCCGGGCTGGCAGGAGACCCGCTGGGACAACTTCCAGGCCGTCATGCTCGGCCGCCCGGTCGAGGAGGACCTCATCGACGACGGCTGGACGCACGACTACGCCGCCGTGAGCAACATCCCCGTCCGTCCCGGCATGACCACGGCCGACATCGTCCGCGCCGGCGAGGAGATCGACTACCGGATCATGCAGGAGCACCGGCACCGGGTCGAGGGGATCGTCGAGGACCCGGCGACCGCCGAGGCGCTCAAGCCCTTCTACCGGTACCGCTGCAAGCGCCCCTGCTTCCACGACGAGTACCTCGCCGCGTTCAACCTCCCGAACGTCGAGCTCGTCGACTGCCCCGCCGGCATCGAGCGCATCGGCGAGCGCGGACCGGTGGTCGACGGCGTCGAGTACCCCGTCGACCTGATCGTGTACGCCACGGGCTTCGAGGCCGAGCTCACCCCCCTCGCCCGACGCGCCGGTCACGGGGTCGTGGGCCGTGGCGGCGTGGCCCTCGCCGAGAAGTGGGAGCCGGGTGCCGCCGGCATCTTCGGCATGCTCACCCGGGGCTTCCCGAACCTGTTCATCATGCCCGCCCCCGGCCAGCAGGCCGTGGTGACGGTGAACTACACCCAGCTCGCCGTGCTCGGCGCCGAACTCGTGGCCGGCACCGTCGCCATGCAGCGGCGACGCGGCATCACCGTGTTCGACGTGGAGGAGGAGGCGGAGCGCTCCTGGGGGCAGAAGGTCCTCGACAGCCACGTCGACGGCTCGGCGTTCCTCGCCGGCTGCACGCCCTCGCGCATCAACAACGAAGGCCGACCCGAGCTGATGAACCCGCGGAACGGCAACTACGGCAGGGGCTTCGGCGACTGGTTCGCCTACCGCGACCTCGTCCGTGACTGGCTCGCCCGGGGTGAGGGCGAGTGGCTCGAGCTGGAGGTCCGGGAGGAGGCCCCGTGACCCGCCGGCGGGTCGCCGTCGTCACCGGCG
>JBEIGA010000245.1:0-6141 GCA_040382135.1 Acidimicrobiales bacterium
CGCCGACGCCGAGGGCGCGGTGAAGGAGCTCCACTGGGCGCTCGACCGTGGCGCGAAGACCGTCCTCGTGCGGCCCGGACCGGTCGCCGGCTTCCGTGGACCGAAGTCGCCGTTCCTCCCCGACAGCGACCCCTTCTGGGCCGCGGTCCAGGAGGCGGGGATCCCCGTCATGCTGCACGCCTCCGACTCCGGCTACACGAAGTTCGCGAACGAGTGGAGCGGTGCCGACAAGGAGATGCGGCCCTTCGAGCAGGACGTCTTCTCGGCCGTCTCCCAGAGCTACCGGCCGATCATGGACACCCTCTTCTCGGCCATCTGCCACGGCATGCTGTCGCGGTTCCCGGGCGTGCGGCTGTGCTCGATCGAGAACGGCGGCGTCTGGATGGGTCGGGTCGTCGAGGACCTCCTCGGCGGCTACGGCAAGATGCCCCACCTGTTCGCCGAGCACCCGCTCGACGTGCTGGCCCGGCAGGTGTACGTGGCGCCCTACTGGGAGGAGCCGCTCGAGCCCCTGATCCAGGCCGTCGGGCTCGAGCACATCCTGTTCAACTCCGACTGGCCGCACCCGGAGGGCCTCGCCGACCCGGTCGAGTACGCCGTCTTCGCCCGCAACGAGAGCGGTCTCCCCGAGACCGACGTCGCCAAGATCATGGGCGGCAACATGCGGCAGCTGATCAGCGTCTGACCGAGGCGCTCAGACCCGGCGTGATCGCGCCGCCCGGCGGGAGCCGGCGGCGACGATCGCGTCGAACTCCTCGTCGGTGAGGGGGAGGACCGACAGTCGGCTCCCCTTCGCCAACAGGCGGCAGTCGGCGAGCTCGGGCATGGTGCGCAGCTCGTCCAGGGGCACCAGCTGGAGGCGCTTCACGGGTGCCACGGTCACGAGGTCCCAGCGCGGGTCGGCCGGGTCGCTGGTGGGGTCGTGGTACTTCGACGCGGGGTCGAACTGGGTGGGGTCGGGCTCCGCGGTCTTCGCGATGCGGCAGACCCCGGCGGCGCCGGGCGGTTTCGCGTTGGAGTGGTAGAAGATCGCGAGGTCGCCCTTGCGCATCGCACGCATGAAGTTGCGGGCCTCGTAGTTCCGGACCCCGTCCCAACCCTCGCGCTTGACGCGGACGAGGTCGTCGTAGGAGAAGACGTCGGGTTCGGACTTCAGCAACCAGCGGGCCACGGGCCGGACACTACCGGGCGGGTTTCACCGCGACGAGCTGTACGACGGCTGCCGTCCCGGCACGGCGGCGCCGCTCGCACGTGGCTCACCTCGCCTTGGCGGCCTTGCGCTTCTGGAGCCAGGCGGAGACCGGCGAGGTGGCCTTCCCGGCGCTGTTGCAGCTGCAGCGATCGTCCGGATGGACGTGGCCCAGCACCTGCTCGACGTGCGCGCCGCACCCGGCCCAACCGGGCTTGCCGCACTTCGGACACGTCACCTGCCTACACATACCCCCGAGGGTATCATGCGTCGGACGGCGCGCGGGCGCGGCAGGGGTGGCGTCGGCCACGTAGCCTCCGGGCATGACCGCTCCGGGGGATGGGACGTGGCCGCTCCGAGGGCTCCGCGTCGTCGACCTGTCGACCGGCATCGCCGGCGGCTATGCCACCAAGCTCCTCGCCGACGCCGGCGCGGACGTGCTGAAGCTCGAGCCGCCCGGCGGCGATCCCCTCCGTCGCTACTCGGCCTCCGACCCGACGGGCACCACCGGCGGACGGCTCTTCTCGTTCCTGCACACGTCGAAGCGCTCGTCGGTGGTGGACCTCCGCGCGCCCGAGGGCCGGGCCATCGTCCTCGACCTCGCCATCGGAGCCGACCTCGTCGTGGAGTCCGAGGGGGCCGGGGTCGTCGAGGCCCTCGGGCTCGGTCACGACGTCCTCGCAGCCCGCAACCCCGCGGTCTCGCTGGTGTCGGTGTCGCCCTTCGGCCGCGGTGGACCGTGGTCGGAACGTCCTGCGGACGAGTTCACCCTGCTCGCCCTCGCGGGGTCGACGGCGACGCGCGGCGAGCCGGGCCGGGAGCACGTGAACGCCGGTGGACGCATCGGCGAGTGGCTGACCGGCGTGTCGGCCGCCGTCGCCGGGCTGGCGGCATGGCGACGAGCGACGGCGACCGGTGCCGGCGACCACGTCGACGTTTCGATGTACGAGGTGGTCACCCCGACGTGCACGAACACGCTCGCGTTGTGGGGTTCCATGACCGGGATCATGGAGGCCACGGCCATGATCGAGGTGCCCTCGATCGAGCCGACGCAGGACGGCTACGTCGGGTTCTGCATCTTCACCGGCCAGCAGTGGCAGGACTTCTGCGCCATGGTCGGTCGTCCCGACTGGGCCGAGGACCCCGAGCTCGCCACGATGGGCGGACGGGTCGCTCGTGGCGAGGAGATCGCCGCCCCCATCCGGGCGTGGACCGCCGAGCGCACGACGGCCGAGGTGTGCGAGATCGCCGAGCTGCTGCGGATCCCGGTCGCCCCCATCGGCAACGGCGCCACCATCCCCGGGATGGAGCAGTTCACCGCCCGGGGGGTGTTCGTCCCGAACCCCGGCGACGACTTCCTGCAGCCCCGCGTCCCGTACCGGATCGAGGGGCACCCGACCCGGCCGTTCGCGCCGGCCCCGCAGACCGGTGCGGACAGCGAGCGCCCCGCCGGCCTCGGCGGCACTTCGGGCCCGGTCGTGGTGACGCCGACGCCGACGGACGACTGGCCGCTGGCCGACGTCCGGGTGCTCGACTGCACCGCGTTCTGGGCCGGTCCCTACGCAGGCTTCGTCCTCGCCGGGCTGGGTGCCGACGTCCTGCACGTCGAGTCGGTGCAGCGGCCCGACGGCATGCGCTTCGGGTCGGCGAAGGCCCCCGGCACCGACCTCTGGTGGGAGCACGGGCCGACCTTCCACGCGGCCAACGCCGGGAAGCGATCGGTCACCCTCGACCTCGGACGCGAGGAGGGCCGCTCCCTGCTGCGGCGACTGGTCGAGCGCAGCGACGTGCTGCTCGAGAACTTCTCCCCGAGGGTCATGGCCAACTTCGGGCTGACCTGGGACGTCCTGCGGTCGTGGAACCCGCGCCTCGTGATGGTGCGCATGCCGGCGTTCGGGCTCGACGGTCCGTGGCGGGACCGGGTGGGCTTCGCGCAGACCATGGAGCAGCTCTCGGGGATGGCCTGGCTCACCGGGTACGCCGACCGGGACCCCCGGAACGCGCGCGGCCCCTGCGACCCGCTGGCGGGCATGCACGCGGCCTTCGCCGCGCTGGTCGGGCTCGGGATCGTGCGGCGGACGGGGGAGGGCGTCCACGTCGAGGCGACCATGGTCGAGACCGCCCTCAACGCGGCGGCGGAGCAGGTGATCGAGTGGTCCGCGCACGGCGTCCTGCTGGCCCGGGACGGCAACCACCACCCGGGTCTCGCGCCCGCCGGCGTCTACCCGGCCGCCGACCGACCCGAGGGCACCGAAGGCGAGCTCGCGCTGTCGGTGTCCACCGACGACCAGTGGCTCGCGCTCGTCGAGGTCGTCGGCCACGAGCCGTGGCGCTCCGACGAAGGGTTGCGCGGGCACGCCGGTCGGGCGGCGCGGCGCGGCGAGCTCGACGCCGTGCTGACCGTGTGGGCGGCGGCCCTACCCCTCCACGAGTCGGTCCGGGCGCTGCTCGACGCCGGGGTGCCCGCTGCGCCCGTGGTCGGTGCCCGGTGGGGTGACCGTTCGCCGCAGCACGACGCCCGAGGCTTCTACGAGGCGGTCACCCACCCGGTCGCCGGCACGCATCGCATCGCGGCGATGCCCTGGCGGTTCGGCCGGCAGCCCGATCGGCGTTTCGCCCGCCCGGCACCGATGCTCGGCGAGCACACCCGGGAGGTGCTGCGCGAGCTCGCAGGGCTCGACGACGCCGCGCTCGACGCCCTCGAGGCGGCCGCCGTGATCGGCACGCGCCCGCTGGGAACCTGAAGCGGAGCCGGTCGCCCCGCGACGGGTACGGTGTGCGCAGAGGCCGTCGTCCGAGGGGGACCCGCACATGTACGACCTGATCATCCGCAACGGCACGATCGTCGACGGCACCGGCGCACCGCGCCAGGTGGGCGACGTCGCCGTCCGTGACGGCGTGCTCGTCCAGGTGGGCGGCACCGTCGAGGGCGACGCCCGGGAGGTCATCGACGCCACGGGCCTCCTGGTCACCCCGGGCTTCGTCGACCACCACACCCACTACGACGGGCAGGTCACCTGGGACGACCTCCTCGAGCCCTCCTCCGCCCACGGGGTCACCACGGTCGTGGTCGGCAACTGCGGCGTCGGCTTCGCCCCCGCCGTCCCCGATCGCCACCAGCAGCTCATCGAGCTCATGGAGGCCGTCGAGGACATCCCCGGCGCGGCGCTCACCGAGGGGCTGTCCTGGGGCTGGGAGTCCTTCCCCGAGTACCTCGACGTGCTCGAGGACCGCCGGTGGACGATGGACGTCGCCTCCATGATCACCCACGCCGCGCTGCGGGTGTACGTGATGGGCGACCGCGGCGCCCGCAACGAGGCGGCCACGCAGGAGGACATCGACACGATGGGACGCCTCGTCCGCGAGGCGGTCGACGCGGGCGCCCTCGGGTTCTCCACCTCGCGCACGCTCGGCCACACCACCAAGGACGGGGTGCCCGTCCCCGGCACGTTCGCCTCCGAGGACGAGCTGTTCGGCATCGCCGCGGCCATGAGCACCGCGTCGGCGGTCGGCCTGTTCGAGATCGCCCAGCTCGGCGCCGCGGGCGAGGAGCCCGAGGGGATGCTGAAGGAGCTCGACTGGATGCGGCGGGTGTCGCTCGAGTTCGGCACCAAGATCACCTACCTGCTGCTCCAGTTCTCCTCGTCGCCGAACCTCTGGCAGGAGATGCTCGCCCGCACCCTGCAGGCCCGCGAGGAGGGCGCGGACATCACCGCCCAGGTCGCGAACCGGCCGTTCGGGATGCTGATCGGCTTCCCCAGCTACCACCCGTTCCAGAAGCGGCCGACCTTCGTGGCGCTCGCCGAACGGTTCGAGGGCGCGGCCCTCGCCGCCGAGCTGCGCCGGCCCGAGGTCAAGGCGGTGATCCTCGCCGAGCCGGACACCGCCGACAGCGGCAAGCACTTCGACTCGCTCGCGCTCAGCCTGCAGCACCTGCTCGGGATGCTCTTCCCGCTGGGCGACGACTGCGACTACGAGCCCACCGCCGATCGCAGCGTGGCGGCGCTCGCCGCGGCGGCCGGGCGTGAGCCGCTCGAGTACGTCTACGACCTGATGTGCGACGACGACGCCGGCAACCTGCTGATGCTGCCCTTCCTCAACTACGTGGAGGGCAACCTCGACGCCCTGCTCGGGATGATGCAGCACCCCACCACCGTGCTCGGCCTCGGTGACGGCGGCGCCCACTGCGCGATGATCTGCGACGCCTCCATGCCCACCTACATGCTGGCGCACTGGGTCCGGGACCGTTCCCGGGGCGAGCGGATCGAGCTCGAGGCGGCGGTCCGCATGCTCACCAAGGAGGGCGCCGACCTGTTCGGGCTCGGCGATCGGGGGTCGCTCGAGGTCGGCAAGCGCGCCGACATCAACGTGATCGACGCCGCCGCCGTGCGCCTCGAGCGTCCGCGTTCGGTGGCCGACCTCCCGGCGGGCGGGCGGCGCCTCCTCCAGGGCGCACAGGGGTATGTCGCCACGATCGGGGCCGGCGAGGTCACCCGCCGGAACGGCGGGGACACCGGGGCCCGGCCGGGCCGCCTCGTGCGCGGTCGTCGCTGACGACCGGCGGCCGCGGGCCGCACCCGGGTGGGACTTCGGTCCATTCCCCCTTTTCTCTGTTTTCCGTTAAGTTCCGCTCAAGGCAAGATCGGGGCGGCGGGACCCGTGCTGAGGCAGGAGCGTGGGGCCCATGGCGGCGGTGGTACGGACGACGGGAACGGCGGCGGGCACGACACGGCGGGATGTCGTGGCCGGTCCCCGGAGCGTGTCACTGGAGCCGCGCACCTTCGACGTCGAGGGTCCGTGGTACCTGGTCCCCGCGGTCCTGCTGCTGATCCTGGTGGCCGTCCTGGTCGGCGCCGACGCGGGTAGCGCGTCGGCCGGGACGACCGCCGATCAGCCCGCCTCGGCGAGCGTCAGCGACACGTAGCTCACGAGGCGGTCGCCGTCGCCGGCGC
>JBEIGA010000246.1:0-6117 GCA_040382135.1 Acidimicrobiales bacterium
CCCCCCCCGCCCCCCTCGGCCTGTTCCGCCCCCCCACCGTTCGGCGTTCCCTCCTCAACGCCAGCGTTACTTCAATACCCCCGAAACGGGCAGGTCAGGGGGAGACGACGGCCTTGATCGCCTCGCCGGCACGGGCGGTGGCGATGGCGTCCTCGGCTCGGAGCAGGGGGAAGCGGTGCGTGACGAGGTCGGCGAAGCCGAGCCGCTGCCCGTGGCGCTCGGCGAGGGTGATCGTGGCCCGGTAGTCCCCGAAGGACGCCGGACCCATCGTGCCGATCACCGAGAGGCTCCGGTTGTTGAGGCCCACGACGTCGAGCGGGCTGGTGCGCGGCCCCGAGTAGATCCCCATGACCAGGTAGCGGCCTCCCTCGGCGAGGAGCCCCATCCCCTCGGGGAACGCCTCGATCCGGCCGGCGGCCTCGACGACCACCTCGGCACCGCGTCCCTCCGTGAGGGACAGGACGAGGTCGCGGCGCTCCTCGACGGTGGTCCCCTCGAGCGGCACGGTGACGTCGGCGCCGAGGCGGCGGGCGGCGTCGAGGCGCACGTCGGGCGCGCCGATCACGATCACCCGGCGGGCGAGGCTGAGCGACGCCAGCAGCGTGGACGACAGCCCGACGGGTCCGCATCCCTGCACGACGACGGTCTCGCCCGGTCGGATCCCGCCGAGGCGCCCGAACCCGCCGAGCGCGGTGGGCATGGCGCAGCCGAAGGCGATCACGGCCTCGGGGGCCACCCCGGCCGGGACCCGGAAGAAGGGGTTGCCGGGGGCGAGGGTGGCGTAGTCCTGGTAGGAGGCCGGGTTCGGCACCTCCGCCGGCGGCGGCCACCCGCAGACCGGCGGGGCGCCGGGACGGGTGGAGCCAGGGGTCCAGTAGACGAGGTCGCCCGTGTGCACGGGCGTGCCGCCGGTGTCCGCGACGACGCCCTCGCCCAGCGACTCGAGCACGCCGATGCCCTCGTGGCCGAAGGTGACCGGCCGGCCCGGATCCGGCAGGTCGCCGTCGAGGCGGTGGGCGTCGGTGCCGCACACCCCGCCGAGCACCGTGCGGATCAGCACGCCGCCGGGGGGCGGGTCCGCGACCGGTCCCTCCCACACCTCGAGGGGCCGCCCAGCCCCCACGAACACCATCCGTCGTCCGGTGCGCACGATCGTCGCCTCCTCAGGCCCGCATCCAGCCGCCGCCGTCGACCATGAACGTCTCGCCGTTCACGAAGCGGCACGCCTCCGACAACAGGAACGACACCACCGGTGCCACGTCGGCCTCCGCGTCGCCGTCGCGGTCCATCGGGTGCTGCGAGTACATGGCGTGCCAGGACTCGTAGCCGAGGGTGCCGGGTTCCGGCTTCTGGTGGTGGGTCGCCGCCGCCGGGCAGAAGCAGTTGGTGACGATGCCGTACCGGGCCCACTCGCGCGCGGCGGTGCGGGTGAGGCCCCGGATCGCCTCCTTGGTGGCGTTGTAGGGCGCGGTGCCGGCGCCGCCGCGGATGCCGTTGGCCGAACCGACGTTGACGATGCGCCCCCAGCCCTGGGCGCGCATGTGGGGGAACACGGCCTGCATCCCCCACAGGGTCCCGAGCGCGCCGCTGCGGTACACGGCGGACATCTGGTCCTCGGTGACGTCCTCGAGCGGCGTGGTGGGGGCGAGGCGCTGGGCGTTGTTGACGATGCCGTCGACGCGGCCGAACCGGGCGACCGTCGCGTCGACCATGGCCACCACGGCGTCCCGGTCGCCGACGTCGCACTCGACGCCGAGGTGCGGCGCGCCCAGCTCCTGGAGCTCGGCGGTCACCTCGTCCAGCCGGTTGCGGCGCAGCTCGGCGGCCACCACCACGGCCGCCGAGCGGGCCAGGTGCCGGGCGATGCCACGCCCGATGCCACGGCCTGCGCCGGTCACGATCACGACCCGGCCGGTGATGTCACAGTCCTTCGGGAGGTCCATGCGGCCGGACACTAGGCCCTGCGCGCATCAGCCGGTGAAGCTGTCTCAGCCGGTGAAGAAGCCGCCGTCGGGGTGGAGGAGCTCGCCGGTCACGAAGGAGGCGCCGTCGCTGCACAGGAAGTGGATGCAGTGGGCGACCTCGTCGGCGGTGCCCGTCCGCTGCATCGGGACGTCACGGAGCATGTGGTCGAGCACCCCGGGCTTCTCCTTCAGGGGCGCAACGAGGGGCGTGTCGATGATGCCGGGGCCCACCGCGTTCACGCGGATGCCGGCCCGGGCGCCGTGGTGCGCGGCGACCTTGGTGAGCATCCAGACGCCCGCCTTCGAGACGCCGTAGCCGGGGCTGCCGGGACCGGTCATCTCGGGGTGCTTCGCCGCCACCGACGCCAGGGTGACCACGGCGCCGCCCCGACCCTGGCGGACCATCTGGGCCATGCCGGCCTGGAGGGCGAGCAGGGTGCCGGTGAGGTTCACGTCGAGCACGAGCTGCCAGACGTCGATCGGGGCGGTGAGGAACGCCTCGAGCGGGTCCGCGGGGTCGATGACCGTCGGTCGGTTCAGGCTGCGGGCGCCGCCGATGCCCGCTGCGGTGACGAGCAGGTCGAGCCCGCCGAAGGTGTCGACCGCGACCTGGACCGCGGCGCGGTTGTCGTCCTCGCTGGTGGCCTCATAGCGGACGGCGACGGCCCGACCCCCGCCGTCACGGAGCTCGGCGGCGAGCGCCTCGGCCGCCTCGAGGTTGCGGTCGGCGAGCACGACGGCCGCCCCCTCGGCCACGAACCGGCGGCCCGTGGCCGCCCCGATGCCGCTGGCGGCACCCGTCACGAGCGCGGTCTTGTCCTGCACGGCCGCGGAGCCTAGCCCGCGAGTCTGCCGCGGGATCCGGTCAGCTCCAGCCGTCGACCGGCTCGCGCCACCGCTTCGTCCCGTCGTCGATCTCGATCGCGTCGACGTGGAAGGAGAACGCGGCCCAGCCGGGCTCGCCGCGGTGCGGCTCCCCGTGAGTGATCCGGGTGGTCCCGTCGGCGGTCCAGCGCACCTCGAACGGGACGAAGGAGCCGTGGCGCTCCAGCATCCGGTAGGCGAAGGCCCGTCCCGCTGCGGCGGCGAGCCCGGGGCCGTCGAGCCCCGGTGGCGGCGGTTCGGCGTCCTCGTGCTCGAACCACCGGGCGTACGCGTGCTGGAGCGGCGCAGCGTCGAGCGTGGACCCGAACACGACGCAGGCGGACGCTGTGCTCTGGCTTCGCACCTCCGCCGGTGCGCAGCGGAGCAGGTCGTCGCACAGCGCGCCGAACCCGTCGAGCATCTGGGGGACCGGGATGCGCTCACCGTTGCGTCCCTCGAGGCTGATGCCGCCGCTCCGCACCGCCGACACCCTCGTGACGTCCGCCCAGCGGATGCGCTCCGACCGGCCGAACCGGCGCCGCTCCACACCGGTCTCGTCGAGCACGAAGGTGTCCGCGTTGGCCGAGACGACGAGGACCAGGCCGAGCAGGGCGAACAGCGCGAACACCGATCCGACGAGCGGGCCGCCGCTGTCGTCGTTCCAGGCCACCACGGCGATGGCGCCGAAGCCGAGCACTGCGCCGCTGCCGAACCAGGTCATCGCCGGCGGGTAGGCGAGGACCCGGACGCCGTCGACCTCACGGGCGAGGGACCGCCGCCGGTGCACGGCGCGCTGCAGCCACCGGAGGGCGGCACCGATGAGCACCACGGTGACGACGACCTGCACCAGACGTGCGAGCAACGGGACGTCCATGCCTGCTCATCGGAGCGCCGATCCTGCGGGTTGAGGCGTCCCTCGGCTCGCGTCGCCCGTGCCCCCCGGATCGTTCAGCGGTTGACGGGCTGGTCCTGGGTCCAATCGACCAGCAGGGTGCGCTCGAGGATCCGCCAGCCTCCGGCCTCGCGCCGGTAGACGTCCTGGTAGCGGATGGCCATCACGTGGTCGTTGCCCTCGAGGATGTGGTGGGCGAAGCAGTAGGTCTCACCGGTGGCGGTGTCGCCGTCGACCTCGGCGTGGTGGTTGCCCACGAAGTGGAGCGTCCTCTCGTAGCGGCCGAGACCGGTGGGGATGCGCTCGAGGTCCCGTGGCATGTGCATCGTGGACGGTGGGCGGTCGGTCCAGTTCACCGTGACGGTGCCACCGTCGGCGAAGCAGGTGGCGAGGAGGGCGGCGTCGCGGCGGTCGCACCCCCGGGCGTAGCGCTCCACCAGGTAGCGCAGCTCCAACCGGTCCGAGGTGAGGTCGCTCATGGCGGCCGACGCTAGTGGGCCGGGATCACCCCTGCGCCAGACGGAACCGGGGGAGGGTGACGGTGTCGTCGCCGTCGGCGACCTCGGTGAAGACCACCTCGACCCGGCGGTCGATGGCCACGTCCTCGGGATCCATGTCGCTCACCATCCGGATGCCCTCGTCGAGCTCGACGGTGACCACGGCGTAGGGGACGCGGTCGGCCCAGGCGGGGTGGAAGGCCTGGTGGGCGATGCTGAAGCTGTGGATCGTGCCGGTGCCGGCGAGGCGCTCCCAGGTCCAGACGTCGCTCGTGCACTCCGGGCAGCGCAGCTGGGGGTAGTGCCGCCATGCCGCACAGGACGAGCACCGCTGGGCGACGAGCTCGTGGCGACGGGCGGCGTCCCAGAAGCCCTGGCTGAGCGGGGTGGGGGTGGGGAGCGGTCCGGACATCGTGGTCACGTCTCCTGGTCTCAGCGGCGGAGGATCAGGGCCGTGCCCTCGTGGAAGTTGCCCTCGAGGCCGACGAGCACGGTCTCGCAGTCCACCTGCCGCTCGGGCTCGACGCTGCGCCGCAACTGGCGGACGGCCTCGACGACGTGCCCCATGCCCGAGACGTGCGCCTCGGACAGGTGCCCGCCGTGGGTGTTGACCGGCAGCCGGCCGCCGAGGCCGGTGGTGCCGTCGGCGACGAACGGGCCGCCCTCGCCCGGGGCACAGAAGCCGAGCGCCTCGAGGCAGCCGATCACGAAGAAGGAGAAGCCGTCGGCGACCTGTGCGCAGCCGATGTCGGCGGGGCCCATCCCGGCCATGGCGTAGGCACGGCGGCCGGCGTTGACCAGACCCTCCATCACGGTCATATCCCGCTTCTGGGTGATCGACGTCGGGGGGTAGCCGTGGCCCTCGCCGAACCCGCTGACCAGCGCCGGCGTGTGGGGCAGGTCCCGTGCCCGCTCGGCGCTCGTCACGACGACCGCCGCGGCGCCGTCGGTCTCGAGGGAGCAGTCGAACAGGTGGAACGGGCTGACGACGATCCGCGACGCCTGGTGGTCCTCGAGGGTCAGCGGCTTGTGGAACATGAGCGCCCGGGGGTTCAGGTTGGCGTGTCGGCGCTGGGTGACCGCGACGTGCCCGAGCTGCTCGCTGGTGGTGCCGTACACGTGCATGTGGCGCTGGGCGGCCTGCGCGAACCACTGCATCCCGACGAGGTTCCCGAACGGCTTCTCGAACTCCTCGATCGCCGCCATGACGGGCGACGCCTTCACCGTCCCGGTCGAGACCCGCTGGCCGCTGAACCCGAGCCGCCCGGCGACGACGAGCACGTTGCGCGCCAGGCCGGACGCCACGGCCAGGCACGCGCCCTGCACCGCGGACAGGGTGCTCGCCCCGCCGGAGAACTGCATCGAGCTGAACGCCACGTCCCGTAGCCCGAGGTTGGTGATGAAGTCCTCGGCGTTCCGCTCGGCGAGGGCGTTGGGCATCACGCCGTCGATGTCGGCGGGGGTGAGGCCCGCGTCCGCGATGGCGGCCAGCGACGCCTCGAGGTGCAGTTCGAGGACGCTGCGGTCCGTGCCCCGGGTGAACTCGGTGGTGCCGATCCCGACGATCGCGGTCGCGTCCCGGAGCTGCATGGCCCGGGACCCTACGCGCGGCGGGCAGTGGGCGCGTGGTCCGATCCTGCTGCTAGGAAACCGCCCATGACCGCCACCCTTCCCGTCCCGCGCACGTTCTGGCAGCTCGTCGTCGACGCCGCCGATGAGCGACCCGACGCCCTCGTCGCCTGCGACGACCACGGGCGGTCGCTCACCCGTGCCGAGCTGCGCGACCGGGCCGAGGCCGTCGCCGCCGCGCTCGCCGAGCGCGGGGTCGGCCCGCGCAGCGTCGTGTCGTGGCAGCTGCCGACCGTGCTCGAGACCCTGGTGCTGCTCGCCGCGCTCGCCC
>JBEIGA010000247.1:0-6028 GCA_040382135.1 Acidimicrobiales bacterium
CGGCCGCCCGACCGGCGGCCGGTGCCCGGTGCCGACACGTTCTGCGCCTGGGGCTCGGGCGCCGGTGCCACGTACGGCGCAGCCGGCCCCGCGAGCGCCCGCACGACGTCGTCGCCGGGCGAGACCTCCGAGACCGTCGGGCGGATGCCCGCCTGCCGCATCAGTGTCCGGACGTCCTTCTGCTGGTCCGGCGTGACGACCGTGACCACGACGCCCTCGGCGCCGGCGCGCGCCGTACGGCCGGAGCGGTGGAGGTACGCCTTGTGCTCGGCCGGCGGATCGACGTGGACGACGAGCCCGATGTCGTCGACGTGGATGCCACGGGCGGCGATGTCGGTGGCGACGAGCACCCGGGCGCTGCCGTCGGAGAAGGCGGCGAGGTTACGGGTACGGGCGTTCTGCGAGAGGTTGCCGTGGAGGTCGACCGCGGGGATGCCCTGCTTCGTCAGCTGGGCGGCCAACTTCTTCGCACCGTGCTTGGTGCGGGTGAAGAGCAGGCGGCGGCCCTCCCCGGCCGCGAGCTCGCGGACGACCGCGGCCTTGTCGGCGGCGCTGACCTGCAGCACGTGGTGCACCATCGCCGGGACGGGCGACTCGGCCGAGTCGACCGAGTGGGTGACCGGGTCCTCGAGGTACCGCTGCACCAGGGTGTCGACCCCGTTGTCGAGCGTGGCCGAGAACAGCAGCCGCTGGCTGTCGGCGTTGGTCTGGTCGAGGAGGCGCTTGACCGACGGCAGGAAGCCGAGGTCGGCCATGTGGTCGGCCTCGTCGAGCACGGTGACCTCGACGTCGCCCAGACGGCAGTGCCCCTGCTGGATGAGGTCCTCGAGACGGCCGGGACAGGCGACGACGATGTCGACGCCGTTGCGGAGCGCCTTCACCTGGGGGACCTGGCTGACGCCGCCGTAGATCGTGGTGACGCGGAGCCCGAGCGCGTGGGCCAGGGGCACGAGGGTGTCGGCCACCTGGGCCGCCAGCTCGCGGGTGGGCACGAGCACCAGGCCGCGGGGCCGCTTCGGATGGCTGTGCTCGCCGTGGGCGGCGAGGGCGACGACCGTGGGCACCGCGAAGGCGACGGTCTTGCCGCTACCGGTGCGGCCACGGCCGAGGACGTCACGCCCGGCGAGCGAGTCCGGCAGCGTGGCCGCCTGGATGGGGAACGGGGTGGTGATGCCGCGCGCGGCGAGCGCGCTGACGACGGCCTTCGGCACCCCGAGCTCGGCGAAGCCGGTCGTGGGCGCGGGGAGGGAGACGGTGGTGGTCATGGGTTTCCTTCTCGCCAATGGGCGTTTCGGGTGGCCGGTGATGCAGTGGGCCACCCGCCCTCGGGCGGAAACCTCGCGCCGTGGTGGGGTCCGGAACGGTTCCGGGCCCGGCGCGTCGCAGAACGACCTCGGTGCGCCGATCTGGCGCGACCGCACCCGCAGTGTGCCCTGGCGGGGCGCGGAACCCACCCCGGGTCAGGCGTGGCCGCCGCGCCGGACACCGCCGTACTTCATGCGGGTGTCGCTCACCGCCGCGGCGCGGACGTCCGGTTCCCGGATCTCCGCATCGACCAGCTCCCCGATGAACAGGGTGTGCGTCCCGAGGTCGAGGGCCTGTCGGACCTCGCACTCGAGCCAGGCGATCGCCTCGGCGAAGATCGGTGCGCCCGTGCGCCCCGGACGGACGGGCCGGCCGTTGAGCGTGGGGCCGGACTCGGTCGGTTCGAAGGTCGCCGGCTTCGAGAACTTCACGAACACCTTGGTGTCCTCGGCGGACCACAGGTTCACGGTGAACGAACCGCCGGCGGTGACGAGGCGATGGGTGACGGACGAGTTGTCGACCCCGACGCCGACGAGGACCGGCTCCATCGAGAGCTGGGTGATCCAGCTCGTGGTCATGCCGTTCCACTCGTCCCCGGCGCGCGAGCCCACGAGCGCGAGGGCGTTCGGGATCTTCCAGGTCACGCGGTTGCGCAGCTCGTCGGTCAGGTCGGTCGGGTCGGGACGCTCGCTCATGCCCACAGCCTGACCCGGTTCCGCCCGGGCGCAACCCCTCCGTCACACCGCGTCCCGACGAGGACCGATGTGGAGCATCCTTGGGGCGTGGGACGGTGCCGGTCGGTGGGACGGATCGCAGGGCTCGTGGTCGCCCTGGCGGTGGTGGGCACACTGGTCCCCGCCCCTGCTGCGGCCGCGCCGATCGGCTACGACGCCGACGAGGCGGGGGATCTCCACGCCGCCGCCGCGTACCTCGGGGTCACGCCGTCGGCCATGCACACCGACGGGACGACGGTCGTGCGCTTCCTCGCAGGCCTCGACGGTCGGAGCCGCACCGAGGCCTGCCGGCTCCGGATCGGCTCCGGGATCCCCCGTGGCGACACGGGCCCCCACCTCGTGAACGCCGACACCGCGGCCGAGTCCACCGCATGGGTGGCGTCGCACTACTGCATCACGTCGGTCCAGGCAGCCCGGTTCGGGGCCGCGGTCCTCACGTTCCTGGCCGGCGTCGACAGCGCCCGGACGGGCCGGCCCCTCCCCTCGGTCCGCCCACCGGATCCCTCCCGCCAGGCCGTGGTGCTCGGGGCGACCGACGGCGACACCCTCCGCGTCCGCATCGCCGACGGCACCGAGCAACGGCTGCGCCTCGTCGGCGTCGACGCACCGGAGCGGGGCGAGTGCGTGGCCGACCGGGCCACGGCCTCGCTCGAGCGCCTGGTCGGCGCAGCGGTCGTCCTGGAGGCCGACGTCACCGACCGCGACGCCTACGGCCGCCTGCTGCGCTACGTCTGGTCCGAGGGCGTCCTGGTCAACGAGCTCCTCGCCGCGTGGGGCCTGGTGCTCCCCCGCCGCTACCCGCCCGACACCCGCTACCAGGCGCGCATCGACGCGGCCGGCCGAGCCGCCGAGCGGGCGCGGCTCGGCCTGTGGGATCCCGCAGCATGCGGACCCGCCTCGACCGCCTCACTCGTCATCGACCGCATCAACGCCGATGCGCCCGGCGACGACTCGCAGAACCTCAACGGTGAGTGGGTCGTGATCCGCAACGCCGGACGAGCGGACGCGGACCTCACCGGCTGGACCCTGCGGGACACGAGCGCCTCCCACCGATACCGCTTCCCCCGAGGGTTCGTCATGGGTGCCGGCAGCTCGGTCACCGTGTTCTCCGGCTGCGGCGCCGACGGCCCCGACCGGCTCCACTGGTGCACGTCGGGTTCGGCGGTCTGGAACAACGACGGCGACACGGCGTTCCTCCTCGACCCGAACGGGAACATCGCAGCGCAGCGGAGCTACTGACACCGCAGCGCAGCGGAGCTACTGACACCGCAGCGCAGCGGAGCTACTGACACCGCAGCGCAGCGGAGCTACTGGGGCGCTGCGTCGTCGAGCCCGGAGCCCTGCGGGTAGGCGGCGGAGGACCGGTCCTCCTTCACCATCGTGCTGGTGACCCGGTGGGCGATGCGCCAGCGCCCCTCGACCCGCCGGTAGCGCACGTCGTAGTAGCCCATCATCCGCACCGTCGGGTTCCCGGGGGCGTGGAACGCGCCGACGAACTCGAGGTGGATGCGGCTGGTCGCGTCGTCCCCGTCGATCGTGATCTGGGGCAGGTGCAACAGGTGCAGCCCGTCGAAGGGGGCGTTCGAGCAGAAGGCGGCGAGGGCGGCGCGGCCGGCGACGTGGTTCCCCCGTCCGGGAGAGGCGCCGCGGGCCTGGTAGATCCCGTCCTCGGTGAACAGCGCCGCCCACGCGTCGCCGTCGCGGCGGTCGAAGGTCCGTGCGTAGGCCCCTTCGAGCTCGACGATCTCGAGCCGGTCCTCGACCGCGGCCAGGCGCGCCGCCAGCCGTTCCAGCTCATCCCGTGCCGCCATCGCCTGCCCCCAGGTGTCGCGTCGTCCGTGCTCGTGACGTCGGGCGGAGGTTAGGACCCGGGCCCGTGGCTGTCACAGGTTGCTGCGAGACTGCCCGGCGATGGCACGCATCTCCTGCGCTCACTGCGGCGACGTCCACGGCTCGGTGGCCGAGGTGCGCGCCTGCGCCGGCGCCAACCCCGCCCCTCGCCAGACCGCAGCGAGCGCCGACGAACCACCGGCATGGCTGGAGGACCTCTCCTGGCTCGACGACCCGGACCTCCACGCCACCGACCGCGCAGCGGCTCCGGCCGGTGCGTCTCCGGTGCGGTCGCCGCGGCGCTCCCTGCCGCCGGTGGTCACCGGGCTCGACCGCACCCTCACCGGCGACGCCGCGGGTCTGGCGGGGCCGGACCGGCTGGGCCGCTCCCTGCTGGTCGCACCGGGCCAGCCCGTGCCGGCACCCTGGAGCGGCGCCACCGTGGTGCCCGTGCCGTCGGGCTCCCAGCGCGACCACGAGCTGCTCGCCCGCCTCCACCGTGCGTGGCTCGGGCGCGAGCGCCTCGTCCTCGTGCTGGACGGTGAGCTGCCCGACCCGCGGCCGGTCCTGCGGGTTCCCTTCTGGGAGCTCGGCCCCGGCACCGAGCTGCCGGGCGAGCGGCTGCGGTTCCTGCTCACCGCCAACGCCGTCGACGCCCGGGATCCCGCCGGCCCTCGCTTCGAGCCCGTCGCCCGGGCCTTCGCCCTCGGCGCCGTCCCCGGTGGCCCGGCCGACGTGCTGCTCCCCGACGGCACCGCGGCATGGGTCGACGGCGGGCCGCTGGAACCGGTCGCTGCGGTCGAGCTCGCAGGCCACCCGGTCGTCCCGCGCGTCCACCTGGTCGCCGGGCGCCTGGCCCCCGTCGGCGGTCCGGTGCAGCCCGGCGCCGAGCTCGCTCCGGACCAGCTCGCCGCCGTGGCCCACGCCCGTGGTCCGGCCCGGATCATCGCCCCGGCGGGCAGCGGCAAGACCCGGGTGCTCACCGAACGCACCCGTCACCTGGTCCGGGACCGCGGTCTGGCGCCGGCCGCGGTGTCGCTCGTGGCCTACAACCGCCGGGCACGCGAGGAGATGGCCGAGCGCCTCGCCGATGTCGCCGGCCTCGACATCCGCACCCTCAACAGCCTCGCACTGGCCATCGTCAACGGCACGGGCCCGTTCCGCGCCGCCGCCGGCGCCCGGCCCCGTCGCACGGTGGACGAGCGGGACGCGCGTCGACGCCTCGAGGAGATCGTCCCCACGGGCCGTCGCCGGGCCAACACGGACCCGCTCGAGGAGTGGATCGACGCCCTCGCCGCCTCCCGGCTCGGCCTGCGGTCCCCCGCCGACATCGAGGAGGACTATGCCGGCGTCACCGACTTCGAGGCCGTCCTCCGCCAGTACCGGTCGCAGTTGGCCGGTGCCGACGAGCTCGACTTCGACGAGCAGATCGTCGCCGCGCTCGAGATCCTCCTCACCGACCCCGACGCCCTCGCCGCTGCCCGCGCCGCGTGCCCCGTGCTGCTCGTGGACGAGTTCCAGGACCTCACCCCGGCCCACCTGCTGCTCGTCTGCCTGCTCGCCGGCCCGGCGGGCGAGGTGTTCGCCGTCGGCGACGACGACCAGACCATCTACGGCTACACGGGCGCATCGCCGGCGTGGCTCATCGAGTTCGATCGCTGGTTCCCCGGGGCTGCGGACCATCCGCTCACCGTCAACTACCGCTGCCCGCCCGAGGTCGTCACCGCCGCCGGCAACCTGCTCTCGTACAACCGGCGCCGGGTCCCCAAGGAGATCCACGCCGCGCCCGGCCGCTCCGCCGACGGTGAGGGGCTCGTCGTGCTGCGGGCGGAGCGGCCGCAGGAGGCGCTCGTCGAGCACGTCCGCGGGCTGCTCGCCCAGGGCGTGGCACCGTCGGAGATCGCCGTCCTGGCGCGGGTGAACGCCGCCCTGCTGCCCCCGCTCGTGTTCCTCGCCGACGCGGGCATCCCGGTGCGACGACCGCCGGGCGTGGACCCCCGCCTGCTCGAGCGTTCGGGCACCAGCGCCGCCCTGGCCTGGCTGCGGCTCGCCGTGGCGCCGGAGCGTCGCCTCGGCAAGCGGGACCTCACCGCCGCCCTTCGCCGGCCGCCGCGCGGACTGTCGCCCAGGGTGGCCGAGTGGGCGGCGGACAAGAGCTC
>JBEIGA010000248.1:0-5946 GCA_040382135.1 Acidimicrobiales bacterium
GGCGATGGCGTCCTGGGTCTCCTTCACCAGCGCGTCACCGGTGATGACCTCCACGCCGGTGCGGCCGTCGGCGTCGAGCGCGGCGGCGAGGGCGTCGCGGAGCTCGCCCTGGGAGACGCCGTCCGCCGCGACCACGGAGATGCCGTCGACCTTCCCCGGCTCGCCCAGGACCTCGGCGGCGGTCTCGGGGGTGAAGAAGGTGAGCGTCGAGCCGCCGGCGTTGTCGGCGGACCCGAACGTCGCCACGCCGACGAGCGTGAACGACCGCGGACCCTCCTGTAGCAGGACCGTGACCGGCTCGCCCACCACGAAGTCGCCGGCCTTGGCGGCGCCGCGGTCGATGAGCACCTCGTCGGCCGCCTCGGGCGCGCGGCCCTCGACGATGCGCATCGGGTTGAGCTCCTCGACCGAGGTCCAGCTCAGGCCGATGGTCGGCGGGCCGTTGCCCCTGGCGCCGATCACGTCACCGTCGGCGTCCACGAGCTGGGCGTACCCCTGGGTGGTGCCGTCGGCGGCGGCGACCTCGGGCTGGGCGAGCACCACCTCGAGCAGCGAGGCGTCGATCCGACCCCGGATGTCGCCGAAGTCGGTCTCGACCACCTCGCGGTCGCGCACGAAGGCGTCGGTGCCCTCGTTGACCTGCGCGAACAGGTCGTCGAAGGTCTTCCCGATCGTGTCGGTGAGCACGAGCGCGCCGGCCAGGAAGGCCACCCCGAGGAACACCGCGAGTGCGGTGGAGAGCAGCCGCGCCTTGTGCGCCAACAGGTTCTTGATGCTGACCCGGAGCATGTGCGACCTCCCGCCGAGGAACCGCCAGTCTGCCCCGGATCAGCGCTGGATCGGGATCTTCACGGAGCTCGCCCGCTCCTGGTCGATCGGCAGGCGGACCTCGAGGATGCCGTCGCGGTACGTGGCCTGGACGTCCTGCTCGCTCGTGCCGGCGGGCAGTTGCAGGATCCGATGGAACGAGCCGTACCGGAACTCGCTGCGGTAGCCGTGCTTGTCCCGGTCGTCGGTGCGCTGGGTGCGCTCGGCGCGGATGGAGAGCCGGTCACGGTCGACGGTGACCTCGATGTCCTTCTCCGGGTCGACGTCGGGGATCTCCACCCGCACGACGAGCGACCCGTCCTCCCGGAACTCCTCGACCCGCATGGCGTCCCCGCCGCTGCCGAGCAGCTCGGGGACGCGCTGCGAGAAGAGGTCCGGCCACATCCGGCCGAACCAGTCCGGCGCCATCCACCAGGGTCCTGGCCGGACTGCCTCGACCTCGCCCGAGCGCTCCTCACCCGTGGCGTCGCCGCCCGTGACCTCGACGTCCTTGACGTCCTTCTTGCCCATCGGTCCACCTCCGCCTCGGCGCCGCGGCACGCCTCCCGTCGGGCGTACCCGTCGTGCGCTCCCCTCAACCTGCTCCCGGTCCGGCCCTCGACGGAAGGGACCATCGTCCCCCTCTCCGCCCTCTCTCCCTCCCTCTCTCCGAACCGGCCGGGTGGGGAGCACGTTTCCGTGGCTGGCGCCCGGCCGGTTGGGGGGGGGGGGAGGGGAGGGGAGGGGAGGGGAGGGAGGGAAGGATCGGGGCGGGGGCGGTGACCTTGGGCCCTCCAGCTCGGGGCACTCGGCGGTGCAGGCTGGCCCCGGCGGCGGGCCCTGGCCCACGGCGAGGGAGGGTGTGGTGGCAGCAACGGAGGATGAGGTGATCCCGGCGAACCTCGGCGACTACGAGGCCGCGCGCAGCGGCTTCTCGTGGGCCGACGCCCGGTCCCGCCTCGACGGGCTCCCCGGCGGCGGGTGCAACATCGCCCACGAGGCGGTGGACCGCCACGTGCTGCACGGGCGCGGCGACCACGTCGCCATCCGCTGGATCCCCAAGCGGGGCCCGGCCGTGGACCTCACCTACGACGAGCTCCGCCGGCGGACCAACCGCTTCGCCGACGTGCTGGGCACCCTCGGGCACGGTCCCGGGGTGCGGGTCGCGACCCTCCTCGGCCGGGTGCCGGAGCTGTACGTCGCCGTCCTCGGCACCCTCAAGGCGGGCGGCGTCGTGAGCCCGCTGTTCTCGGCGTTCGGGCCCGAACCGATCCGTCAGCGGCTCGAGCTCGGCGGGATCGACGTGCTCGTCACGACACCGGCCTTCTACCGGCGCAAGGTCGAGGAGCTGCGGCCGGTGCTGCCCGCGCTGCGCCACGTGTTGCTCGTGGGGGACGGCGACGCCGCCGGCGAGGGCGTCCTCGACCTCGCCCCTCTGCTCGCCGCCGCCCGCGACGAGGTGCCGCTGGTCGCCACCACGGAGGAGACGCCCGCCCTGCTGCACTTCACCAGCGGCACCACCGGCACCCCGAAGGGCGCACTGCACGTGCACGGCGCGGTCGTCGCCCACCACCTCACCGGTCTCTACGCGCTCGACCTCCACCCCGACGACGTCTTCTGGTGCACCGCCGACCCGGGCTGGGTCACCGGCACCTCCTACGGCATCGTGTCGCCGCTCACCCACGGGGTCACGAGCATCGTCGACGAGGCCGACTTCGACGCCGACCGCTGGTACCGCACCGTTCAGGACCAGCAGGTGACCGTCTGGTACACCGCGCCGACGGCCGTCCGGATGCTCATGCGCGTGGGTGTCGACGTGGCCCGCGAGTACGACCTGTCGAGCCTGCGGGTGGTGGCGAGCGTGGGCGAACCGCTGAACCCGGAGGCCGTGGTGTGGGGCGAGGAGGCCTTCGGCATGGCGATCCTCGACAACTGGTGGCAGACCGAGACCGGCGGGATCATGGTCGCCAACTACCGCACGATGCCGGTGCGACCGGGGTCCATGGGCCGCCCGCTGCCCGGCATCGACGTGACCCTGCTCGCCCGGACCGAGGAGGGCGAGCTGGTGCTCGACGCCGACGGCCACCCCGTCGAGGTGACCGACCCGGAGGAACCGGGGGAGCTGGCGATCCGTGCCCCGTGGCCGTCGATGTTCCGTGAGTACCTGGGCATGCCCGAGCGCTATGCGAAGTGCTTCGTGGACGGCTGGTACCGCAGCGGCGACCTCGCCACCCGTGACGCCGACGGCTACCTGTGGTTCGTGGGGCGGGGCGACGACGTCATCAAGACCGCCGGCCACCTCGTCGGCCCCTTCGAGGTGGAGTCCGTGCTCATCGAGCACCCCGCCGTCTCCGAGGCGGGTGTCATCGGCAAGCCCGACCCCACCGCGGGCTCGATCATCAAGGCGTTCGTGCGGCTCGCGCCCGGGGTCGAGGACACCGAGGCGCTGCGCAGCGAGATCGTCGGTTTCGCTCGTGGCCGGCTGGGCACCGTCGCCGCGCCGAGGGAGATCGAGGTGGTGGCGGACCTGCCCCGGACGAGGAGCGGCAAGATCATGCGACGCCTGCTGAAGGCCAGGGAGCTGGGGTTGCCCGAGGGTGACCTCTCCACGCTGGAGACGGGCGCGTGAGCGCCGGGCTCGCCGGGACGGGGCTCGCGGACGTGGGGCCCGGACTGCTCGCCGACATGATCCGCGTGCGGGTCATGGAGGAGCGCTGCGCCCAGCTCTACGGCGAGACGAAGATCCGCGGCTTCCTCCACCTCTACATCGGTGAGGAGGCGGTGGCCGCCGGGGTGCTCCGGCGACTGGAGCCCGACGACGCCGTCCTGTGCACCTACCGGGAGCACGGCCACGCCCTGCTCCGTGGGGTGCCGGCCACGGCGATCATGGCCGAGATGTTCGGCAAGGCCACCGGCTGCAGCGGCGGCCGGGGCGGCTCGATGCACCTGTTCGACGCCGAGCGGCGCTTCTACGGCGGCAACGCCATCGTGGGCGGCCACCTGCCCCTCGCCGTCGGCCTCGCCCTCGCCGACCGCATGCAGGGCCGGCGGCGCGCCACCGTGGTCTTCTTCGGCGAGGGGGCCATGGCCGAGGGAGAGTTCCACGAGGCCATGAACCTCGCCGCCCTCTGGGAGCTCCCGGTGCTCTTCGCCTGCGAGAACAACCTGTACGCCATGGGCACGTCGCTGGCCTCCAGCGAGTCCGAGACGAACCTCCCGCTCAAGGCGGCGGCCTACGAGATGCCGGCGTGGACGGTGGACGGCATGGACGCCATGGCGGTGCACGAGGCCGCCGGCCGTGCGCTGGCCGTCGTCCGGGAGGGGCAGCCGGTGTTCCTCGAGCTGCGCACCTACCGCTTCCGGGCCCACTCGATGTTCGACCCGGACCTCTACCGCGACAAGGCCGAGGTGGATCGCTGGAAGGAGCGCGACCCCATCGACCTGCTCGGCCGCCGGCTCCTCGACGCCGGGCTCGTCGACCAGGCGGGGATCGACGCCCTCTGGGACGACGCCCGCCGCGAGACCGAGGAGGCCGTGGCCGCGGCCGAGGCGGCGCCGTGGGAACCGGTGGAGACCCTCACCCGCCACGTCACCCGTCGGGAGGTGGCACGGTGAGCGGGGAGGAGATCTCGTACCGGGAGGCGCTGCACGAGGCCCTGCGGGAGGCGCTCGCCGCCGACGAGCGGGTGTTCGTGATGGGCGAGGACGTCGCCGACTACGGCGGCACCTACGCCGTCACCAAGGGCCTGCACCTCGAGTTCGGCCGGGACCGGGTGCGGAACACCCCGCTGTCCGAGTCCGGGTTCGTGGGCGCCGGCATCGGCGCGGCGCTCGGCGGCATGCGGCCGGTGGTCGAGGTCATGACCGTCAACTTCTCGCTGCTCGCCCTCGACCAGATCGTCAACAACGCCGCGACCCTGCTGCACATGTCGGGCGGGCAGCTGCACGTGCCCATCGTGATCCGCATGGCCACCGGCGCCGGCCGGCAGCTCGCCGCGCAGCACAGCCACAGCCTCGAGGGTTGGTACGCCCACGTGCCCGGGTTGCGGGTGGTGGCGCCGGCCACCGTCGAGGACGCCCGCTGGATGCTGCGGACCGCGATCGACGACCCCGACCCGGTCATCTGGTTCGAGCACGTCGGGCTCTACAACACCAAGGGTGTGCTGCCCGATCCCGGCGGTCCCGTCGACATCGACACCGCCCGGGTGCGGCGGCCCGGCCGTGATCTCACCATCGTCACGTGGGGCGGGTCGCTCCCCAAGTGCCTCGCCGCGGCCGACGAGCTCGCCGCCGCCGGCATCGAGGCCGAGGTGCTCGACCTCCGGTCGTTGCGGCCGCTCGACGACGACGCCATCCTCGCCTCGGTGGGCCGGACCACCCGTGCCGTGGTGGTCGACGAGGGCTGGGCGCGGGCCGGGCTCGCCGCCGAGATCTCCGCCACCGTCGCCGAGCGGTGCTTCTGGTCGCTCGACGCGCCGGTCGCCCGGGTCACGAGCCTCGACGTGCCGATCCCTTACCCCAAGCACCTCGAGGAGGCGGCCACCCCCCAGGTGGCGGGCATCGTCGCCGCCTGCCGGGCGGTGGTGGGGGAGGGCCCGCCGTGAGCGGTGAGGTGCTCTTCCGGTTGCCGAGCCTCGGCGCCGACATGGAGGCCGCCACGATCCTCGCCTGGCACGTCGGCCCCGGCGACACCGTGCACCGCGGCGACGTGGTGGCGCTGCTCGACACCGAGAAGTCCGAGATCGACCTCGAGATCTGGGACGGCGGGACCGTCGAGGAGCTGTTGGTGGCCGAGGGGGTCGAGGTGCCGGTGGGCACCCCGCTCGCCCGCATCCGCACCGACGCCGCAGCCCCGGTCGAGCCCACGCCGGCCCCCTCGCCCGCGCCCGCGCCGTCGGAGCAGCCTGCGCCGCCGGAGGAGCCCGCGCCGCCTGCGCCTCCGTCCGGTCCGGCTGCCGGTCACGAGCCACCCGTGCGATCGCCGCTGGTGCGCCACCTGGCCGAGGAGCGTCACGTGGACCTGCACCAGGTGCACGGGTCCGGGCCCGGCGGGCGGATCACCCGCCACGACGTGGAGGCGGCCGCGCCGGTGGTCCCGTCGCCGCCTGCCCCGGCTCCCGCCCCCGCCCCGGTGCCGCC
>JBEIGA010000249.1:0-5944 GCA_040382135.1 Acidimicrobiales bacterium
CCCCCCCCCCCCCCCCCCCGTTCTTCCCACCCACGGGCCCCATTCGCCCCCCGTCCGCTTCAAACACCGGGAGGGAGGGGGGTGAGGTGGACCTCGGGGTGGGAGCCGGCGGTGAGGCCCTCGGCCTTCCGGACGCCGGCCTTCACGGGGAGGATGTAGGTCCCCCGCTTCCGGTCCGGGAAGATCGACGTGCGCCACACCGTCGCCCCGATCACGACCTCGACCCGGATGGAGCCCCACCCACCGGCCGAGGCGCCGAACGCCTCGTCGATCTCGTCGGCGAGGTCCTCCGGCAGGCTCACGAAGTGCCACGCGCCCTGACCGGTGTGCTCCCACACCTCGGCGGTGAACGTGAACCCGCCGGCGTCGGTCACGCGCCGCGGAACTCGGGCTTGCGCTTCTCGACGAAGGCGGCGACGCCCTCGCGGCCGTCGGCGGTGCCCGCACAGGTGGAGATACCGATGCGCTCGGCCTCCATGTGGGTCTCGAGCGAGTTGTCCCAGGCATCGCGCAGCAGCCGCTTCGCGGTGCCGTAGGCGAGGGTGGGGCCGGCGGCCAGCTGGGCGGCGACGGCCTCGGCGGCCTCGACCAGCTCGGCGTCGGGGACGACCTTGGTGACGAGGCCCCAGTCGAGCGCCTCGGCGGCGGTGAGCGACCGGTTCAGCAGGGTCAGCTCGAGCGCCCGGCGGGTGCCGACGATGCGGGGCAGGAACCAGCTCGACGAGCCGTCGGGGCTGAGCCCGATGCCGGTGTACGCCATCACGAACCGGGCCGACTCGCCGGCGACCACGATGTCCGACGCCCCGACGAGCCCCATCCCCGCACCGGCGGCCGGACCCTGCACGGCGGTGACCACCGGGGCGTTCAACCGCACCAGCCCGGACATGGCGGTGTGCAGTGGCGCGGTGATGTCGCGCAGCGCGGCGGGCGGGTCCTCGGCCGCGGCGAACCCGGCGACGTCGCCGCCGCCGCAGAACAGCCGGCCCTCGGCGGTGAGCAGCACGGCGCGCACGTCGGTGCGGGACTGCAGCTCGTCCACCGCCCGGGCCAGCTCCTGGGCGTTGCGCAGGCTGATGGCGTTGGCGCCGGCCGGGTTGGTGAGCCGCAGCCGGGCGATGCCGTCGGCGACGGTGAGGTCGAGGGTCTCGTAGGCCATGCCCGCAGTCTCGCGGACCGACGGGCGACCCGTCCCGCTCGGGCCGCCTGGGCTAGTCGGTGCCCTCGACCAGGATGAACGAGCCGCGTGCGGCGTCCTTGCGGGCCTCGCGGGCGGCGGTGTACTCGGGCGAGTGGAACCAGGCGCGCGCCGCGTCGGCGCTCGCGAACTCCAGCACCACGGTGCGGTTCGGGACGCGGTCGCCCTCGAGCACCTCGGTGGCGCCGCCGCGCACGATGAAGCGCACGTCGTGGGCGGCCGCGGCCAGGCTCGAGAGGCGGCGGTACTCCTCGTACGCCTCGGGGTCGATGACGTCGATGTCGCAGATCACGTAGGCCTTGGGCATGGTGTGAGTCCACCACGCCGACCGGGCCCGGGCCTCAGCGACCGGTCCAGCGCGGCTCGCGCCGCTCCGCGAAGGCCCGCGCGCCCTCCAGCGCATCCTCGCTGTCGAAGACCTCGCCGGTCTCGGCCCACAGGGCGTCCCAGTCGTCACCGGGCTTGGACCGCCACATGACCCGCTTGGTGAACCGGAGGGCGATCGGGCCGTTGCGGGCGATGCGCGCGGCCAGCGCGAGCGCCTCCTCCAGGAGCCGGTCGCCGGGGACGACCCGGTTGACGAGCCCGAGCTCCAGGGCGCGGGCGGCGGTGATGGGGTCGCCGGTGAGCCCGATCTCGAGGGCGACGGCCACCGGGACGCGGTTCGAGAGGAACAGGCCGCCGCCGCCGGCGACGAGGCCCCGGCTCACCTCGGGCAGCCCGAAGCGGGCGTGCTCGGCGGCGACGACGAGGTCGCAGCCCAGCACCAGCTCGAACCCGCCGCCCAGCGCCGCCCCGTTCACCGCGGCGATCAGCGGCTTCGGGAAGGCGTGCTTGATGATCGGGTCGAGGCCGGCGGTGAGCGGTTCGCCCTCCGGGTCGGGGCCGTTCGCCGACTCGGCGAACTCCTTCAGGTCCATGCCGGCGCTGAAGACCCTGTCGCCGGTCGCCGTGAGCACCACGACCGCGACCGAGGGGTCGTCGGCCAGCGCGGCGAAGTGGGTGCGGAACCGGCGGTGCATCTCGCGGTTCAGCGCGTTGGCGCGCTCGGGCCGGTTGATCCGCAGCACCACGACGTTGCCGTGGCGCTCCTCCTCGAGGATGGTCACGCCTCGCCCTCCCCCATCGCCGTGACCGTGCCGGACCACGAGCCGTACTGCTTGCGCAGCTCGCCCTTGCGGATCTTGCCGGTGGGCAGCCGGGGCAGCTCAACGACGAAGTCGATGCGGCGCGGGCACTTGAACGCCGACAGGTTCGCCCGGCAGTGGGCGATCAGCTCGGCCTCGAGCTCCGGCCCCGGCACCACCCCCGGGGCCGGTTCCACGACGGCGAGCACGGACTCGCCCATCTCGTCGTCGGGCACGCCGATCACCGCGGCGTCGCCGACCGAGGGGTGGACCACCAGGACGTCCTCGGTCTCCCGGGGGTAGATGTTCACCCCGCCGGAGATGATCATGTGCGACACGCGGTCGGTGAGGTAGAGGAAACCGTCGGCGTCGAGGTGGCCGATGTCGCCGAGGGTGCTCCACCCCCGGTGGTCCCAGGCGCCGGCGGTCTTCTCGGGGTCGTTGTGGTACTCGAACCGGCTCGGCGTCTCGAACCACACCTGGCCGGTCTCGCCCGGGGGCAGCTCCTCGCCGTCCTCCCCGACGATGTGGGCGACGCCGAGCACCGCCCGCCCCACCGAACCCGGATGGGCGAGCCACTCCTCGGACCCGATCGTGCAGAAGCCCACGCCCTCGCTGCCCGAGTAGTACTCGTGCACGATCGGCCCGAGCCACTCGATCATCTCCCGCTTCACCGGCACCGGGCACGGGGCGGCGGCGTGGACCACCATGCGCAGGCTGGACAGGTCGTACCGGGTCCGCGCCTCCGGCGGCAGCTTCAGCATCCGCACGAAGTGGGTGGGCACGAACTGGGCGTGGGTGACCCGGTGGCGCTCCACCAGCGCGAGCACCTGCTCGGCGTCGAAGCGCTCCATCACGACGATCGTGGCGCCCTTGCGCTGACCCGCCATGGACCAGCCGAGCGGCGCGGCGTGGTACAGCGGCGCCGGGCAGAGGTACACGGTCGAGTCGTCGAAGCCGAACAGCGCGCCGATCAGCAGATCGAACGCGCCGCCCGTGCCGTAGGGCGCGCCGGTGAACGCCGGCTTCACACCCTTGGGGCGGCCGGTCGTGCCCGACGAGTAGAACATGTAGCTGCCCTCGACCTCGTCGGCCGGGTCGATCGGCGTGGCGGCGGCGACGGCGTCGCCGTAGGAGGCGAACCCGTCGACCGGCCCGTCGAACGCGAGCCGCAGCTCCACGCCGGACAGTCGGGCGGAGACCGCCTCGGCGAGGTCGCGGAGCCGGGCCGTGGTGATCAGGACCCGGGCGCCGCAGTCCTCGACGATGTAGGCGGCCTCGTCGGCGCCCAGGTGCCAGTTGACCGGCGTCAGGTAGCAGCCGGCGCGGAAGATGCCCCACGCCACCACCAGCGCCTCGGGCTGGTTGTCGACGAGCATCGCCACATGGTCCCCGGCGCGCAGGCCGTGGGCCCGCAGCACCCCGGCGAGCCGGGCGCTGCGGTCCTCGAGCTCGCCGTAGCTCAGCACCTCACCCGTGGTGCCGTTGATCGCCGCCGGGCGGTCCGGGTCACGCTCGGCGTGGAACCCGGGCCGGAGATCCGTGCTCATGCTGCTCCCCCTGTGCTCGTCGGGACATCGTCCCCCGGCGGGGAGGTTAGGTCGGCGCGGGGAGGAGCGCCCGGAAGCCGGCCATGGCCTCGACGTGGGCGTCGTCGGACGCATCCACGCCGACCTCGGCGACCGTGCCCCGGTTCACGATCCCGGTGACGCCGGCGGCCGCGTAGCGCTCCGCCATGGCGGCATCGAAGCCGACGGGCCGGGACACCACGATCCGGTAGGGACGGTCGGGATCGTCGACCGCCGCGCGCACGGCCCGTAGCCGGGCCAGGATCGGGAGCAGCTCCTCCTCGGCGTGGTTCACACCGATCCACCCGTCGGCCCGGGCGGCCCGGCGCAGCGCGGCGTCGGAGATCCCGCCCACCAGCACCGGCACCGGACGGCCGACCCCCGGGGTCAGGCGCACCTCCGGGAACCGCACCAACGGACCGTCGGCGGCGACGGGTTCGCCGGCGAGCAGCCGCGGCAGCAGGGCGAGCACCTCGTCGGTGCGGGCGCCCCGGTCGTGGAACGACGCGCCGGCCGCCTCGAACTCCTCCCGCAGCCAGCCGACCCCCACGCCGAGCTCCACCCGGTCGCCGGAGAACACCGCGGCGCTCGACACCAGCTTCGCCGTGACGAACAGGTGGCGCAGCGGCAGCACGAACACGTTCGCCAGGAACCGCAGACGGGTGGTCACCGACGCCATCGCCCCGAAGGCGACGAACGGGTCGACGAACGGCGTCTCGGGCGGGTAGCCGGGACCGCCGGTGGGGACGTACGGGTTCGGGGTGCGGATGTCGGTGGGCGTCACCAGGTGCTCGGGGAGCGTGACGCCGTCCATCCCGGCCTCCTCGGCCAGGCGGGCGAGGCGCACGAGCAGCGCGGGCGGGGTGAAGCCGAGGTTCTGCCAGGCCTCCACCGCTCAGCCCTCCGCCGGCGCCGTGACCTGCAGGTGCGGCAGCACCTCGCGGTCGAACAGGTCGAGCATCGCCCAGGCGTCGGTGGGGTGGATGCCGGCCAGCAGCGGGTTGAGGTGCAGCTCACCGTCCGGTCCGAGCTCCTCGGCGAGGGCCACGACCTCGCCGGGGGTGAGCACGTCGTAGGCACCCCCCTGGCGCAGGCTCTCGACGTCGCGGCTCGGCACGAACGGTCCGTCCGGCCGGCCGTAGGCGCTGGTGGTCCAACCCGCGTAGGAGTCGATCTGGTGGCGGACGTGGGGGGCGAGGCGCTCCCAGACGCCGTCCTTCGGCTGGTCGGTGACCCACAGGAACACCGGGCCGCGGCGGGGCCACTCGCCCGGGTCGGGGCGGCCGAGCTCGATGCAGCGCCGGCGGTAGCGGTTCCAGCCGGTCGGCATGCCCGGCGGGAAGAAGCCGTCGCCGAGCTGCACCGCCCGCTCGATCACCGCAGGGGCCGACCCGCCCACGTAGATGGGCATCGGGTCCTGCACGGGGCGAGGGGTGACCCGCACGGTGGTGCCGCGGTACTCGAAGGGCTCACCGGTCCACGCCCGGCGCAGGAACGGGATCAGCTCGTCCATCTGCCGCCCCCGGCCCGCGTAGTCGACGCCGAACGCCCGGAAGTCGTCCTCCACGTACCCGACGCCGAGGCCGACGTCGAGCCGACCGCCGAGGCACAGGTCGGCGACGGCGATCTCCTCGGCGAGGCGGACGGGGTCGTAGAGCAGGGCGAGGATCACCGAGAGGCGCACCCGCAGCCGCTTCGTGCGCGCCCCGACGGCGGAGGCCACCAGCAGGGGCGCCGGGATGTAGCCGTCCTCCGACTGGTGGTGCTCGCCGAAGCCGACACGGGCGAAGCCCCGCTCGTCGGCCCAGGCGCACATGTCGAGCGCGGCGGCGTAGATCTCCCGACCCGTGGCCGCGAACGCCGGCGGGTGGCGCAGGTCGAAGTTCATCACCAGCTTGGGCATGGTCCCCCCTTCACCCGACCAGGTGGTCGAGCAGTCCTTCCTCGAGGTACGCCGGGTAGGCGAACGGGGCCACCGGGGTGGCCGGCTCGGGTGTGTAGTCGAGCAGGCGCCGGACCTCCGGCGCCAGGTAGTAGGCGCCCGCCGCGGCGTA
>JBEIGA010000250.1:0-5939 GCA_040382135.1 Acidimicrobiales bacterium
CCCCCCCCGCGACGCCCCCCCCCGCGCTGGCTCGCCCTCGCCCCCCGCCCCCCACCCCCGGCCGGTTCGGCGTTTCGGGGTCGGCGGGCCTCGCAGCTCCGGGTCAGCCGAGCTCGCTGCCCCAGATGCCGACGAAGCTGACCATCTCGCCGGGGTAGCCGCCGAGGTTGTGCACCAGGCCGAGGGTCTTGTCGGTGGTGATCTGGCGCTCCGGTCCGGCCTCACCCCGCAGCTGCAGCCACAGCTCGTAGTGCATGCGCAGACCCGACGCGCCGACCGGGTGGCCGAAGCTCTTCAGCCCACCGTCGGAGTTCACGGGGAGCTCGCCGTCGAGGGCGAAGACGCCGTCCATCACGTCCTTCCAGGCGTGGCCCCGCTCGGAGAACCCGAGGTCCTCCATGAGGACGAGCTCGGTGGGCGTGAAGCAGTCGTGCACCTCGGCGAGGGCGATCTGGCCCCGCGGGTCGGTGACGCCCGCCTGCCGGTAGGCGTCCTCGGCCGCCGCCGCGCACTCCGGGAGGGTGGTGTAGTCGAAGGCCGGGTCGATGGAACCCGAGCCATCGCCCGACACGAACGACAGCGCCTTCACGAACAGCGGCTTGTCGGTGTACTTGTAGGCGTCCTCGGCCCGCACGACGATGGCACCCGCAGCACCGTCGGCGACGCCCGCGCAGTCGAACACCGAGAGCCGGCCCGCGACGGCGGCCATCTGGCAGATGGCCTCGGCCGAGGTCTCCTTGCGGAACTGGGCCAGCGGGTTGCGGGCGCCGTTGAAGTGGTTCTTCTCGGCGATCTTCGCCACCACGTACCGGAGCTCGTCCTCGCTGACGCCGTAACGCTTGGCGTAGGCGGGGAGGATGAGGCTGAACATGGCCGCCGCCGTGAGGGTGCGGTTGGTGCCGTCGGTGGGCGCCCCTGCGGCGTTGAGGCCCTGGTACCCGCCGTCCTTCACCTTCTCGACGCCGATGGCCATGGCCGAGTCGTAGGCGCCGCTCGCCACCGCGTAGCACGCCTGGCGCAGCGCCTCGGAGCCGGTGGCGCAGTAGTTCTCGACCCGGCTCACCGGCTTGTTCTTCAGCCGCAGCGGGATCGACAGGGTCACCCCGGCCATGCCGGAGTTCGCCGTGCCCAGCCAGTAGGCGTCGATGTCGTCCTTGGTGAGCCCCGCGCTCTCGAACGTGAGCCGTGCGCCCTCCACGAGGAGGTCGTCGGTGCTCTTGTCCCAGTGCTCGCGGAAGGGCACGCAGCCCATCCCGACGATGGCCACCCGATCCTTGATGCCGTGCGATCCCATGCTCGCCTCCCCTTCGACCTGCCGGGTCAGCCCCGGACCGGCCGACCCTTCCAGAAGTAGTTGTGGATGCCGTCGGCCGTGAACAGCCGCCGGAACGTCATCTCGACCCGGGTGCCGATCTCCACGCCGCCGGGGTCGACGTCGGTGAGCTCCACCGGCATCCGCCCGCCGCCGTCGAAGTCGACCACGGCGAACACGATCGGGGGGCTCGGTGAGTAGGCCAGCTTGTCGATCGTGAACGTGACCACCGTACCCACGGCGTCGGCCATGGGCGCAGGCTCCATGGCGTCGGTGGAACCGGTGGCGAACGAGACCCGGGACGGGGGCAGGTGGACGCTCCCGGTCTCGGGGTCGCGCGCCCCCACGAAGCCGTACTTCCAGTCGTTGCGCCGATGGGCGGCGGACGACGACGGGCGGGGCGGCTCGGGCCGGTTCGGCGGCTGCACCTGCAGCATCCCCCGCCAGGACAGGAACTTGCCGTAGGGCACCGGTCCCCGTGCGGCGAGCAGATCGGCGACCGTGCGGGCGGGCCGGTACGAGGCGATGGCCTCGGTGGTGCGGAACAGCAGCACGTCGGCGCCGTCGGCGAGCACCACGAGGGCGACGACCTGGCCCGGCTCGGCGGCGTCGAGGACGCTCGCGAGCACGATGCCGGGGTGCGCGGCGCCGGTGTTGCCGACGGTGGCGGCGAGGTCGTCGGCCACCTTCTCCACGCCGAGCTTGCCCGCCACCCGCTTGACCGACCGGCCGTGCAGGCCGGTGACCGCGGCGACCGAGACGTCGGCCGGCGAGAGCCCGGCACCCTCGAGGGCCAGCTCCCAGGCCTCCGACGCGATCGGGACGTACATCTCCTCGCCGAAGCGCTCCTCCCAGGTGCGGGAGCGGCGCTCACCCGGGAGGCGCCAGCGATCGACGAACTCGTCGGAGAGCGAGACGGCGCCGAGCAGCTCGGCGAGCACGGGGGCGCCGTCGGAGCCGTCGCCGACGAGCACGGCCGACGCGCCGTCGCCGCCGTCGCTCTCCTCGGCGCTGGTGGGCAGGCCGATGCGGACGTCGGAGGCGACCACGAGCACCGAGCCGGCTGCACCCGTGAGCGCGGTGCGGAGGGCACCCACGGCGCTGCGCTGCGAGCCGAGCATGTCCATGGCCGGGCGCTCGCGGTCGAGGCGGAGGGCGGCGTGGATGACGTTGGCGTTGGTGCGGTCGAGGTAGGCGGGGTCGGCGGTGGCGAACCAGAGGGCGTCGGGCCGGGTGCCGGGCACCCCGGCGAGGGCGATGCGGGCGGCCTCGACACCCATCGACGTGGTGTCCTCGTCGAACGACGCCACCGACCGGGTGCCGCGCCCGCCGCCGCCGCCCATGGTCTGGGTGATCTGGGCGCGGTCGAGCGTGCGGTAGGGGACGTAGGCGCCGTAGCCCGTGATCCCTCGGGTGCTGGTCATCGTGTCGCTCCTCCGGCTCGTGCTGACGCGCCGTCAGAAACCATAGAGTCTCGACCGCGACCCAGACACCACGAAGGGGACCCCCGTGAAGCTCGGCGACATCGCCAACCCCGACGCCGTCCGCTACGGCAAGCCGCTCGACGGCGTCCGCATCCTCGCCGCCGAACAGATGCAGTCGCTGCCCTATGCCACCCAGCTCCTCGCCCGGCTCGGCGCCGAGGTGGTGAAGGTCGAGAACCCGGGCACCGGCGACATCGGCCGCGGGTCGCTCCCCGCGCTGATCGACGCCGACGGGCAGAAGATGGGCTGCACCTTCGTCCGCAACAACCTCGGCAAGAAGAGCATCGGCATCGACCTCAAGTCCCCGGCCGGCCGCGACCTGTTCCTGTCGATGGTGTCGAAGTTCGACGTCGTCGCCGAGAACTTCAAGCCCGGCACCATGGACAAGTTCGGCCTCGGCTACGACGACCTCGCCAAGGTCCACCCGGCCGTGATCTACGCGTCCATCTCGGGCTTCGGGAACACCGTCGAGTCGGAGTACCGCGACTGGCCCGCCTTCGCCCCGGTCGCCGAGGCCATGTCCGGGCTGTACGAGATCTCGCGACGCAAGGCCGAGCCGCCGGTGATCTCCCCGGTCGGCGGCCTCGGCGACACGGGCGCCGGCCTGTTCGCCGTGGTGGGCATCCTCGCCGCCCTCCGCCACCGTGACCGCACCGGCGTCGGCCAGTACGTCGACATCGCCATGTACGACTGCATGGTCAGCTTCGCCGACATGGTCCCGAACTACTGGTCCATGGGCATGGAGCTGAGCGGCGACAACAAGGCGCCGCTCATCAACCACGGGTTCCGGGCGAGCGACGGCTGGTTCATCGTGCAGGTCGGCCGCCCCCACCAGTTCGCCCGGCTGTGCGAGATCATCGGCAAGCCCGAGTGGCTCGAGGACGACCGCCTGAAGGACGGCTTCGGCTGGCTGGCCCACATCGAGGACGTCATCCGCCCCGGCATCGAGGGCTGGGCCGGCGACCGCGGCAAGCACGAGATCTGCGACGTGCTCGCGAAGGCCGGCATCGCCTGCGGACCGCTGCACGCCGTCACCGACGTCGTCGACGACCCCCACGTGCAGCGGCGCAACATGCTCGTGGAGATCCCCCGCACCGACGGGGTGGAGCAGCCCGCCCTCGCCGGCGGCAACCCGGTGAAGCTCACGAAGATGGCCGAGGGTCCCGAGACCGCGCCACCCACCCTGGGTGAGCACACCGACGAGGTGCTGCGCTCCGAGCTCGGCCTCGACCACGACGCCATCGCCGTCCTCCGCGCCGCCGGCACCGTCGTCTGACCGCGGGATCGTCTGACCGCCATGGACCTGCTCCTCGTCCGTCACGCCCTGCCGGCCCGCGTCGTCCGCGACGACGGGCTCCCCGCCGATCCGCACCTCTCCGAGTACGGGCTGCTGCAGGCGCAGCGGATCGCCGAGTGGCTCGACCGCGAGCCGCTCACCGCGCTCGTCACCAGCCCGCTGCTGCGGGCCCGCCAGACCGCGGCGCCGCTCGCGGAGGTCCACGGCCTCGAGCCGCAGGTCGTCGACGGCGTGGCCGAGATGGACGCCGAGTCGAGCGCCTACATCCCCACCGAGGAGCTCACCGGTGAGGAGCTCGCCGCCACCATGGCCGAGTGGGGCGACGAGTCGTTCCTCGCCCCGTTCCAGTCACGGGTGGTCACCGCCGTCCGGGAGATCGTCGCGGCGAACAAGGGCGGCACGGTCGCGGTGGTCTGTCACGGCGGGGTGATCAACGCGACCGTCGGCTGGATCCTCGGGCTCGAGCGGTTCATGGTCTTCGACGTCACCTACACGAGCGTCACCCGCATCCGCACCAACGGGACCACCTGGACCGTCCGCTCCCTCGGCGAGGCCGGCCACCTCCGGGACCTCCGGCCCTGACGGTCGTCCGCACGGCCTCGTACGTTGCCGCCATCGGCGGGACGACGAGGAGGTCGCCGTGGAGCAGAGATCCGGGACAGACGGTCGACGACGGCGCTTGCGCCGCGTCGCGGCGAGGTCGGTGGCGGTCGGCGGGGCGGTGATCGCCTCGACGGGCCTCGTGGCCGCGCCCGTGCTCGCCCAGGACATCGGCGTGCCGCCGGAGTTCGACGCCGAGCTCGCCGCCGAGTTCGAGGCCGAGCTCCTCGGGATGCTGGGGAGCGCCACCGGGCAGCCGGTCGACCCGTCGGCGTTCGCCGACCTGATCGGCATGCCGGGCGACCTCGACCTGCCACCCGGGCAGCTGTCGGTCACGATGGCCGGTGACGCCGTCGTGGTCGTGGCGTCCGGCGAGGTCGGCGGCGGCTCGTCGCTGACCGGTCCGTGCATGGGCATCGCCCTGTCCTTCGACGGTGACGGGCGGCTCATCGACGCCGCGGCGGACTTCGATCCCGACGGTGCGCCGGTCGACATGTTCAGCTACTACGAGAGCGGCGGCACCGACCTGCGGGCGGCGTTCACCTCGAAGAACCCGTTCGAGGTCGACGTGAACGGCTTCGTCGCCTACACCGGCGTCGCCGGCGCCGCCGGCGACGGCCCGCGGAACCACAGCTGGGAGATCACCTCGTTCGGCCAGGCGCTGGACTCGGGCGGCGACGACAACGCCGATGGCAAGAACCGCAACGCGGGCACCCTCGACCTCGGCGAGCAGCTGCCCGCCCCGGCCAAGGTCAACGCCCTGTTCCGCATCGAGGGCTCGATGATCGCCGACAACGGCTTCGCCTGCGACGGCAGCGGCTACATCGCGACCACCGGCGGCGCCCCGGTGCTCGAGGTCGCCGGCGGGGTCATGGTCCTGATCGGCGGCCTCGGTGCCGTGTTCAACGCCCGCCCGGCACGGACCTGGCGTGGCTGAGGAGGACGACGTGCAGACCACTACCCCCACCCCCACCCCGACCAGCACCGTCCGCCGTCACCCGATCCGCGGCGCCCTGTGGGGCCTCGTGCTCGGGCTCGGCCTGGCCTTCCTCCTCACCGGGCGGCGGACCATCGCGTTCGGCACCATGACCCCGATCCTCGTCGTCCTCGCCGGGATCGTCATCGGCGTCCTGCTCGGCACGGTGCTGCCCCCGAAGGGCGGGCCGGCGCCCGCGCCTGCGGTCCCGGTGACGGCGGCCCAGGCGGCCCCCGTCGCAACACCGGGCGCGCCCCCCGCCCCGGCACC
>JBEIGA010000251.1:0-5929 GCA_040382135.1 Acidimicrobiales bacterium
CCCAGGGCTTCGACGCCTCGGGTGTCACGTGGGTGTGCTCGCTCGCCTGCTACACGCCGGACTTCACCGAGCAGGGCGGCGCCGACGTCGAGGGCACCTGGGTGTGGATGCAGTTCATCCCCTTCGAGGAGGCCGACACCAACGAGGAGCTCGCCAAGTTCCTCGAGTACATGGGCACCGACAGGCCCCAGTCGTGGTCGGCGGGCGCCTGGGCGTCCGGCGTGCTGCTCGAGCAGGTGGTGAGCGAGCTCGTGGCCGAGGGGGGCCCGAACAACGTCACCAGCGAGCTGATCCTCGAGAAGCTCCAGGGCGCCGGCGAGTTCGACGCCAACGGCTGGTACGGCACCATCAACCTCGATGAGGGTGGCCTGAGCAACTGCTTCGCCCTCATGCAGATCCAGAACGGTGAGTACGTCCGGGTCTTCCCGGAGGAGCCGGGCACCCTCGACTGCAGCGACGATTACCTGCTCTCGCAGCCGGGGCTCGACGCCGCCGCCGAGTACCAGGGCTGACGCCCGAAGACGAACACCCTCGGGGGGACGGGCCTCGCGCCCGTCCCCCTCGGGGACACCGACGACGCCAGGGGGGAACGGAAGCGTGAAGATCAGACGATCGGTGCTCTACACGATCGGGGCGAGCATCCTGCTCGCCGCATATCCCGTCTCCCAGGGCTGGAAGGGCGGGTTCACCGCCGAGGCGGGGCTCATGGCGCTCCTCATCGGCCTGTCGGTCGGCGCCCTCTACGCCATGTACGCCACCGGCCTCGTGGTCGTCTACACCACGACCGGCATCTTCAACTTCGCCCAGGGCGCCATCGGCGTGCTGGCCGCATTCCTCTACTGGCAGCTGCGCGTCGACTGGGGATGGCCTGCGCCGATCGCCCTGCTGTTGGTGGTCGGCGTGTACGGACCCGCCATCGGCATGTTCCTCGACGTCCTGCTGATGCGCCGCATGCAGAAGGCGCCGCTGCTCAACCAGCTGATGATCACCGTCGGCCTGATGGTGTTCCTGCTCGCCCTGACCGGTCAGATCTGGGGTCAGGACCAGGCCCGTGACCTCCCTGCGTTCTTCGAGTCCAGCAAGGGTGTGTCGATCGGCCCGGCCACGGTGACCTGGCACCGCCTCATCGTGTTCATCGTCGCCATCATCGTGGCGGTCGGCCTCCGGGTGCTCTTCAAGTCCCGTCTCGGCGTCGCCATGCGGGCCGTCGTCGACAACCGCGACCTCGCCGCCCTCGCCGGCGCCAAGCCCGGCGTGGTCTCCTCCACCGCCTGGGCCATCGGCGCCAGCCTCGGAGCGCTCGCCGGCGTGCTCATCGCCCCCGAGCTGAACATGGATCCGGCGACGCTCAACATCGTGATCGTCTGGGGCTTCGCAGCCGCAGCGTTCGGGCAGCTCAAGAGCCTGCCGCTCGCCCTCGCCGGTGCCCTCTTCCTCGGGGTCGGCAAGCAGTTCATCACCCAGTTCATGGCGTGGGGCAACGACTGGCGCTTCGTGGCCGACTCGTTCTCGGCGCTCGTCCTGTTCGCCGTCGTGCTCGCCACGCCGCAGGCCCGCCTCGAGGTGGGTCGGGTCGCCTCCGGGCTCAAGAAGCACCAGCGGCTCTCCAAGCCATGGGAATCCGCCGTCGGTGGTGTCGCCATGGTGCTCGCCGCCGTGACGCTCTCGGGAGGCTGGCTGAACTTCGGCATCTGGGACCCGGGGTCCTGGAGCGAGGCGAACCTCAACTCGGCGAACGTCGCCGTGGCCTTCGCGCTCATCGCCCTGTCGCTCGTGCCCCTCACCGGCTGGGCCGGCCAGGTCAACCTCGCACCGCTGGCGTTCGCCGGCATCGGCTCGGTGCTCTACCTCAAGCTCCCGAGCGGCGACACCGGCAACGTCCTGTGGCTCCCGGTCATCGCCCTGCTCTGCGCCCCGGTCGGAGCGCTCGTCGCCCTGCCCTTCGCCCGACTCCGCGGGCTCTACCTGGCGCTCGGCTCGATGGCCTTCGCCCACGGCATGTCGATGCTGTTCTTCCCGCACCCGGACGTCCTCCCGTCGGCGGGCGCGGTGGTGATCCCCTACTTCGACGTGTTCGGCTGGACCCTCGACGACCGGCGCACCTTCCTCATCGCCGAGGTCGTGGTGTTCGCCCTCGCCATCGTCGGGCTCACCGCACTGCGCCGCAGCAAGTACGGCCGCCGATGGGTGGCCCTCAACGACAGCCAGGCCGCATCGGCCATGGTCGGTGTGGGCGTGCTCGAGACCAAGCTCGTCGTCTACGCCATCTCCGCAGCGATGGCGGGCGTGGCCGGCGCCTTCTACACCGTGGCCCTGCAGAGCGCCGACGGGGTGCGCGGCTTCGAGCTCCTGCTCGGCCTCAGCATCGTGCTGCTGATCTCCATCGGTGGCGTGTCCCGCCCGGCGGCCGCCCTCTTCGCCATGTTCCTCCCGGTCAACCGGGCGATGCTCCAGCGGTACGAGTCGCTCGGGAACGTGCCCGAGCTCGTGTGGATCCAGGAGAAGATGCTCGCCCTCGGCGTCGGCCTCGGTGCCATCGGCATGGCGTTCCGACCCCAGGGCGCCGCGGTCGACGTCGGAGCCCGCTTCGCCCCGCTGCTGCCCTGGCGTTCCGACGCCCGGGCCGAGAAGCGGGCGGAGAAGCTCGCTGCGCTCGAGTCCGAGGTCGGCGAGCTCGGCCTGCACCGGGACTTCACCCCGGAGGACGTCATCGCCCTCGACCGTCAGCTCGGCATCGTCGACGACGTGACCCCGGTGGAGGGCTACCCCGGCAACTACGGCCACCTGCTCTCGGACGCCCACCGCATCGTGGACGTGCGGGGCAACGGCAACGGCAACAGCAACGGTTCGGCGACGCAGGAGGTGCACAGTGGCAGTGCTGCGGGCCATTGAGATCGACGTCCGCTTCGGCGGCCTGCAGGCGCTCTCGAGCGCCGAGGTGCTGGTGCGACCGGGCATGGTCACCGGGCTCATCGGGCCGAACGGCGCCGGCAAGACCACGCTGTTCAACGTGATCACCGGTCTCCAGCCCCCAACGGCCGGCCAGGTGGTGATCGAGGAGGACGACGGCGGGGTCACCGACCTCACGTCGAAGCCGGTGCACAAGCGGAGCCGATCAGGGATCTCGCGCACGTTCCAGAAGCTCGAGGCGTTCAACACGTTGTCGGCGCGCGACAACGTGCTCGTCGCCCTGGAGATGCGCCGACGCTGGGACCGCAGCGGACCCGCACCTCGCGACGAGGTCGACTCGATCCTCGAGCGGGTCGGCATCACCGACGTCGCCGACATCACGGTGGGCACCCTGCCCACCGGCACCGCCCGGCTCGTGGAGCTGGCCCGGGCGCTCGCGACCCGGCCCCGCTTCCTCCTGCTCGACGAGCCCTCCTCGGGCCTCAACGAGGAGGAGACCCACGACATGGGCACGCTGCTGCGTCGACTCGTCGGCGACGGGCTCGCCGTGCTGCTCGTCGAGCACGACATGTCCTTCGTGATGGGGCTCTGCGAGCACATCCACGTCCTCGACTTCGGCCGGATCATCGCCACCGGCTCGCCGGCCGAGGTCCAGCAGAACCCGCAGGTCCAGGCCGCCTACCTCGGGAGCGCCGTCGCATGACCGCAGAGACCCCCTCCACCGCCGGGCCCGTCCCCGTGCTCGAGCTCGTCGGCATCCGTGCCGGCTACGGCAGCATCGACGTGCTCCACGGCGTGGAGCTCACCCTCATGCCCGGCGAGGTCGTCGCCCTTCTCGGCCCCAACGGCGCCGGCAAGACCACCACGCTCGGGGTGTGCAGCGGCCAGATCGTGCCGAGCGCGGGCAGCGTCATGGTCATGGGCAAGGAGGTCAACCGGGTGCGCCCGGACGCCCTCGCCCGTGCCGGGATGTGCCTGGTGCCCGAGGGCCGGGGCATCTTCCCGAACCTCACGGTCGCCGAGAACCTGCGCATGTGCACGTTCACCGGCACATCCTTCAAGGACGTCCAGGAGCGGGCCTTCGCCCAGTTCCCCCGCCTCGGGGAGCGCAAGAGCCAGCTCGCGGGCACCCTCTCGGGCGGCGAGCAGCAGATGCTCGCCATGTCTCGTGCCCTCGCCACCAACCCGGCGCTGCTCATGCTCGACGAGCTCTCGATGGGCCTCGCGCCGATCATCGTCGAGGAGCTCTACGAGCGGGTGGCCGAGCTCGCCGCCTCGGGCCTGTCGATCCTCATCGTCGAGCAGTTCGCCCAGTCCGTCCTGGGCGTGGCGAAGACCGCGGCGATCATGCTCCACGGCCGGGTCACCCGCACGGGCCCGCCGGAGGAGATCGCGGAGGAGCTGACCGCCGCCTACCTGGGCGCCGCGGCCCACTGATCAGCAACGACCACGTACGACCAGCACACCGTCAGCAACGTCCACACCGTCCGCTATGGGGAGGAAACCGTGAGCACCGACAACGGCCAGCAGCGTCTCGACGAGTTCGCCGAGGAGGTCAAGAACCTGAAGATGAGCGGGGGGCTCGCGAACCCCGAGCGCACCGGCTCCACGCTCGGCGTGCTGCTCATGGTCATCGGCGGCGTCATCGTCGTGATCCTGAGCTTCATCAAGCGGGGCGAGACCTCCTTCGACGATTCCGCCGCCGGGCTGGCCGAGATCATCCAGGCCACCAACAACGTCTGGACGGCGCTGTTCGGGATCGCGCTGATCCTCATCGGCCTCGCCGTCTGGATCCGCAACTCGCTCACCCGCTACTTCCGGTACTGGCTGACGCGCCTGATCTACGAGGACCGGGCCAACACCGACCGGCTCATCGAGGCCATCGAGCGGGCCCGCGCCGAGCGCTGATCCGAGGCTCGGCCTGCGGGCTGCGGCCGTGAGCGGTTACCGTTGCCGGTCGCAGCCCAGCAGGAGGACACCATGAGCAAGCTGTGCGAAGGACGGGTCGCCGTCGTCACCGGGGCCGGACGAGGTATCGGCCGTGAGCACGCGCTGAGCCTGGCCGCGCAGGGCGCCAAGGTCGTGGTCAACGACCTCGGCGGCGACGAGGCCGGCGGCGGCGCCGACCTCACACCCGCCCAGTCGGTGGTCGAGGAGATCAAGGCGATGGGCGGCGAGGCCGTCGTCAACGGCGCCGACGTCTCCGACTACGAGCAGGCCGGCGCCATGATCCGCCAGGCCGTCGACACGTTCGGCAAGCTCGACATCCTGATCAACAACGCGGGCATCCTCCGCGACCGGATGATCTTCTCCCTGCCCGACGCGGACTGGGACATCATCGTCAAGGTCAACCTGAAGGGCACCTACTGCCCCACCCACCACGCCGCCGTGTACTGGCGTGAGCAGACCAAGGCCGGCGTCGAGGTCGACGCCCGGGTCATCAACACCACGTCGCCGTCGGGCATCTACGGCAACGTCGGGCAGACCAACTACGGCGCCGCCAAGGCCGGCGTGGCCGCGTTCACGATCATCACCGCGCAGGAGCTCGTGCGCTACGGCGTGACCGTGAACTGCATCGCCCCCGCCGCGCTCTCCCGCCTCACCGCCCCGCTGATGGGCGGCGAGATCAGCGAGGAGGCCAAGGAGGCCATGTCGCCGCGCTGGATCTCGCTCATCGCCACCTGGCTCGCCAGCCCCGAGGCGAGGAACGTCACCGGCCGCGTGTTCGACGTGCGCGGCAACCAGCTCGGCATCGCCGAGGGCTGGCACCTCGGCCCCGTCGCCACCCAGCCGGACGACCCCACGGCCCTCGGCCCGATCGTCGCCGACCTCATGCGCCAGGCCCGCCCGAGCGCGAACATGAACGGCAAGGACCACCACGGCCCGGGCTTCCCCGCCGCCGAGATCTGATCCAGCCCGCAAACGACCGCGTACTGGCCGGGGGTGTGGGGGGGGGGGGGGGGGACGCAACCCCCCCGACCCCGCGGGGGCGCCGGCCGCCGCGGGCGGCGACCGCGCG
>JBEIGA010000252.1:0-5737 GCA_040382135.1 Acidimicrobiales bacterium
GGCGATCACGGAGATGGCGTTGCCGCGTCCGAGCGAGGTGAGCGTGGTGCCGTCGATCGGGTCGACCGCGATGTCGCAGTGGGGGGGCGAGCCGTCGCCGATGCGCTCGCCGTTGTAGAGCATCGGCGCCTCGTCCTTCTCGCCCTCGCCGATGACCACGACGCCGTCCATGCGGACGGAGTCGAGGACGTGGCGCATGGCGTCGACGGCGGCACCGTCGGCGCCCTCCTTGTCACCCCGCCCCATCCACCGGGAGGCGGCGAGCGCCGCCGCCTCGGTGACCCGGGTCAGCTCCAGCGCGAGATTCCGGTCCGGTGCCTGCGTGCCCATGCCGCCTGCCTCTCCATCGGTTCCACGGTTCCCTCGAACCTGGCGCGGCCGATCGCAGCCGCGGCAAGCGAAGGGTACCGCTCGGCGCCCCGGGGGTCCGAGGCGGGCGCTCTCGTACGCGCACCGGGGACCTGCAAGGATGCGCGGGTGACCTCGATGTGGTGCTTCCAGTGCGGTGCCGAGTACGGCGACGATGTGACGACGTGCCGGGAGTGCGGCGTCGGCCTGGTCGACGAGGAGCCGCTCCCCGTCGACGCCGTGGGCGCCGAGGACGAAGCCCAGATGGCCTACGACCTCCACGACTGGGCGTCGGAGTCGCGGCGGATGCTCGACGGCCTGCTCACGTCGGCGGGCGTCGACCACGCCTGGCAGGGGGCCAGCCTCATCATCCGGGAGGACGACGAGGAACAGGTCGACGAGTTCGTGGAGGAGGTCGAGCGGACCACGCTCCCCACCCTCGACCCCGACAAGGAGCACCTCGGCGTCGACCTCTCGGGCTGGTCGGAGGACCTCGTCGGCGCGCTGAGCGAGCGCATGGGCCTGCTCGGCATCGCCCACGAGTTCGACATGGAGGGCGACCTCGTGCTGCACGCCGAGGACGAGGCGGCGTTCGACGAACTGGTCGAGCAGCTCAGCGCCGAGCTCGAGCACGCGGAGGACGACGCCGACCTCGTCGAGCTCGACGGGGTGGAGCTGCAGGGCCTGCTGACGGAGGTGTTCGTCGCCGCCGACCGGCTCCGCAAGGATCCGCGCGACCCCGAGGGCGTGCTCGGCATGGTCGACCACGCCGAGCGTCTCGCCGGGGTGCGGAGCCCGTTCGGCATCGACGGCGTCGCCTGGCGCGACCTGCGCGCCGAGGTCGGAGCGCTCGACGCCCTGCTCCGGACCGACGAACCGTCCGACGACGACGATGACGAGATCCGGACGCGCGCCGGCGCACTGCGCGACCGGCTCCACCGGCTCATCTGACCGGTCCGCCCCTGCGTGATCCGACCCCGGTCGATCCGGGGATGGATCAGTCGGGTCGGTACGGTGGCACCCGTGCTCCTGGCCGAGCTGGAGATCCACCACTCCCGACCCATCGCTCCCACGCGTCGCGTCGCGCTCGGACTCCGGGACCTCCCGTTCGACCCGCCCCCCGGCTACGGCGCCGTCCTGCTCGGCGGGATCGTGGCCCGCTTCGCCGGTGACCTGGATCCCGAGCTCTTCGACGAGCTCGAGCACCTGATGCGTCAGCTCGAGTCCGGTCGGCGGATCGCCCAGCCTCGCCTCCGCCACCGGTTCCAGCAGGACCGGGTCGGGTTGCTCCGGAGCCGGCACCTGCTGCTCCGCGACGACGATGGTGTGGTGCGCTTCGATCTCGAGACCGACAAGGGATCGCCGGCGCAGTACGTGCTCGGCGCCGTCTACGCCGCCGGCGAGGCGCCGATCGGCGTCCGGTCCGCCGTGATGGACGCTCTCCGTCGGGGTCTGATCTGGCGGGGGCCCATCGACGTCGGCCTCGCCGCCCACCTGATCGCAGGCGGCAGGGTCGGCCGGATCGCCTCCGGTGATCCCATCGGCTGGGCGCTCGACGTGCTCGGGTTCGCCCACGAGCAGGGCCGGCCGCCCCGTGACGAGGTGCTGGCCCGCTACCGGGTGCTGCTCCGCGACGCCCATCCCGACCACGGCGGCGAGACCGCCGACGCCGCCGACCGCATCTCCGACCTCACCACCGCCCGACGGATCCTGTTGGAGCGGGTGTGAGCCGACCACAGGGCGTGAGCCGACGACCGGGCGTGAGCCGACGACAGGGCGTGAGCCGACGACAGGGCGTGAGCCGACGACAGGGCGTGAGCCGACGACAGGGCGTGAGCCGACGACAGGGCCCCGCCGCCCTGCTGCTGACCCACGGTGCGGGCAGCGACCGGGAGCACCCCACCCTGGTGGCGCTCGAGGCGGGGCTCGCACCCCTGCCGGTGGCCCGCATCGACTTCCCCTACCGCCGGCAGGGCCGGAAGGCGCCGGACCGTGCCCCCGCCCTGATCGAGTGCATCCGGTCCGAGACGGCCGCCCTCGGGGAGCGACTCGGGGTCGGTCCGGAGCGGATCGCCCTCGGTGGTCGTTCGATGGGTGGGCGCATGTGCTCCATGGCGGTGGCCGAAGGGCTGCCCTGCGCCGGGCTCGTGCTGTTGAGCTACCCGCTCCACCCGCCCGGCAAGCCGGAGCAGCTCCGGACGGCGCACTTCCCCGTGCTCGACGTGCCGTGCCTGTTCCTCGCCGGCGACCGCGACCCCTTCGGCTCCCCGGCGGAGCTCGAGGCAGCGGTCGGTGCCATCCCCGGGCCGGTCACCGTGAGCTGGATCGCGGGTGGCCGCCACGATGTGAAGGGCGCCGACGACCTGATCGTCGACACCGTCCGCGCGTGGCTCACGCTCTGATGCCTTTCGCCTTCCTCACGCGATGATCTCGACCGGGACCCCGAGGGGGAGCATCCCGGCGAGCAGCTCGATGTCGGCGTTGACCATCCGGACGCAGCCGCTGCTCGCGTCGGTGCCGATCGACTCCGGTTCGTCCGTGCCGTGGATGCCGAGCTGTCCGGGGCCGCCGGCGAAGGATGTGAAGACCTCGGAGAACCCGGAGAGGCCGTAGGCGTAGGTGCCGTAGGGACCGTTCGGGTTCGGGGGCTGCAGGAGCTCGGTCGTGTAGTAGAGGCCGCCGGGGGTGGGGGCGTTGTCGCGGGCCACGGCCACGCGGGTCTCGAAGATGAGGCGGCCCTGGTGGAGCAGACGCAGGTTGTGGGCCTCGAGGGTGACGGAGATCCGGTAGTTGTGGCCGGTCAGACCGACCTCGCTCGCCCGGACCCAGCCGGTGCTGCCGTTGGGGCGGACGGGGAGGAGCACCTTGTGCCACGCCTCGCCCCGCTCGGTGACGAGGAAGACCAGTGGTCCGCCGGACTCGATCGGGTTGTCGAGGGTCCGGCGGGGTTCGGCGTCGGCCGGATCGTCGAACACCGACACCGTCGGGACTGCGGCGGTGGCCACGATCGAGAGGTCGACCGTGGCCGGATCCACTGTGGGGGCGGTGGTCGGGGTCGTGGTCGGCGCCGTGGTGGAGGGCGCGGTCGTGTCCGGGCCCAGGAGGGGGCGGGACCCGGTGCCGCACGCCGCGGCGACCGGGGCCACGGCGACGAGGGTGAGCAGTCGGCGGCGCCCGCGGTCCATGCGGGTCAGGGTACCGACGTCAGGTCGGCGGCGGCGGGCGGTCTGCGGCCGCGCCCGGCGCGTCCTGCGGGTTGAGCTCCTCGAGCTCCCGACGTGCGGTCTCGGGGTAGCGGGTGAGCACGAGGACCACGGCGAGCACCGGCGCGATCGCCGCGACCGAGAAGGCCGTGACGAACGAGGTGCGGTCGGCGAGGAGCCCCACGAGCAGCAGCCCGGCGACGCTGCCGGTGACGGCGGTCAGGTGGACGAGCGCGGTGCCCCGACCCCGGGCTCGGGTCGAGAACAGCTCCGGCTGGTAGGCCCCGAGCGCAGGCACGGCGAGCCCGCCGAGCAGGAGGCTCACGAAGGCCGAGAACCAGAGCATGGCGCTCTCGGTGCCGAAGTGGACGACGACGAAGACGGTGCTGCCGAGCAACCCGATCGCCGCGACCATGCGTCGGCCGAAGGCATCGGCCATCCGTCCGCCGATCAGGATGCTGATCCCTGCGGGCGTGGCGGTGGCGAGGGTGAGGAGCGTGATGCCGGCGCCGGTGAACCCCCGGTCGTCCTTGAGGTAGGTGTTCTGCAGCTGTGAGGCCGGTGTGGCGAACAGGGCGGTCAGGAAGAAGGTGGCGCCGAGCAGCACGAGGCGGCCGCGGTCGAGGGTGCGTCCCGCCGGGGCGCGGGAGACGGCGTCGGTGAACCGGCGGCTCTCGGGGAGCCGGCGGGCCGCCGACACGACGAGCGGGATCGCGAGCAGGGGGACGAGGTAGATGAACCGCCACCCGCGCTCGGAGATGTCGGCCAGGGGCAGGAACCACACCGTGACGCCGGCGCCGAGCCCGGCCGCCATGGTCAGGAGGCTCAGGCCGTAGGCGCGGCTGCCCTTGGGCAGCTCCTCCGCGGCGAGGACCACGAGCACGAGCCGCAGCGTGGTGCTGGCTCCCCGGGCGATCACCTGGGTGGCGCCGAGGGCGAACAGCCCCGGCGCCAGCGCGCCCGCAGCGGTGGCGACGATGGTGATGGCGCCCGAGACGACGAGCATCCGGCGCCGGCCCCGGCGATCCGCGAGCACGGTCAGGACCAGGGCGAGCAGGGCCTCGACGCGCAGCGCCGAGAGGACGACGCTCTGGACGAAGGCGTTGTCCTGCCCCGGGCGGAACTCGTCCGCAGCGAATGCGATGGTCTGGGTGACCATCGTCCCGGTCATCCCCTGCACGATGGCGAGCGCGGCGAGGAGGCTGAGGACCGTGGCGGCCCGGGCGTCGAGCCGCCCGGGCGGCGTCCAGAACGCCCGGCGACGCCCGGGCTCGCGCCCGAGGAGCCGGCGGACCGGCAGCGCCATGAGCGGCCGCCAGAAGGGGGTGGCCAGCTCGTAGTCGACCCGGTCGGTCGCCTCGTGGCGCCCGTCCTCGAGGGACCTGACGCTGAGCGTGCGCCGGTACGAGCGGAAGGGCCCCTCCACCAGGGTCCAGGCGCGGTCGCCGTCGGGAGCCTCGAGGACGATGTCGTCCCGGGGTGCGGTCAGCGCGGCGAGCCCGGCGTCGTCGACGATGCGGGTCCTCGAGACGGTGGCCACACGGGTCCTTCCTGACCCGCTGCGCCGACCCCGCCACGCCGAGGCGCGCGTTCCCACGCGGGACGACCGGGAGCATACTGACGCACGTGTCCACGCCCCGCCCCGCTCTCGTCGTGCGCCCCTCCGGTCCGCTCAGCGGCACCATCCGGGTCGGCGGGGCCAAGAACTCGGTGCTCAAGCTCATGGCTGCCACCCTCCTGGCGCCGGGGCGGCACCGGCTGCACAACGTGCCCGGCATCGCCGACGTGGCCTGGATGGGCGAGATCCTCGAGGCGGCCGGGGCCACCTGCGTCCGCAGCGGGTCGTCGCTGACCGTCGACGTCCCCGAGGAGATCCATCCCGAGGCGCCCTACGAGCTGGTGGAGCGGCTCCGTGCCTCGATCGTGGTGCTCGGACCGCTCCTCGCCCGCTGCGGGGAGGCCCGCGTGGCGCTCCCCGGCGGCGACGACTTCGGTCCCCGCCCGATCGACATGCACCTGCGCGGGCTCGAGCAGCTCGGCGCCTCGTTCGAGACGGTCCACGGGTACATCGAGGCCCGTGCCGCCTCGCTCGTGGGGTGCACGATCCTCCTCGACTTCCCGAGCGTCGGCGCCACCGAGAACGTCCTCATGGCCGCCGTGCGGGCCAAGGGCACCACCGTCATCGA
>JBEIGA010000253.1:0-5717 GCA_040382135.1 Acidimicrobiales bacterium
GCGGCGACGCCGAGGGTGGCGTAGAGCAACGGCCGATCCGTGTCGACCAGCTCGCCGATGAAGGCGCCGAGGATCGCCCCCTGCACGGCGAGGGGGATGAACAGGCCGCCCACGCCGCCGCCGACCAGGGTCGCCGTCGTCGCGGCGAGGCGCATGCCGAACAGCAGGGCGATCAACCCGAGCCCCTGGTCCGGCTGGGTGACCCATTCGACGGCGCCGAGGCCCGGGCCCGTCGTGAGGGGCGCGTCGAACGCCGCCTGGGAGGCGACGGCGAGCCCGGCCAGCACGACGCCGGCGCCCACGATGCGGGCGAGCACGTGGTGCCGTTCCCCGCGCTCCTTCGCCCACCGTGCCACCCGGGCGACGATCCGGCCGCCGACGCCGGCGGCGATGCCGAGCGCGAGCGCGCCGGCGAGGTCGGCGAGCTCCACCCGGAGCACGGCCTGGACGTCCGATGGGGAGATGAGGCCCCCCTCCTCGCCCGAGACGAGCTGCTCGAGCGTGGCGAAGGGGATCACGGGTTCGATGCCGACGATCGCGACGTAGGTCGTGTACGAGGCTGCGGCGGCGACGAGGGCGGGGAGCAGGGCACGCCGTGCGAGGTCGCCGCGATAGGGGGCCTCGAGGGCGAACAGCACGCCGGTGGCCGGAGCCTTGAAGACGGCGGCGACCCCAGCGGCGGCACCGGCGGTCAACAGGAGGTGGGCATCCTCCCGCCGCAGCAGCCGCGAGAGCCGCTGGTGCACGGCGAGACCGGTGACCGAGCCGGCGTAGATGGACGGGCCCTCGAGGCCGAGCGCCCCGCCCGAGCCGATGGTCGCCGCGCCCGCGAGCAGGCGAGCGGGGAGCAGACGGAACGGCAGACGTGGCCGGCGTTCGTGGTAGGCGCGGATGTACTCGTCGGAGGTCGCCGGTCCGGCGCCGCCTGCGAGCCACCGGAGCGTGAGGGCCGCGACGGCGAGCCCGAGCGTCGGTGCCGCGGCCACGACCCAGAGCGGCTGCTCGGCCAGGCGTTCGAGCAGGACGTCGGCGGTGAGGACCTCGAACGCTGCCACCACCAGCGCCACCAGGATGCCCGTGAGCATCGACACGGCGAGCAGCCGTGCCGTCCGGCCGCGATCGGCGGCGCCGGGGAGGAGGTCGCGGAGTGGCACCGTGGTCCTTGCTACCAGACGTCGCGACCGGGCGCCCGGAGGGTCGGGAGCCGCCGTCGCCGGTCAGGGCGCAGCGAGCGCGGCCGCCACCGCGGCAGGTACGTCGTCCGGGCCCATCACGACCACGCACCGACGCCCGCCCGAGCGGCGCTCCAGCGCGGCCGTGGCGAGCACCCGGTCCCGGTCCCGGAGCCGGAGGGGGACGTCCACCAGCACCGGGCCGATGAGGATGCCGTGGAGACCGGCGCCGCCCGGTCCGGCGCCACCGGGGTGGCGATAGCCGAGCATCCCGGCGCGGAGACCGCCGCCCTCGACCACGAAGGGTGGGACCTCGATGCCCCGCTGGCCGAGCTCGCCGATGATCGACAGGAGCACGGCGTGCTGGACCCTCGTCCTGCGGTCCACCAGGCGGGCGAGATCGGTGACGCGCACCGGCTCCTCGATCCGCTCGAGCATGGCGAGCGCCGGACGGTAGGTGTCGACGCTGCGCGATCCCCGCGTCCGGGCGACGTCCCGGGCGGCCGGCCGGTCCGATCGGGCGTCGCGCAGCCCGCGCTGGCCGAGGAACCGCTGGGCCCGGTCGTGGTTGCGGCGCGCGGCGCGGCCCAGATCGCTCTCGCGGAGGCTGCTCGGCATCCGTGCGACCTCGCCGGCGGCGGCCACGATCCGCCGCAGCGTGTGGGCGAGCACCCGGTTCTCGGCGATGTCGAAGTCGCGGAACGCCGTGGCGCACACGAAGACGTCGTCGGCGCCGAGGCTGGCGCCGCGGGCCGACAGGGTCTCCGCCCACATGATCGGCCCGGTGACCTCGCCTCGCCGGGTCTCGGGGCGCTTGCTCGTGGTGTTGCGCAGTACCCGCATGGTGGCGGCCGTGCCGTCGAGCAGGGCGTCCGCCTCGGGTCCACCGGCGACGAGCAGGTGGGCCAGGTCGCCCAGGGCCCGACCGGGGACGCCGAGCAGGGCCTGGAACGCCGCATGCCGGTCGACGGGGTGGGCGAGCCGCTGCCACAGCGCCTCGCTCGCCCCGATGCCCGCAGCGAACGGATCGATGGCGGCGATCTGTGGGCTGACGATCGACGCCTCGGCGTTCACGGGACCAGTTCGACCCCGAGCACGTCGGTGATGGTCCGCTGTGCCTCGCGCTGCTCCTCGGGGGCGAGGAGGGACGAGACGGTGCGGAACATCGACACGGCCTTGCGCTCGTCGATGCCCTCGAACTGGGGCAGGAAGTAGGCGTAGAAGACCTCGTAGGTGACCCGGGACTCGGTGACGTCGTCCCGCAGCCGGCGCGCCGCGTACTTCGCTGCGTCGAGGAACACGGCGGGGCCGAGGTCGATCAGCGCGCGCAGCGGGAGGAACCGGGCGACGACGTGGCCACCGTCGACCCGACCGAGCAGGGTCTGGTACGCGGCCTCGGGCGGCGTCCCGACCTCGATGAACGCGAACCGCCGCATGAGCGCGTACGACATGTCGAACAGCAGGTTCTTGTCGAACACGTTCATGGTGGCGATGATCCGCCAGCTGAGCGGCACCCGGATCACGTCGGTCTCCGGGGGCGGGTCCACGCCCTGGGGCACGAGGGCGATCGGCCACTCGGATCCCTTGCGCTTGTAGGGGAGCACCACCGCCGAACCGGAGAGCACCGTGAACAGCTGGCCGAAGGCCCGATCGAAGTTCGAGCGGTTGAGCTCGTCGATCACGAGCCACTTGCCCTGCTGGATCGCCTCGACGAAGAGACCGGGCCGGAAGATCAGGCCGTCGGGGGTGGGCTGGAGGCCGCCGATGGTCTCGAAGGTCGTCCACTCGCTCGTGGCGGTGGTGGGCAGGTAGCCGGTGCAGTACATCGCCCGGCGGCCGAGCTCGGCGGCGAGGTAGGCGAGCGTCGTCTTCCCCGTGCCCGGCGGACCGGTGAAGATCACGTGCTTGCGGGCATCGACGGCAGCGACGAGCTGCTCCACCACGTAGGGCGGGAACAGCAGGCCGTGCTGTTCGGCCAGCTGCCCCAGGTCCGCCGCGTTGAAGATGCTCACCAGGCAGAGATCGGCCTGGATCAGCCCCGCTTGAGCCTCGGCCGAACTGCGGGATGGGGGAGCGGGACCGAACCGTCCGGGAGGACGGTCGTCCGGTCGGCGAGGTAGGCGACGAGCATCCGGTAGGGCTCCTCGCCGACGAGCTCGACGATCTCGTCCCGGAGCGTCACGTAGGCGGGCTCGCCGCCCACGAAGGCGTCCGGCGCGTCGGTGCACCACCAGTGGAAGTCGAGCCCCGCCTCGCCCCAGTCGCGGCGCTTCCACTCCCGCAGCACGAAGACCCGGTGGCCGTGGCTGTCGGTGAGCTCCTCCAGCCGGAGGGGGAGCTGCCAGCAGACGTCGGGCTTCCAGTCGAGCGGCCGTTCGCCCGCCTCGAGCGCGGCGATGTGCAGCGCGCAGCCCGCGCCTCCGGCGAACCCCGGGCGGTTGAGGAACACGCAGGCGCCGTCGACCACCTTCGTCACCACGGCGCCGTCCTCGTCGGTGGTGAGCGGCGTGTCGCCGGCCTCGGCGTGGAACTGCCACTGCGACGGGCGGATCCGTGCGGCTGCCGCCAGCAGGTCCGCCTGGTCCTCGGGCCCGGTGAAGTGGGCGCCGTGGGTGCAGCACCCGTGGCCGAGGTGGGCGGCCGGCTCGTCGAGCACGCCCTGGCATCCCCGGCCGAAGATGCAGGTCCACCGGCTGGCGAGGAACGACACGTCGAACTGCCAGGTGTCGCCCTCCGCGTCCTCGAACGACACCCACTCCACCGGGGGCAGGTCGACGGTCGGGGCGGGCTCAGGGGTTCCAGGCATCTCGCCGGCGAGGCTAGCGGTGCCGGTCGGGGACGTTGTCCCTGGGCCGCGCCACAATGGACCGGTGCGCCTCCCGTCCCGTCGCCGCCCCGAGCCCTCGACGCCTGCGGATCCGCTCGTGGCCGAGCTCGTGGCCGCGTTGGCACCGGACCGCGTCCACGCCGGCGCTCTGGACCGGCGGCTCTACAGCAGGGACGCCTCGGTCATCGACGGCGGGCACAGCGGGGTCGTGTGCTTCCCCGAGAGCGCGGCCGAGGTGCAGGCGTGCGTGCGCGCCGCCCTTCGCCACGGACGGGCGTTCGTGCCGCGGGGCGCAGGGACCGGGCTCGCCGGCGGCGCCGTGCCGTGCGACGAGCCGGTCGTGATCGTCACCACCCGGATGGACCGCATCCTCGAGGTCGACCTCGCCAACGGGGTCGCGTGGGTGGAGCCCGGGGTCGTGAACCTCGACCTCACGCGGGCGCTGCGGCCGCACGGCGTGCACTTCGCCCCGGACCCGTCGAGCCAGCAGTCCTGCACCATCGGCGGGAACGTGGCCAACAACTCCGGCGGGCCGCACTGCCTCGCGTACGGGGTCACCTCCGCCCACGTGGTCGCGGTGGAGGTCGTGCTCCCCGACGGCGAGCTGGTGCTGCTCGGCGGGCTCGACGCCGAGCCGGCCGGCCTCGACCTGCGGGGCGTGTTCGTGGGTGGCGAGGGCACGCTCGGGATCGCCACCCGGGTGGCGGTGCGCCTCACCCCGGACCCGCCGGACGTCCGCACCCTGCTGCTCGACTTCGGCTCGGTCGCCGATGCCGCGGCCACGGTGTCGGGGATCATCGCCGCCGGCGTGGTGCCCGCGGCGCTCGAGATGATGGACCAGCGGGTCGTGGCCGCGGTCGAGGCCTACGTCGGTGCCGGCTACCCGGTCGACGCCGCAGCCGTGCTGCTGGTGGAGGTCGACGGGCTGCCGGGCGGCGTGGCGGCCGAGGCGGCGGTGGTCGAGGCGGTGGGACGCGCCAACGGCGCCCGCACCGTGCGCGTGGCCGCCGACGACGCCGAGCGGGCCCTGCTGTGGAAGGGCCGCAAGACGGCCTTCGGCGCGGTGGCCCGCATCAAGCCGAACTACTACCTGCACGACACGGTCATCCCCCGCACCCGGCTGCCTGAGGTGCTCGAGCAGGTGTACGCCATCGCCGACCGTCACGACCTGATCGTGATGAACGTGTTCCACGCCGGGGACGGCAACCTCCACCCGTTGCTCGTGTTCGACGCACGGGAGCCCGGGGTGCTCGACCGGGTCCACGAGGCCGGCGCCGAGATCGTGGCCGCCTCGCTCGCCGCCGGGGGCGTGCTCTCGGGCGAGCACGGCATCGGCCTCGAGAAGCGCAAGTTCATGCGGCTGCAGTTCACCGACGCCGACCTCGACGCCCAGGACCGCGTCCGCCGGGCGTTCGATCCCGACGGTGTCGCCAACCCGGGCAAGGTGCTCCCCACCGGGGCGAGCTGCGGCGACGTGCAACACCTCGACCACATGCCCGAGGGGGCGTGGCTGTGACTGCCGTGCTCGACGCGTTCGCGGAGGAGATCGGCGCCGAGGGCCCGGTGCGGGTCGTGGGCGGCCGGACCCGCTGGGACGTCGGGGGCGTGGCGCCCGAGGGGGTGCGCGAGGTCCGGGCGCCGTCCGGGGTGGTGGCGTTCTCGCCGGCGGAGATGCCCGTGCAGGTCGGGGCGGGTACCCCGCTCGACGAGCTCGCCGA
>JBEIGA010000254.1:0-5712 GCA_040382135.1 Acidimicrobiales bacterium
CGGGAGACCCCGGTCGAGCTCGCCTTCAACGAGATCGGTCAGCTCTAGCGGCTGCCCGGCCCCCCCGGGTTGTCAATCCTCCCGGGGAGGACCAGACTTGACCCTCGCGCTCGCCGCCGGCTCCAGCCGCCGGGCCCGATCCGCTCGCACACCGCCCCTGTCGGGGCCACACCGAGGACCGTCATGGCCAAAAAAGCAGTCCGCGCCGTCGTGAAGATCAACATCACTGCCGGGCAGGCGACGCCGGCCCCGCCGGTCGGTACCGCCCTCGGTCCGCACGGTGTGGCGATCATGGACTTCTGCAAGGAGTACAACGCCCGCACCGAGTCGCAGCGTGGCACGGTGATCCCCGCGGAGATCACGATCTTCGAGGACCGGACGTTCACCTTCGTCACGAAGACGCCCCCCACCCCCTTCCTCATCCGGCAGGCCGCCGGTCTCGAGCGGGCGGCGCAGGCCCCCGGTCGTCAGATCGCCGGCCGCCTGACCGAGGCACAGGTGGAGGAGATCGCCCAGTTCAAGATGGCCGATCTGAACGCCAACGACCTCGACGCTGCCAAGAAGCAGGTCCGAGGCACCGCCCGCAGCATGGGGATCGAGATCTCCGGCTGACCACCAAACCGTCCGGCCGGGAGGACCTCGCCCGGGGACGGCCGATCACGAGGGAGCCGACATGGCGAAGAAGGGCAAGAAGTATCTCGACGCGTCGCGGCGCTTCGACCGGGACCGGTTCCACACCGGCGGCGAGGCGCTGAGCATCGTCAAGACCCTGGCCTCGGCCGGGTTCGACGAGACGGTCGAGCTGGCTGTGCGTCTCGGCGTGGATCCGCGCAAGGCCGACGAGATGGTCCGCGGCACGGTCACCCTGCCGTCGGGTACGGGCAAGGACGTCCGCGTGGCGGTGTTCGCGCAGGGCGAGGCCGCAGCGGCCGCCCGGGCAGCCGGCGCCGACATCGTCGGCTCCGACGAGCTCGCCGCCCAGATCGAGGCCGGCCAGTTCGACTTCGACGTGATGATCGCGACGCCGGACATGATGCCGGCGGTCGGTCGTCTGGGCCGGGCCCTCGGCCCGCGTGGCCTGATGCCGAACCCGAAGTCCGGCACCGTCACCGACGACGTCGCGAAGGCCGTCGCCGATTTCAAGGGCGGCAAGGTGGAGTTCCGGACCGACCGGTACGGCAACGTCCACGTCCCCATCGGCAAGGCCAGCTTCTCGGCCGAGGCGCTCCGGGCGAACCTGGTCGCCGTCGTCGAGGAGCTCGAGCGTCTGAAGCCCGCGGCCGCCAAGGGCCGCTACTTCCGCAAGGTCACCCTCGCGGCGACCATGGGCCCGGGCGTCCGGGTCGACACGTATCGCATCACGGCGGAGTGATCCGCCCGCGGGCTCGGCCCCGACCGGTGGCGTCCGCCGTCGGCCGGGGTACCATGCCCGCCGGGGAACAGGCCTTTCCAGGTGCTGATGCCCACACAACCGAACCTGCCGTAGACCTCCGGCCGCGTCCTGGTCCGCCAGGACGCTGAAATGGACGGCTCGACCGTCCGGCCCGACGAGGCGGACCTCCTGGTCCCGGCCCGACGTGCGCGTCGGGCCGCCGTCTCGTGTGCCGAGGGTCGACGGCTGGTGCAGCCGATCGACAGCGAAGAACACAGAGAGACGAGAGGAGGTGCGCCGATGGCTCCACGCCCCGAGAAGGTCGAGGTCGTCGACGAGGTGCGGGAGAAGCTCGCGTCCTCCGAGGCGGTCGTGCTGACCGAGTACCGCGGGATGAACGTCAAGGCGATGACCGCGCTGCGCCGGTCGCTCCGCGACGCCGGCGGTGAGTACGCGGTGTACAAGAACACCCTGGTGAAGCGGGCTGCGGACGAGCTCGGCCTCGAGCTCGGCACGCTGCTCACGGGTCCCACGGCGCTGGCGTTCGTCCGTGAGGGCGCGGACGGCGCCCGACCGGACCCGGTCGCCGTCGCCAAGGCGCTGCGGACGTTCGCCCAGACCAACGACAAGCTGGTCCTGAAGGGCGGCCTGCTCGGCACGCGGGTGCTGAGCGCCGACGACGTCGAGGCCCTGTCCAAGGTGGCGCCGCGCGAAGAGCTCCTCGCCCGGATCGCCGGCGGGTTCGCCGCACCGATGGTCCAGTTCGCGGGCTTGCTGCAGGCGATCCCGTCGAAGTTCGCCTACGCCCTGCAGGCACTGATCGACGCCGGCGGTGCCGCCGGCGCACCGGGGGCCGCCCCGGCTGCCGACGCCGCACCCGCGGCCGAGGCGGAGGCCGAGGCCCCCACCGGCACCACCACCGACGAAGCGACCCCGGCCGACGAGGGCCAGGGCCAGGACGACACCCCGGAGGAATGAAGATGGCCACCAAGGAAGAGATCCTCGACGCGATCGCCGGCATGACGGTGCTCGAGCTGAGCGAGCTCCTGAAGGAGTTCGAGGAGCGCTTCGGCGTGACCGCCGCTGCGCCGGTCGCCGTCGCCGCCGCTCCGGCGGGTGGCGGCGACGCCGCGCCCGCCGCCGAGGAGCAGGACGAGTTCGACGTCGTCCTCGTGAACGCCGGCGAGAAGAAGATCAACGTCATCAAGGAGGTGCGCGGCCTCACGAACCTCGGTCTGAAGGAGGCCAAGGACCTCGTGGACGGCGCGCCGAAGCCCGTGCTCGAGAAGGTGTCCAAGGAGGACGCCCAGAAGGCGAAGGACCTCCTCGAGGGCGCCGGCGCCACCGTCGAGCTCAAGTAGTGCTGCGTCGCACGCCCGCCGGGATGCCCCGGCGGGCGTCGTCGCGTCCATGGTCTCGGCCCCGAGCCCTTGACCACCGTCCCCCGCACACGTACCCTCACGCCGTCAGCGCCCGGGCAGGCTGCCCGCAGGCGCTCCGTGTTGTCGGGTCCGTTGTGCTGCCCGAGGGCGCGCGGTAGCATGGCCGAGCCGTGCCCTCCCGACTGCGCCCTGCTCTCTCGATGACGCGCTTCGTCGCGCCCGAGCGCAGCTCCCGATCACTGCACGTGTCGGACCTCTCGTGTCCGTCCCCGTCGGCTCATCGCCTCGCCAGGAGACCTTCGTGTCCGTTCGTACCGCCCGGTATTCCTTCGGCAACCTTGAGGACACCCTCGAGCTCCCTGACCTGATCGCCATCCAGCGGGAGTCGTTCCGCTGGTTCCTGGAGCAGGGCATCGCGGAGACCTTCCGCGACATGAGCCCGATCAAGGACTTCACCGAGACGCTCCAGCTCGAGCTGGAGTTTGATCCCGACGACGAGGACCTGCGCCCGCCGCCGAAGTTCACGGTGGAGGAGTGCAAAGAGAAGGACATGACCTACGCCGCGCCGATCTTCGTGCGCGCCCGGTTCATGAACGCCTCGACCGGTGAGATCAAGGAGCAGACGGTCTTCATGGGGGACTTCCCCATGATGACCGACAAGGGCACCTTCGTGATCAACGGCACCGAGCGCGTGGTCGTGTCCCAGCTCGTCCGGTCGCCGGGTGTCATCTTCCAGCCCGGTGAGCGGTACCGCCTCCGGAACCTGGCCAAGCACCAGCTCGTCACCGGCACCATCCACCCCTACCGCGGCGAGTGGATCGAGTTCGACGTCGAGCAGAAGCCGGGCAAGGACGTCACCGCCGGCACCCGTGTGGCCCGCAAGCGGCGTCTGTCGGTGTTCGTGCTGCTGCGTGCGCTCGGCTACGACGAGGAGAACCACCCCGGGTTCCTCGAGAACTTCGTCCGCCACTTCGACTTCCTCGAGGGGCAGTGGGAGAAGGAGCGCGACGTCGCGCCCACCCAGGACGAGGCGCTGGTCGAGATCTACAAGCGGGTCCGCCCGGGCGAGCCGCCCACGGTCGACGCCGCCCGGAGCTACTTCCGCAACGCCTTCTTCGAGTCCCGCCGCTACGACCTGTCGCGGGTGGGTCGGTACAAGCTCAACCGGAAGCTCGGACCCGAGATCGAGAAGGTCCAGCAGCTGTTCGGCATCGACCTGGAGCGTCCCGCCCCGGACCAGTCGGTGCTGTCGCAGGCCGAGATCCTGGCCTCCTGCACGTACCTGCTGAACCTGGCCAAGGGTGAGCCCGGCTACCGCCTCGACGACCAGGACCACTTCGCCAACCGCCGCATCCGGTCCGTCGGCGAGCTGATCCAGAACCAGCTGCGCATCGGCCTCTCCCGGATGGAGCGGGTGGTCCGCGAGCGCATGACCACCCAGGACGTCGAGGCCATCACGCCGCAGACGCTCATCAACATCCGGCCGGTGGTCGCCGCCATCAAGGAGTTCTTCGGCACCAGCCAGCTCTCCCAGTTCATGGACCAGGTCAACCCGCTGTCGGGCCTGACCCACCGCCGCCGCCTGTCGGCCCTCGGCCCGGGTGGCCTCTCGCGTGAGCGGGCGGGCTTCGAGGTCCGCGACGTCCACTTCTCGCACTACGGCCGGATGTGCCCGATCGAGACGCCGGAAGGTCCGAACATCGGTCTGATCGGTGCGCTGGCGTCGTTCGGTCGGGTGAACGAGTTCGGGTTCATCGAGTCGCCGTACCGCAAGGTGATCGACGGCCGCGTCACGAGCGACATCGTGTACCTCCCTGCCGACGAGGAGGAGGAGTACGTCGTCGCCCAGGCGAACGCGCCGCTCAACGAGGACGGCACGTTCCGCAACGACCGGGTGCTCGTGCGCCGGTCGCCGCAGGCGGTCACCCTCGAGGGCCTGCGCCTCCAGCTCGAGCAGGACGTCTTCTTCGGCGCCACCACCGAGATCTCCTCGGTGCCGCCGGTCGAGGTCCAGCTCATGGACGTCTCCCCGAAGCAGATCGTGTCGGTGGCCACGGCGCTGATCCCGTTCCTCGAGCACGACGACGCCAACCGGGCGCTGATGGGCGCCAACATGCAGCGCCAGGCCGTGCCGCTGCTGCGGGCCGAGGCGCCGTACATCGGCACCGGCATCGAGGCACGGGCCGCCCGTGACGCCGCGGACATGATCGTGGCGGTCGACGACGGCACGGTCACCGAGGTCGACGGCCGGCTCATCACCGTGCAGTACGACAAGCTCGGCAAGCGGGTCTACAAGCTGCTGAAGTTCGAGCGGTCGAACCAGGACACCTGCATCAACCAGAAGGTGCGGGTGCGTGAGGGCGACCGGGTCAGCCCGGGCGACGTCCTCGCCGACGGCCCCTCTACCGACCAGGGCGAGCTCGCCCTCGGCAAGAACCTCCTCGTGGCCTTCATGCCGTGGGAGGGCTACAACTTCGAGGACGCGATCATCCTGTCGGAGCGCCTCGTGCGCGACGACGTGCTCACCTCGATCCACATCCACGAGCACGAGATCGACGCCCGCGACACCAAGCTCGGCCCCGAGGAGATCACCCGGGACATCCCGAACCTCTCCGAGGAGATCCTGGCGGACCTCGACGAGCGCGGCATCGTGCGCGTCGGCGCCGAGGTCGGCCCCGGCGACGTGCTGGTCGGCAAGGTCACCCCGAAGGGTGAGACCGAGCTCACCCCGGAGGAGCGCCTCCTGCGGGCGATCTTCGGTGAGAAGGCCCGCGAGGTCCGCGACACCAGCCTCAAGGTGCCCCACGGCGAGAGCGGCAAGGTCATCGACGTCAAGGTGTTCAACCGCGACGACGGCGACGAGCTGCCGCCCGGCGTGAACCAGCTGGTGCGGGTGTACGTCGCCCAGAAGCGCAAGATCTCCGTCGGCGACAAGCTCGCCGGCCGTCACGGCAACAA
>JBEIGA010000255.1:0-5709 GCA_040382135.1 Acidimicrobiales bacterium
CTTCTCCTTCAACGTCAAGGGTGGTCGCTGCGAGGCCTGCTCCGGCGACGGCACCATCAAGATCGAGATGCACTTCCTCCCGGACGTCTACGTCCCCTGCGAGGTGTGCAAGGGCCAGCGCTACAACCGCGACACCCTCGACATCGAGTTCAAGGGCAAGAGCATCGCCGAGGTGCTCGAGCTGCCGTGCGAAGAGGCGCTGGAGTTCTTCGCCAACCAGCCGGTCATCGCCCGCCACATGCAGACCATCGTCGACGTGGGCCTCGGGTACGTCCGGCTCGGGCAGCCGGCGCCCACGCTCTCCGGCGGCGAGGCCCAGCGGGTGAAGCTGTCGTCGGAGCTGGCGAAGCGCTCCACCGGCCACACCATCTACATCCTCGACGAGCCCACCACCGGCCTGCACTTCGAGGACATCCGCCGGCTCCTCACCGTGCTCACCCGGTTGGTGGAGGCGGGGAACACGGTGCTGGTCATCGAGCACAACCTCGACGTGATCAAGACCGCCGACTGGCTGGTGGACCTCGGGCCCGAAGGCGGCAGCGGCGGGGGTCTGGTGGTGGCCGAGGGGCCGCCGGAACTGGTGGCCACGGTCGCCGGCAGCCACACGGGACGGTTCCTCGCGCCCCTGTTGGGCTGAACTCCGGCGGTCCGCCGCCGAAAGGTACGGGTGACACGCCTCGCCCGTTTCCTCACCGTCGTGGGTCCGGTCGGCATCGTGCTCGTGTTCGCCAAGGTGCACGCCATGGCGGTGGCCGATCCGCCCTACGACTTCACCGGCTCCGACCGGTTCGGCTGGACGTTGGCGTACATCGGCCTGCACCTGGTCACCGCCTACAGCATCGGGCTCCCCGATCTGCCCCGCGGTGCCCGGTCGGCGACGTTCACGTCGATCGCGGCCGGCGTCCTGCCGGCCTTCGGGATGTCGGTGGTCCAGCTGCTGCTCGGCAGTGCGGTGCTGCCCCGCTTCGTGGTGTTCGCGTCGTCGAGCGTGCTCGTGCCCTGGTACGGCCTGTGCACCGCGGTGGCCGACGGCGGTCGCAACCGGAGCCAGCAGCGGGACCGCGTCGTGGTGGTCGGCTCGTGGGCCGACGCCTCCCGCCTCACGGTGGACCTGGAGACGGCGGCGGAACGTCCGGCGCAGGTGGTCGACGTGCTCGCCTCGGAGTCCGCGGGCGAGGGCATGCCGCGGCATCGGCCCCTGACCGAGTCTGCCGAGACGTTGGGCGCGACGGTGGTCGTGCTCGACCGGGAGGCGCAGCTCGACCCCCGCATCGTGGAGCAGGCGACCGAGCTCCACGCCGAGGGCGTGCGGATCCGGACCATGGCGCTGTTCTACGAGGAGTGGCTGGGCAAGCTGCCGCTGCCGGAGCTGGAGCAGAGCGCCCTGATGTTCGACATCGGGGAGATCCACCGTCTCCGGTACGGCCGCATGCGGCGCCTGCTCGACCTCGCCGTCGCCCTCCCGGGCCTGGTGGTGCTGGTCCCGGTCACCCTGTTCGTCGTGGTGGGCAACCTCCTCGGGAACCGGGGTCCACTATTCTACCGCCAGACGCGGGTGGGGCGGGGCGGAAGGCAGTTCACGATCTACAAGTTCCGCACCATGCGGGAGGGTCCGGCTGCGACGAGCTGGACCCAGCAGGAGGATCCGCGGATCACGCCGTTCGGCGGCTTCCTGCGGACCACGCACCTCGACGAGCTGCCCCAGCTGGTGAACGTCCTGCGCGGCGACCTGGCCATCGTCGGGCCACGACCGGAGCAGCCCCACTACGTGGAGGAGTTGTCGGCGAAGCTGCCCTTCTACGGGACCCGCCACCTCGTCCGCCCCGGGCTCACGGGTTGGGCGCAGGTGAAGTACGGCTACGCCGGCGACGAGTCGGACAGCCTCGAGAAGCTCCAGTACGACATCTACTACCTCCGCCGCCAGAGCCTTCGCCTGGACGTGCGGATCATGATCCGGACCCTGCGCGCCGTGGTGCGGCGCGAAGGACGATGAGGGGAGGGGTGGTGGAGCTCTCCGTGCTGGTGGCCGGTGACGGTCCGGCTGCGGCCGAGGTCGCCCGACTGGTGGCGGAGACGGCGTCGCTCGTGGGCGTGGTCTCGGCCGAACCCGGTGGGACCGGTCCGCTCGCCGGGCTCGGTGCCCGGTGGGGCGTGCCGGTCGCCCGCCCCGGCCGCACGGCCGAGGTCCTGTTGGCGGACACCGCGCCGGACCTGCTCCTGACGGTCGACCACCCCGTCGCGCTGCTCGACCTGGCGGCGGGCGCCCACGCCGCCGTCAACCTGCACCCCGGGTTCCTTCCCTCGTTCCGCGGTCCCGACGCCATCGCCCGCGCCATCGCCGCCGGCGAGGACCGGCTGGGTGTGGCCGCCCACCTGGTCGACGACGGGGTCTGGACCGGTGACCTGCTCGAGGTGGTCGGCTACCGCCTCGACGAGCTCGACGACCGGGCCGACGCCGAGGCACGGGCGCAGGTCCGCATGCTGCTCCTGGCCGAACGGGTGCTGCACCGCGCGGCCGCAGGACCGCTCGTCGGGCGGGCGCAGCCGGCGGTCGATCTCTGGTTCCCCGAGCGACCCCTCGGCCGGAGGGGCCGGATCGACTGGTCCCGGCCCGCCGAGGAGATCCACCACCTGGTCCGGGCGATGACCCGACCGGGGCCGGGTGCCCACACCACGTTGGGACCGGACCGTGTCCCCGTGTGGCGGACTGCGGTGGCCGACGAGCCCTGGGTGGACGGGGTGCCCGGTGAGGTGGTCGAGGCCAGCCCGGACCACGCCGTCGTCGTGACGGGCGACGGGTGCATCGCCCTGCTCGACCTGGAGCGACGGCCGACGATCGACCTCCGCGTGGGGCTCGTGCTCAGGTGATGTCGAGCATCCGCTGAAGGGCCACGACGGCCCATTCGGCGGTGTCGGCGTCCACGCTGATCCGGTTCACGACCTTCCCCTCGACGAGGTTGTCGAGCACCCACGCGAGGTGGGGGAGGTCGATGCGGAACATCGTGGAGCACGGGCAGATCAGCGGATCGAGCGAGACGACGGTCTTGCCGGGCGTCTCCTTGTCGAGGCGCTGCACGAGGTGGATCTCGGTACCGACGCCGATGACCGCGCCCTCGGGGGCGGCGGCCACGGCCTCGATGATCCGCTCGGTGGATCCGACCTGGTCGGCCAGCACGCACACCTCGTGGGCGCACTCCGGGTGGGCGACGACGATGCCGTCGGGGTGGGCGGCACGGAACGCTGCGACGTGCTCCGGCCGGAACCGCTGGTGGACCGAGCAGTGCCCCTTCCACAGGAGGAAGGTCGACTCCTTGCAGTCGGCCTCGCTCAGCCCGCCGAGCTCCTTGCGCGGGTCCCAGACCCGCATGTCCTGGGCGCCGTAGCCCATGTCGTAGGCGGTGTTGCGGCCGAGGTGCTGATCCGGGAAGAACAGCACCTTGTCGCCCTTGGCGAGCGCCCAGCGGAGGATGGCGTGGGCGTTGCTCGAGGTGCAGACGGCGCCCCCGTTGCGGCCGACGAACGCCTTCAGCGCGGCCGAGGAGTTCATGTAGGTGATCGGGACGACCCGGTCGAGGTCGGTGACCTGGCCGAGGGCCTCCCAGGCCTCCTCGACCTCGTCGAGGTCGGCCATGTCGGCCATGGAGCAGCCGGCGTTCAGGTCCGGGAGGATCACCTGCTGGTGGTCGCCGGTGAGGATGTCGGCGGCCTCGGCCATGAAGTGCACGCCGCAGAAGACGATGTACTCGGCCTCGGGTCGGGCCTGGGCGAGCCGGGCGAGCTTGAAGGAGTCCCCCCGGGCATCGGCGAAGTCGATCACCTCGTCCCGCTGGTAGTGGTGGCCGAGGATGAACAGCCGGTCGCCGAGGGCGGCCTTGGCCGCCCGGACGCGGTCGGCGTTCTCCTCTGCGGTGGCGTCGAGATAGCGATCGGGGAGCGGTCGCTGGAGTCGGAGCATCGGTTGGGAACCCCCTCACGGGAGCATCCGATATGACCGGTGGGGACAGCCTGGTCGCCTCGCCACGGGGTTGTCGGTCTCGGATGCAGATCTCACCGGATACCAGGCCGGTGTGTCGGTCACTCTACTTCCATCGGGTGAACGATGCGCCACGCAGCGGTGAAGGAACCGGTCCGGGGGATGGGCAGCGTCCGGGTCGAGGGTGGCGGTGTCTCGTGCGCGACCCTTGGATGGCCGTGGCGTGCTGTGGCGCGGCGGCGCGTCACTCCTGATCGGAGCGGTCGGTCCCAACACCCCTCCGTGGCGCGCAGTGGAGCGCTCGCCTGATGGTCCCTCATGGCCGGCGCCCACAACGCGCCACAGGGGGACGCGGGAGGAGGCGAGGCCGGCGGGGGTGGAATCCACAACGCGCCACGCCGGTCCAAGGGATTCCCGACAGGGCACCGGACGTCGGTCCACCGGTCCTCGGCCGATGACGTCGGCCGAGGACGCCGGCCGCAGCGTGCCGGCTGTGGGGTCAGGCCGGGCCGGTCTCGGCGATCCAGCGGTAGACGCCCCGGGCGGTCCGCTCCACCCGGCCTGCGGCCCGCTCCGCACGGAGCAGGTTGGACACCACCTGGCTCGCCGGCGCCGCCGTCTCGAGCCCATGGGCGGACAGCACCGCCACGAGCTCCCGTACCCGGACCGGCGCGTCGGTGGACGACAGGATGTCGAGGATGAGCGCCCGCACCTCGTCGGTGGAGGCGGTCCGCCGCCAGTGTGGTCCCGGCCGGCCGAAGCGGGTCCGCGGTGGGAGCAGGCCGTAGCGGACGTGGCGCGGCACGCCCGTGACCGGATCCGGGCGGCGGGCCGTGCCGTCGAGCAGCTGGTCGAGGGCGTGGACCCGTTCGGTCAGCCTCCGCCGCTCGGCCGCCAGCGCCGTCATCTCCTGGTCGATCGCCCGGATGCGGTCGCAGGCCGCCAGGTGTTCGCGCACGGCGAGCCGACCTCGGGTCGACCGGTTGGCGAGCACGCTGAGGCGGGGCGCGGCAAGGCGCTGCTCGAGCCAGCGCCGATCGATCTCGTCGGGTTCGCGGAGCTTCATGCGCGCACCCTACGGATGGGGTGCGACGGTCAATATCCTGCGCAGCGATGGTCCAGCGTCCGCCTGCCGGCACGATCCCCGATGCGCCCGGCTCCTACCAGTTCAAGGACGCCGCCGGTCGGGTGATCTACGTCGGCAAGGCCAAGAGCCTGCGCCAGCGCCTGTCGAACTACTTCCAGAACCCGTACAACCTGCCGCCGCGCACCCGCCAGATGGTGGAGACCGCGGCCGCGGTCGAGTGGATCCAGGTGGGCAACGAGCTCGAGGCGCTGATGCTCGAGTACTCGTTGATCAAGGAGCACCGTCCCCGGTTCAACATCCGCCTCGTCGACGACAAGAGCTACCCCTTCCTCGCCGTCACCCTCGACGAGGACTGGCCCCGGGCCATGGTCATGCGGGGCCGCAAGCGCAAGGGCGTCCGGTACTTCGGCCCCTACGGCCACGCGTACGCCATCCGCGAGACGCTCGACCTGCTGCTGCGCACCTTCCCGATCCGCACGTGCTCGCCGCACAAGTTCCGTTCCCACGAGCGTCTCGGCCGGCCGTGCCTCCTGTTCCACATCGAGAAGTGCGCCGCGCCCTGTGTGGGTGAGATCGACGCCGTCGCCTACGACGCCCTGGTCGGCGACCTGCTCGACTTCCTCGACGGCGACACCGAGGAGGTCCTCGC
>JBEIGA010000256.1:0-5577 GCA_040382135.1 Acidimicrobiales bacterium
GTCGGCAAGGGCTTCGCCGTCGTGGCCAACGAGGTCAAGGAGCTCGCCAAGGAGACCGCCCGGGCCAGCGAGGACATCAGCCAGAAGATCCAGGCGATCCAGGCCGACACCGGCAGCGTCACCGAGGCGATCGAGAGCATCTCCGGGATCATCGGCGAGATCTCCGACATCTCGACGACGATCGCCAGCTCGGTCGAGGAGCAGGCGGCCACCACGAACGAGATCGGCCGCAGCATCACCGAGGCCGCCCGCTGCAGCTCGGAGATCGCCGAGAACATCAACAGCGTCGCCGAGGCGGCGGCCACCACCGCCACCGGCGCGGCCGAGACGCAGCACGCCTCGGGTGAGCTGTCGGGCATGGCCGAGGACCTGAGCCGCATCGTCAACACGTTCACCCTGTGAGCCAGGGACGAACCGGAGGAAGGAGGCGCACGTGCAGACCCTGATCGTCGACGACTCCCGCGCCGCGCGGGCCATGGTGAAGCGGATGCTCGACCAACTGGGCATCGAGTCGTGCCAGGCCGAGCACGGCGAGGAGGCCCTGCGCCGTCTGCGCGACGGGGAGGCCTATGACGCCCTCCTCGTGGACTGGAACATGCCCATCATGGACGGCCTCGAGCTGGTCCGCGCCCTGCGCATGGAGAAGCGATTCGCCGACCTCGCGGTGCTGATGATCTCCTCGGAGTCCGATCCGCGGAACATCGCCCGTGCCCTCATGGCCGGCGCCGACGAGTACCTCGTCAAGCCCATCGACACCGGCATGCTCGCCGACAAGCTGCGCGCTCTCGGGCTCCTCGACGAGGAACGGGTCTGACCATGGCCGGCTCGGCGGGAACCCGGACGCGCGTGCTCGTCGTGGATGACGCAGTCGTCATGCGGCGCATGCTCACCGACATCATCGGCTCGGATCCCGAGCTCGAGGTCGTCGGCACGGCTGCGGACGGCAGGGCGGCACTGGCGCGGATCGAGCAGCTCGATCCCGACGTCGTGACCCTCGACGTCGAGATGCCGGAGATGGACGGCCTCGAGACGTTGGCGGCGATCCGCCGGACACGGCCTCGGCTCCCGGTCATCATGTTCAGCACCCTCACCCGGCGCGGCGCCGCAGCGACGATCGATGCGCTGGCGACCGGGGCGAGCGACTACGTCACGAAGCCCGCGAACGTGGGTTCCACCGCAGAGGGCATCGAGCAGATCCGCGAACAGCTCGTTCCCCGCATCAAGGCGTTGGCGCCGAAGCGGGCTCCGGCCACGGCTGCGGCGGCCACGCCCCGCCCCGCTGCCGGCGGTGGCGTGCTGTCCCGGTTGCGGGCGGTGGACCGCATCGACGCCGTGCTCATCGGCACGTCGACCGGCGGGCCGAACGCCCTCGAGACGGTGCTGTCCGCCATCACCGAGCCCCTCCCGGTCCCGGTGTTCATCGTGCAGCACATGCCTCCGAACTTCACGGCCCTCCTCGCCGAGCGGCTCGACCGTCGGTCGGGGCTGCGGGTCGTCGAGGCCGGGCACGGGATGCGGGTGGAGGCCGGCACCGCCTACGTCGCACCGGGCGGGCGCCACCTCGAGATCACCGGACCGGCCGGTCTCGCCACCGTCCGGTTGACCGACGACCCCCCGGTGCACAGCTGCCGGCCGGCGGTGGACGTCCTGTTCCGCTCGGCCGCCCAGGTCTACGGCGCCGCCCAACTCGGCATCGTGATGACCGGCATGGGCCGGGACGGCACCCAGGGATGCGAAGCGATCGCCGAGCTCGGCGCCGAGGTGTACGCCCAGGACGAGGCCACGAGCGTCGTCTGGGGCATGCCCGGTTTCGTGGTCGGAGCAGGACTGGCGCACCGGGTGCTGCCGCTCGAGGAGATCGCCGCGGCGATCACCGAGCGCGTCGCCCGCGGTCGCGCCCTGACCGGAGGAGGAGCGCGATGAACCTGCCCACCGCGAGCACCACGCGGAGCGGCGCGTCCCGGGGCCGCCAAGGCCTCGACGGCGCCGACCTCGCCGCCCTGCGCGCCTTCGTGCGGACCGCATCGGGCATCGAGCTCGACGAAGGCAAGGACTACCTCATCGAGAGCCGGCTGGCGCCGGTGGTCCGCCAGCACGGCCTCGCCGACATCGCCGAGCTGGTGGCCCTGGTCGCCGACACGAGCCGTCGTGACCTCCGTTGCGCCGTCGTCGACGCGATGACCACCAACGAGACCTCGTTCTTCCGCGACAACCACCCGTGGACAGCGCTCGCCGACTCGATCATCCCGGAGGTCCTCGCCGGAGGCGACGGCTCGCTGACGGTGTGGTGCGGGGCCAGCTCGAGCGGCCAGGAGCCCTACACCCTGGCGATCCTGCTGATGGATCGGTTCCCCGACCTGGTCCGGTCCGGTCGGGTTCGGATCGTCGCAACCGACCTCTCCCCCACGATGGTCGCCCGCACCGCCGAAGGTCGCTTCAGCCAGCTCGAGGTCAACCGCGGGCTGCCGGCCACGAGCCTGCTCGAGCACTTCACCCAGGTCGGCCGGGACTGGGTCGCCTCGGACCGCCTCCGCTCGATGATCGAGGCGCGCCAGCTCAACCTGCTGGAGCGCTGGGCCGACGTGCCGCGCAGCGACCTCGTGCTGCTGCGGAACGTCCTCATCTACTTCTCGCTCGAGACCAAGCAGGACATCCTGCGGCGGATCCGCACGAACGTGCTCGCACCGCACGGCTACCTGCTGCTCGGGTCCAGCGAGACGACGCTCGGCGTCGACACCGCCTACGAGTCCCGGACCTTCGGCCGGACGATCTGCTACCGAAACGCACGGAGCCAGCCATGACCGAGATCCTGCTCCCCGCCCCCGAGGACCTCGCCGCGGTCCTCGACGAGGCTCTCACCGTCGCCCTCGGCGACCGTGACCCGGGTCAGCCCGACGCGGCGGCCGGCCCCCTGCTCGAGGCCCGTATCGCGATCCGCGGCGACCAGCCGACGGAGCTGCGCGTCGCCGCGTCCGAGGCAACGGCCCGTTGCGTGGCCGCCGCATGGTTCGGCCTCGACGCCGCCGAGTGCGGCACCCAGGACGCGCTCGACGCGATGGCGGAGCTCGCCAACGTCGTGGGCGGGGCGATCAAGCCGTTCCTCGACGGCGACCACCTGCTCGGGCTGCCGGTCGTGGCCGTCGCCTCCGAGCTCGCCGACCTCGCCTCCGACGGTGTCTCGGCCACCATCGAGCACCCGGTCGGGATCCTGCTCGCCGAGCTCCGCCCGGAGTAGGCGCCTCCGGTGGGCGGTTCAGGCGGCGGCGCTCAGGCGGCGGCGACGACGAGCACGCCGGCGCCGTATCCGGCGACCTCGACCGCATAGCGGCCGACCGGGCCCCCGGCGACGACCGCTGCGAGTGCGCCCGGCTCGTGCTGCATGCCCGGGTCGATGCGCACGCGGGCACCGGCTCGCTCGTTGACCGTGCGAGAGAGCACGTTCGCGACCTCGCAGTAGTTGGCGAGCAGGTCGTCGTCCGGCCCGGTGGCGTCCTTCGCCCGACCCGCGGGGATCAGCGCCACGGAGGCACCGAGCAGGTGGGCGAGCAGCAGGTCCGTGCCCAGCACGAACCGCAGGGTGTTCTCGTCGTCCACCAGGCCGCAGAGGGTGGCCTCGTGCGGCGTGGCCGAAGCGGCGTCGGTGGTCGTGACCTTGCAGTCCCGTCCGAGGAGTCCTTCGAGGAGGTCCCGCACCTCGCGGGCCTCCGGGAACGCGGCAACGCTCATGTCGTGTCTCTCCCGCTCGTGGGTTCGGTGGTGGGGACGCTCAGAGGACCCGACGCAGCTCGGCGTCGAGGTCGTCGGCGGTGAACGGCTTCGAGAGCAGGAACGAGGCCCCGGCGGCGGCGGCCTGGCTCTTCTGCTCGACGTTCGACTCGGAGGTCACGAAGCCGAAGGGCACCCGGATGTTCTCCGACCGGATGGTCTTCAGAAGGTCGAGGCCGTTCATGTTCGGCATGTTCCAGTCCGACAGGACGACCGACGGCGGAGCCACGCGGATCTCCTCCAGCGCCTCCGAGCCGTCGCCGGCCTCGCGGATGTCGTGCTCGCCGTACCCCGCCTGGCGCAGGGTGCGGATGACGATCTTCCGCATGATCGGGCTGTCGTCCACAACCAGGATGCTCGCCATGGCGACCACGTCCTCTCGACTCTCCGACGGTCGCGCCAGATGCGCGCCCTGGTGCTTTCATCGGCAGACGGCCGGAGAACTGGAGCGGAAGTCAGCCGGCGTGCGCGCCCACCTGCACCCGCCGACGGCCGCCGGTGCGGGTCACGACGGCGTCGACGATGCCGTGCAGCGGCACCACGTCGTCCGCGACGCCCTTCGCGACGACCGCGCCCGGCATCCCCCAGACGACGCTCGACGCCGCGTCCTGCACCACCACCGAGGCGCCGGCGCGGTGCAGCGCCTCGCTGCCGCTGGCGCCGTCGCACCCCATGCCCGTCAGCACCACGCCGATGGCCCGTCGGCCGTACACCTCGGCTGCGGAGCGGAACAGGACGTCGACGCTGGGACGGCAGCTCTGCTCGGGCGGATCCTGGTTCACTGCGAGCCGTCCGGGGGCATCCACCACCATGTGGGAGCCGCCCGGCGCGATCCAGACCTGACCGGGACCGAACGTGGTGCCGTGCCCGGCCTCGCCGACGTCGAGGTGGGTGACCCTGCTGAGGTTCCGGGCCATGAGCGCAGTGAACCGCGGCGGCATGTGCTGCACGATCAGGATCGGCACGTCGAACCACGGAGGGAGGTCGCCCAGGACCGCGGCGAGCGCTCCCGGCCCCCCGGTGGAGGACCCGATCACGATCACGTCGGGCCGGGTGGACGACCACGCCGGCCTCGCCGGGAACCGATCGGCCGACGACGGACGGACCGGCGCCGGCCGCCGGAAGGCCTGCGGCCCGTCCTGCTCGGGGAGCAGCCCGGCCAGGACGTCGCGAACACCGGTGTCCCGGCTGATCTCCCGGACCTGGCCTCGGGGCAGGGCGAAGGCACGAGCGGCGGCGGCACCGTCTCCCTCGCGGACCAGGACGGCGACCTGCACGTTGCGGCGCCGGGCGGCCGACAGCAGCGACTCCACGTCGTCGAGCCCGGCGTCGATCAGGCAGAGGTCGACACCGCCGCCCTCCACCCGTGACCGCACCGTGCCCACGATCGGCGACACGGCGACGAGCTCGGTGTCGGCCCGTCCGTCGAGGGTCTCGCGGACGCACTTGCGGGCGAGCGCCCGGCCGAGTGCAGCGGCGACGCGCAGGGTGGCCATCTCAGCGCCCCCGTCCCTGCTCGTACCACCGACCGGCCACCATCGCCGCCCTCCGTTCCGATGTTGCGGATGCTGGAGTCCTCGGCACGGCGACGGCGGAGGCTGATGGCCCCGGCCCAGACGTGCCTGAAGCTTGCCCCCAGGTTGAGGTTCGCTTGAGGCGCCTGCCGGCAGCTACAACGGCGCCTGCCGGCAGCTACAACGGCGCCTGCCGGCAGCTACAACGGCGCCTGCCGGCGCTGCCGATCCAGCCAGCCGAGCAGCAGGGCCACCGCCCGGGGGTCGTGGCGCAGGTGGTGACCCGCCCCCTCCACGA
>JBEIGA010000257.1:0-5504 GCA_040382135.1 Acidimicrobiales bacterium
CCGGCCGGTGGACCGCCCCCCGCGGGTTTGGACCACCGGCCGGTTCGCGTGTCGGGGTCCCGCCCCGGGGACGAGCGGGCCCGTACGATGCGTCGTGGCACAGCGGCGAGCCCGGTGAGGAGCGACATGGCGACCCAGGACGGCCAGGCATCCACCCCGACCGACGGCGACGGGGCGGCCCCGGCGGCGTCACCCCTCGTCGGCGGGCTCGATGCCTGGAAGGAGCTCCTCCGCACCGAGGAGGCGCGATGTGCCGAGCTCGGCATCAGCGCCGCGATCCTCTCGATCGGCCGCCGTGAGGGATCCGACACCCCTTCGCCCACCGACGAACTGGTCGTTGCCGCCCTGGCCGAGCACCTCGCACCCACCGACCGCGTCGCCGTCCTCCGCTCCGGCGAGTACGGCGTCCTGCTGGTGCCGGTCGCGGACCGGCGCGCGACCGAGGCCCGTGCCACGGAGCTGTACCGCGCCCTCCGAGCACGCGGCTGGGACCTCGCCATGGGGTGGGCCATGCGCCGCGACGGCCACGGCCTGTTCCACGCCGCCGCCCAGGCCGATGCCGCCATGCTCCGGAGCGGCAGCGGCGGCCGACTCGATCTGACCGCACGGGACTAGCCCCCACCCCACCGGCCTCGGGCATGCTGAGGCGGTGCAGCTGCAGGAGGCGCTCGAGGTGCTGGGGGTGCACCCCACGACGCCATGGCCGGAGGTCCGGATCGCCTACCGCGACCGCATCCGTCGGCTGCACCCGGACGTCGCCGGCCCGGGTTCCGGTGCGCATGCTGCTCGAACCAACGAGGCGTTCCGCGTCGTCCGCGCCGCCGTCGCCGACGGCGCCCACCCCGCGCCGCAGCCCACGCCCGTCATCCGCCCCGACCTGCGGCTCCCCGATGCCGTGGAGGTCGCGGTCCTCGACGAGGAGGGCCTCGAGCTGGTGGCGCCGCCGGACGAGGTGTTCGACCGGCTCCACGCCGCGCTGCACGCCGTCGGGCAGGTGACCTACGTGGACCCGGGCGGCGGACTGCTCGAGTGCCTCCTCGAGACCGAGGGGCATCCCCCCTCGCAGCTGACGGTGAGCCTGCAGGGGCGCGGTGCGACGACCGAGGCCTTCGTCACCCTCGAGAGCCTCGATGCCCGCGCCGCGCCGCCCCTCCCCGCCGTGGTCCGGCTGCTCGCGCAGCGCCTGCGCGAGATGCCGCTCCCCTGACAGCCGGGCGACTCAGCCGCCGACCCGCACCACGGTGCGGATGCCCTGCGAACGACGCAGGTCCTCGAGGCCGTCGTTGATCTCGTCGAGGCCGATGCGGTTGCTCACCATGGCCTCGAGGTCGAGCCGGCCCTGACGCCACCACGCCAGCAGGCGGGGGATCTCCCGGTGCCCGTGGGCCGAGCCGAGCAGGGAGCCGATGAGCCGCTTCTCGACGGTGAGGAACGCCACGGCGGGCGTGATCCGCACCTCGTGGTCGACCGGCGGCGCGCCGACCATCACCGTGGTCCCGCCGTTGCGGGTGGCGGCGATGCAGGTCTCGACGAGCGGGCCCGAGCCCGCGGCGTCGAACGCGTAGTCCACGCCGATGCCGCCGGTGAGCTCCCGGCTGCGCACGACGACGTCGTCCACGGTGGGGTCGAGCACGTCGGTGGCCCCGAGGTTCGCCGCTGCGTCGCGGCGGGCGCCGACGGGGTCGGAGACGATGATCCGGGCAGCCCCGGCGAGCCGCGCCCCCTGCACGACCGAGATCCCGACGCCCCCGAGGCCTGCCACGAACACCGTGGCCCCCGGCTCGACCTTCGCCGTGTTGAGGACGGCGCCCACCCCGGTCTGGAGTGCGCAGCCGCAGAGGCAGGCGAGGTCGAGCGGCACGTCCGGCGGGATCGGGACGGCGCCGTTCTCGACGACGAGCGCGTACTGACCGAACCCGCCGACGCCGAGACCCCGGTACACGAGCTCGCCGTGGCGCGACAGCGGGGAGGTGCCGTCGGGGAGGAGCCCGGTGAACAGGCTGATCGCCTGGACGCAGATGGTGGGCTGCCCGCGGACGCAGTAGTAGCAGCGGCCGCAACTCGGGAGCGGTGTGAGCATCACGTGGTCGCCCGGGCGGACGCTCGTGACGCCCTGACCGATCTCCACGACCCGCCCGGCCGCCTCGTGCCCCAGCACGACCGGCGCGAGCGAGCCCTGGCCGTCGATCATCGTGAGGTCCGAGTGGCAGATCCCGCAGGCGGCGACCTCCACGAGGACCTGCCCGGGCCCGGGCGAGGTGATGTCGACGTCGTCGACGACCCGCAGCGGTGTTCCGCCCTGTTCCAGCAACGCAGCGCGCATCCTGCTCACCCCCACCCGCTGCCGGCGCCCCGCGCCATGCCGTAGGGACCGGTGGGCCAGCGGAAGCAGTCGGTCATCAGCTGGTCGACCTCCTCGCGGGTGGCGATGCCGGCGGCGACGACGGCGTTCGCCTCCCGGATCATGGCGCCGTACACGCGGTTGGCGACGTAGCCCCAGTGGCCGGGGTCGTCCTTGACCACGATCGGGTTCTTGCCCGCCGCAGCAGCAAGGCGACAGACGAGCTCGACGGTCGCATCGGAGGTGTCCGGGCCACGCACGATCTCGGCCAGGCGCATCACCGGCGCCGGCGAGGCCCAGTGCCAGCCGACGACGCGGTCGGGACGGTCGGTGGCGGCCGCCATGGCCTGGATCGGGAAGCCGCTCGAGTTGCTCGCGAACACCACGTGGTCGGGCGTCCGGCGGTCCATGTCCCGCCAGAAGCGGATCTTCAGGTCGAGGCGCTCCGGGATGGCCTCGATGACGAGGTCCGTGCCTTCGAGGGCCTCGTCGAGGTCGGTGGTGAAGGTCAGGCGGGCGAGGGCGGCATCGGCGGCATCGGCCGCGAGCTTCCCCCGCTCCACGGCTCCGCGAACACCGAAACGGCCGGTGTCCACGCTGGATCGGGCCTTCTCGACGGCGTCCGGGCTGAGGTCCTGGCAGCGCACCGGGTGGCCGGCGACCGCCAGCACCTGGGCGATCCCGGACCCCATGACCCCGGCACCGACGACGGTGATGGTCTCGGTCATGCGCGGCAGTCTGGCCCGGACCCGGTCCCCTGTCCACAAGGGCCCGGGCCAGGTCGTTCGCCGGCCCGTGGGCCATCCTGCCCAATCCCTGGCGCGTTCTTCAGACGGACCGCAGCCGGGCCGATCCAGAACCCATGGCGCCGGTCGAACCAGCCGGCGGTCGGTCGCAGCACGACGAGCTCCCGTCCTGGATCGTCACGATCCTGGGTATCGGCTCCGTGGTGGTGGGCGCCGTCCGCCCCGAGGCGGGAGCGCTCTCGGCGCGCGTCCTCGTGCTGGTCGCCCTCGTCATCGTCGTCCGGCACCGCCTGCAGACCCATGGACGTCCGTCGTGGACCGACGTCACCGACCCCTGGGTCCTCGCCTGGGTCGCCGGAGCCTCCTGTGCCCTCGTCCTCCCGACCCCTGGAGCCGGGACCGGGGGGCTCGCCGCCGCCGTGCTGCTGGCCTCGCTCCTGGTCGGCTTCGGGGCGGGGTTCACCCTCTGGGACCGCCTCCGCAGCGCCGCGCTCCACGTCCTCGTGGAAGGCACCATCGCGACCGCGGCCGCCGCGCTCGCGGTCTGGGTCCTGGTCGTGGACGCCCCCGGCCGGGAGGTGGACGGTGCGGTGATCGCCGCCTACCTCGCCACCGCCTGTGCTCTGGCGGCCACATGGGTCACCTCGCTCCTGGTCCGGTCCTCGGGCGGCGAGGAGCGGGTGTCGGTGCGACTCCTGGGGCTCGCGGTGGCCGCCGTCGGCGCCTGTTCGGCCGTCGTGCTCGCCTGCACCCTCCACGTCGTCGTACCCGACGTGGCCCGGACCGCCCTCGGGCTCGGGACGCTCACGTTGGCGACGGCCGGGGTCCTGCACCCGTCGAACGACCTCCTCCTCGCCCCTGCAGTGGTGCAGAGCCCACGCGTCGACCTCCGGCGGTCTGCGACCGTGCTCGCCGGCGTGCTCGTCGGCCCGGCGCTGGTCGCGATCGGCGCCGCCACGGGCCGGGAGATCTCGCTCGCCACGGCGGTCGGTGGCGGCATCCTCCTGTCGGTCGGCGTCGCGCTGTACGTGCTTTCGATGATCCGCCGCTGGGGTGACCTCGAGCACGAGATCGCCCACGACCCGCTCACCGGTCTGCCGAACCGGACGTTGTTCCAGCAGCGGCTCGATCTCGCCATCGCCCGATCGCTCCGCGACCGCCGGTTGGTCGCCCTGATGTTCCTCGACCTCGACCGCTTCAAGAACGTCAACGACAGCCTCGGCCACGACGCCGGCGACGACCTGCTCCGGGAGGTCGCGAAGCGCCTCTCCGAGCTCGTGAAGGGCGAGGCCACCGTGGCCCGGATCGCCGGCGACGAGTTCGCCATCATCCTCCCCAAGGTCAACTCGCCCGAGCACAGCGAGGCGATCGCCAAGCAGATCGTGCGCCGCTTCTCGTCACCGTTCACCCTCGGCCGGCGCAAGCTCTACGTCACCCCGAGCATCGGTATCGCCCACTTCCCCACCGATGCACGGGAGGCGGGCGCCCTGCTCGAGGCGGCCGACTCGGCCATGTACCGGGCCAAGGAGCAGGGGCGGAACACCGTCTCGCTCTACACCGAGTCCACCCGCACCGGCGCCGTCGCCCGACTCGACATCGAGAGCGCCCTCCACGACGCCCTGCGGGCGCACCAGCTGCTCGTCCGGTACCAGCCGAAGCTCGACATCCGCACCGGCGAGATCGCCGGCGCCGAGGCGCTCGTCCGGTGGCAGCACCCCACGCTGGGCTTCATCCCGCCCGAGCAGTTCATCGCCGTGGCCGAGGAGAGCGGCCTCATCGAGCAGATCGGCGAGTGGGTCCTGTACGAGGCCGCCCGCCAGACCGTGGAATGGGTCACGAAGGGCCTGCCGGCGATCGTGATGGCGGTGAACCTCTCGCCGCGCCAGTTCCAGCTCGCCTCCGTGCCTGACATGGTGGCCCGGGTACTGCGCCAGACCGGGTTGCCCGGCCGCTTCCTCGAGCTCGAGATCACCGAGAACCTCGCCCTGCAGGACCCCACGTCGGTGCAGGCCGCCCTCCTCGAGCTGCGCTCGATGGGCGTGCGCATGGCCATCGACGACTTCGGCGTCGGCTACTCCGGGCTCGAGTACCTCGAGCGCTTCCAATTCGACGCCATCAAGATCGACCGCACCTTCGTGCGCAGGATCGACGAGAGCGGCGGCCCTATCGTCAAGGCCGTCATCGCGATGGCCAAGGGGCTCGGCCTCGAGGTCATCGCCGAGGGGGTCGAGACCCGGTCCCAGCTCGACTTCCTGCGCCGCCACGGCTGCGACCAGATGCAGGGCTTCCTCTTCTCCACTCCCGTGGGCGCCGAGGAGATGGAGGCCATGCTGCACACCTCGGCCGGACGCGCCGCCGCCCGCCGTGCCGCCCAGCCGGCCCAGCCGGCCCCGCCGGCCCGTGCCGCCCAGCCGGCG
>JBEIGA010000258.1:0-5451 GCA_040382135.1 Acidimicrobiales bacterium
GCCACCTGCTCGAGAACGGCGGCGACGAGAGCTTCTGGGAGCACGGCTGGCTGAAGACCGAGCTGGAGCGCTGGACCCGCTGACCGGGCCGGGCACCGGTCGGCGAGGTCGCTCGCCGACGGCTCAGCGAGCGAGCTCGCCGATGGCTCAGCGAGCGAGCTCGCCGATGGAGAGGTGCTTGACCTCCTGGAACTCGCGGATCCCCTCGGGTCCACGCTCGCGGCCGAGACCGCTCTGCTTGTAGCCGCCGGCCGCGGCGTAGGCGCTGAACACCGAGGTGTTCACCTGCACCGCGCCGGAGCGGATGCGGCGGGCGACGGCCGTGGCCGCGGCGACGTCGGCGCCGTACACCTGACCGGACAGGCCGTACGGGCTGTCGTTCGCGATGCGGATCGCGTCCTCGACGTCCTCGTACCCGATCACCGAGAGCACCGGCCCGAAGATCTCGTCGCGGGCCGCGGGGTTGTCGTTGTCGGGGATGTCCAGCACCGTCGGCTCGAACCAATAGCCGCGGTCGAGCCCGGCCGGCCGAGCGCCGCCCACCACCACGCGGCCGCCGTGCTCCTGCGCCAGCGCCACGTACCGCTCACAGTGTTCGCGTGCCCGGGCATCGATCAACGGCCCCATGAGGGTGGCCGGATCGCGCGGGTCGCCGACCGTGATCGTGCGGTACGCCGCGGCCACGGCCTCGACCACCTCGTCCTTGCGGTGGGCGGGTACCAGCATCCGGGTGGCGGCGACGCAGGCCTGCCCGCACGTCATCGCCACGACGGCCATCGCCCCCATCGGTGCCCGATGGACGGCGTCGTCGAGGTAGAGCTGGGCCGACTTCCCGCCGAGCTCGAGCGACACCCGCTTCAGCGTCGGGGCGGCCTGCGCCATGATCTGCCGGCCGACCGCCGTGGATCCGGTGAACGACACCATGTCCACGCGGGGATCCGAGCTGAGGAGGGCGGCCCCCTCGGACCCTGCCTCCGCGACGATGCTCAGCACGCCCGCCGGGAGGCCCGCCGCCTCGGCGGCCTCGGCGAACACGAACGACGACAGCGGCGTGAGCGGACTGGGCCGCAGGATCACCGAGTTGCCCGCCATCAGGGCCGGCACCAGCTTCTGGAACGCCATGATGATCGCCCCGTTGTACGGGGTGATCGCCGAGACGACGCCGATCGGCTCGTACCGCCGGACGCTCAGCGCCACCCGGCCACGGACGAGCTCGTCCACCGGTACCGGGTTGGCCTCCTCCTCCGGCAACGACCGGTACAGGTCGACGGTGGACCGGCCGAGCGCCAGGCCCATGTGGAGCTGGGCACCCTCGGCGTACGCACGGGTCTGTCCCGCCTCGGCGACCATCGTGGCGACGAGCTCGGCGCCCCGGGAGGCGACGTGGTCGAGGAAGCGCTGCACGTTCGCAGCCCGTTCGTCCACCGACAGCCCGGCCCACACCCCGTCGTCGAAGGCCCGCCGCGCCTCGGCGACGGCCCGCTCCACCTCGGCGAGGGGGGTGGCGCCCGCCTCGGCGACCGTGGTCTCGTCCGCCGGGTTCTCCACGGCGAACAGCGCCTCGGGCTCCACCCACCGCCCGGCCACGTAGGACCGGCGGCCGTCGATCAGCTGCTCCCCCATCAGGTGCTCCTGTCCCCGGTGCTCTCCGCGAAGCGGGCCACGGCGATCCCGACGGCGCGGTGGACGTGCTCGGCGAGCAGGAAGCCCGCCTCGGCGAGGTGGTCGGCGGCGGCACGGGCCGCCGCGGCGAAGACGGCCTCGTCCGGGTAGCGGTCGGCGAGCGACGGCCGACCCGGCCGGAACGGCAGGCGACTGCCGAGGAACTCGTAGAGCACGTCCGGCAGGCCCTCGACCGGGCGGCGGGGGTTCCAGCCGGTGAACACGCCGACGGGGGCGGCGATCTCGGGGACCCGGATGCCCGCCACCTCGTTGCCGTCGTCGTCGACCGACGGGACGAGCGCCGGGTACGGCTCGCCCTCGCGGATGGGCCAGCGCCCGACCCCTCGCTCGGCGTCGGGTCCGAGGTCGATCCGGCGGGTCACGTTGAGGACGGCGGGGTCCGGCGTGGGGACGTGACCGAAGCGCGCCAGCACCTCCTCACGGGGCACGGCAGTGCCGTCGTCGCGTCGGGGCACGCGGCTCGGAGGCGGCGCGACCCCGTCGGCGACCCAGCGCTCGAGCGCCACGAACAGGGCGCGGAGCACGAGCTGCCCGTCGAGCCCGTGGGCGGGGTTGGTGCCGGGCAGCAGCTCCTTGCCGGGGAAGGGGCCGAGGTGGTCGTGCCCGGCGAGCAGGTAGGCGCGGGTGTCGGGGTCGTCGGGCAGGTCCTCGCCCGTCGCCGCATCCACGTGCACGAGGGCGCCGTCACCCCGCCAGTACTCCCACGCCGAGTTGGTCTCGAGCACCTTGGGTGCGCCGCCCTCGGCCCGCTGCCGGGCGAGCAGGCTCGGCGTGTCGAACGGCGGGAGGTTCGAGAAACCGAGCACGTGGGTGTACGACGGCTGGGCGTACCGGTGGTTGAACTCACCTCGGCGGCTGCTCGCGATGTGGGCGAACACGCCGTCGAGGACCTGCCGGCCCGCTTCGTCCCGGTTCAGCCCCTCGAACAGGAACTGGCGCAGCACCCGGCCGGACTGCGAGATCCCGAAGCCGAGGGCCACGGCATCGTCGGCTCGGGATCGCAGGTGGGCGACGGTGTCCCGCAGGGCGAGCAGGCCGGCGCCGGCCACCGGGCAGTGGGGCGTGCGGTACACCAGCTCGTACCAGTGGAACGGCAGGAACCCGCCGTCGAGGGCGACGTTGGTGGGATCGGTGAACCGCCACCGATCCCGCGGGACGACCTGCCGCTCCCCGCCCGGCGAGGTGCGCACCGTGAGCACGGCGTCCGGGTCGTGGAGATCGGCGGTGGGGTAGGCGGCGAACCGGAAGAACAGGGTCGAGTCGCTGAGAGGTCTCTCGTCGGCGGGCACATCGAGCCGCCACTCGGCCCGCATCCATCCGGGCGGGACCGCGGCGACCGGCGCACGGAGGCCCAGGCCCTGCTCCACGTCCCACTGCCAGCCGCACCACAGCACGGTCCAACCGCGGTCGAGCACGAAGCCGTCACCCGGGTGGGGCGCTGCGGGCGCAGCGCCGAACGCCATCGGCGCGCCGACGCTGAACGGCACCCCGCCGACCATGCCCCGGTTGGGGACGACCAGCAGGAGCCGGCGGACGTCGATCGCCTCGGCCCCGGTCGGTTGCAGGAGGCGGACGTCGGCGTCGAAGGTGACGAGGCCGGCGGCGTCCCGGGGGGCCAGGTCGAGGTCGACGATGCGGCGGTTCGCCGGATGCTCGGGGTCGACGGCGAACGACGCCGTGGCCGTGACCCACTCGTGGTCGGGCCGCTCGGCGAGGGGCTCGCGGCGGTCGATGTGCAGCGAGGTGAGCGCCATGGCGGGGACCGATCCCGCTCGTCAGTCGCCGGCCGAGGGCAGGGCGAAGCCGGCGCCGTTCAGCCACTCGTCGAGGGAGGCGTCCTCCCAGTCGTCGGGGCCGTACACCGTCCGCGGGAGGGGCGTCATGATGTGGCTGTCGCCGCCGGTGACGTACTCGGCCGAGAGCCGCTCCCAGGCCACGATGCGGTCGTCGGCCTCGCCCTCGTCGCACAGGCCGCGGGTGGTGTCACGGTTCTGGTGCCACCGCACCTGCGAGGGGATGTCGGTGGCCCACACCATCACGACCTCGTGCTGGTTGGAGGTCACCTCGTAGAGCCCGGTGGCGTGATGGCCGTACTCGGCCATGAGGGGCTTGCGGACCTCGGCCACGGCGGCGAGGAAGTCCAGTGCGCTGCCGGGCCGCACCGTGAGGATCTCGTTCACGAACAGGGTCCCCGTGATGCCCGCGGCCGCGATCTCCTCCGTGGAGGGTGAGCCGGGGACGCCCGCGCAGAGCCGGTCGAAGCCGCCCGTGCGCCACGTCGCGGCGGCGTCCCACCAGTCGCCGTAGAAGGCCTTGCGCCGCTTCAGGTTCATCCGGTCGACGTTGGAGGCCCAGCCCATCCGGCCCTTCGAGCCGATGTCCCAGATGTTGATCACCTGCGGCCAGCGGCCGCCGCCGGCGGCGCAGACGTAGAACGAACCCTGCAGCCCGAACATCTCCGGCATCCGCAGCACCGGGTCCTTCCAGAGGTGCTCCATGTACTCGTACTGGCCCTGGCCGACGATGTCGACGACCTCGTACAGGTACAGGTTCCGGTTCGTCACCGCGGGCTCCTCGGGTCTCGGGGGCAGGCGCCGCGCATCCTAAGCCCGTCCCGGGGACCGGGCGTCAGGGCGAGCGGACGACCGCGACCCGGAGCCGCTCGAGCGCCTCGTCGGGGACGCCGGGCAGCCGACGCGGAGCGGTGTCCACCAGCTCGATCCGATCGCTGCGGGTCACGAACGCACCGAGGGCCTGGTGGAGGTCGGCGCGGGCGAGGGCCTGTCCCAGGCAGAAGTGCGGGCCGTACCCGAAGCTCTGGTGGCGTCGCTCCTCACGGTGGACGTCGAACCGGTCCGGCTCGGACCAGCGGGCCGGATCCCGGTTGGCGGCCTGCCGGGCCAGGTAGACCGTCTCACCGGCGGCGAGCTCCACGCCGAACGCCGCGACCGCCTCCGTCGTCCTCCGGCGCCCGGCACGGAACGGCGGGTGGTACCGCAGGCACTCCTCGGTGACCTGCCGGATCAGGCCGGGGTCGTCACGGAGCTCCCGTGCCTGGTCCGGGTGCTGCAGCAGGAGCAGGGCGCTGTTCGAGATCGCCGCCCGGCTCGAGCCGATCGCGCCGCCGATGATGTTGACGACGAGCGCATGGAGCTCGTCGTCGGTCAGCCGCCCCGCCGCCTCGGCCTCCACCAGGTCGGTGACGAGGTCCTCCCGAGGCGACCGGCGCCGGTCGCGGATCAGCCCGGTGACCAGCTCGTAGAGGGCCAGGATGCTCGACTCCGCCCGGGCCCGCCGCTCGGGCGTCATCGGGTCGGCGAAGCCCTCCTCGGTCCCGACGAGGAAGGTGGCGATCTCGTGGTCGATCCCCTCGGGCAGGCCGAGGAAGCGGCAGATCACCCACAGCGGCAGCGGGGACGCGTAGTCCTCCACCACGTCGAAGACCTCGCGCTCGACCGCGGCGTCGAGCAACCCCTCGGCATGGGCCCGGATGGCGGCGGACAGACCCTCCACCCGGCGGGGGGTGAACGAGCGACCGACCACCGAGCGGAGGCGCACGTGCTGCTCACCGTCCATCGCCGCGAGCGTCAGCCGCCGCCAGGCGTGGAACGGCCCGTCGACGATGCCGAGCCGGTGGAGCGCATCGAGCCCGAGCTGGGCGAACCGGGGGTCCGACGACGCCTGGTCGAGGTCGTCCGCCCGCAGCAGGACCACCTCGCCGGCCGTCGTGCGCGCCGTCCGGTGCTGCGCCGCGGCCGCGCGCCACAC
>JBEIGA010000259.1:0-5424 GCA_040382135.1 Acidimicrobiales bacterium
CGTCGACCCCGCCGGCCGACCCGTCGCCATCACCCGCCGCCAACGCCTCTACACCGGACCCCTCCGCGAGGTCCTGCTCACTCTCACCCGCACCTGCAGCTTCCCCGGCTGCGACATCCCCGCCCGCCGCTGCGAGATCGACCACATCGACCCCTGGCGCCACACCCACCAGACCACCGGCCCCAACGGCTGGCCCCTCTGCGACCACCACCAGAAACGCAAAGAAGCCGGCTTCACCCCCCACACCCACCCCGACGGCACCACCCACTGGACCCGCCCCGACGGCACCCCACTCGAATGACACCGCCGCCGGGAGCCGAATCAGGGCTCGTAGACCAGGTGGACGAGGGGGGTGGTGGGGATGCCCTGGCACGTGAGGACGAGTCCGTCGGCGACTTCGTCGGGGTAGAGCGCATCGTTGACCTTCATCGCAACGGCGCCCTCGGTGACGCGGGCGATGCAGGTGCCACAATTGCCGGCCTGGCAGGCGAAGGGCGGGCTCAGGCCGCCACGGCGCGCCGTCTCGAGGATGGTCTCGCCGGGGTGGTGGGGGAGCTCGAGGGTGCGGCTGCCCAGGGTGATCACGACGGTGCCGGCCACCGGTCCCGTCGATGTCTCGACCACCGGGTCGGGCTGGACGAAGCGCTCGCTCAGGACGCGCTCAGGGGGCACGCCGGCGGCGGCGAGGGCCAGCTCGACGAGGTCCATGAACGGGGTCGGGCCGCACAGGAGGACGTGGCCCGGGTGGTCCGGTCCGAGATGGGCCACGAGGTCGGCCGCAGTGACGAACCCGTCGGTGTCGTCGAGGTGGTGCACGACGGAGAGCCGGTCCGGGTGGTCGGCGGCGAGGGCGTCGAGCTCCCGGCCGAGGATGACCGAGGCGCGATCGCTGTTGGCGTACAGCAGGCGGACGGGTCGGATCGTGGTGGCGAGGGCGTCCTTCACGATCGACAGGACCGGGGTGATGCCGCTCCCGGCCGCGAAGGCGACGACCGGCGCCGCCTCGTCGGGCAGCAGGAAGGTGCCCGCGGGGACGGTGGCATCGAGCACGTCGCCGGGGCGCACGTGGTCGAGCATCCACGTGGAGCCGATGCCGCCGGGCACCCGCTTGACCGTGGTGCGCAGCGGCTCGCCGAGGCCCGGCGCGCTCGACATGGAGTAGCAGCGCAGCACCGGCTCGGGGTCCACCGGCAGGCGGAACGTGAGGTACTGGCCCGCCCGGTAGGCGAAGTGGGGCCGGAGCTCCGCCGGGACCTCGAGGACGAACGACCGTGCGTCCGGCGTCTCGTCCACGACGTCGACCACGGTCAGCGGGTGGAAGCCCCGCAGTGGCGGGGTGCCGGTCGGGGTCACAGGTCGATCACCCGCGGGACGGCCCGCGTGCGCAGCACCAGGGCGCCGACCTCTCGCGTGAGGGCGTTCGACGAGCCGAACAGGCCGTCGAGGGCGATGGTGCGGAACAGGTAGCGGTGGAACTCGTGGTCCCGGGTGAAGCCGATCCCCGCGAGCACCTGTTGGCCGTGGGCGGCGGCGGTGGTGGCAGCCCGGCCGGCGAGCACCTTGGCGAGCGCAGTGGCGAGCGGGGAGGGTTCGGCGTGGGCGGCCTCGAGCGCAGAGTCGGCGGCCTCCACCGCGATCAGGGCCTCGGCGAGGCGGTGGCGGACCGCCTGGAACGAGGCGATCGGCCGGCCGAACTGCACGCGGTCGACGGCATGGTCCCGGGCGAGTTCGAGCATGACCCGGGCTGCCGCGGCCAGCTCGTGGGCGAGGGCGAGGCGAGCGGCGTCGACGGCCTCGTCCCAGGGGGCGGGACCGACCTCGGTCAGGACGCGTACCTCGCCGGTGACCATCGCGAGGCCGAGGGTCGGGTCGATGCCCTCGACCTCCCGGATCGTCAGCCCTCCGGGATCGATCTCGACGACCGAGCCGTCGTCGCACGCGACCAGGAGCGGTCCGGCGGTGGGAGCGAGCACGAGGCCGTCGACCGACACGCCGGCGTCGGTCCGGAGACCCGGAGGACGGGACCCGCCGTGGGCGGGGAGGACGACCCCGGTGCCGGGTGCGGCGCCGAGGGCGGTGGCGATCACGTCGGCCAGGCAGCGGCTCCGCGCGTTCTCCCGCCCGAGGGCGGTGAACACGACGGCGACGGCCTCGACGGGTTCGGCGACGAGGAGGTCGTGCCAGCCGAGCTCGACCAGCACGGCGTCGGCATCGGCGCCGTGGCGGGCGGCCACGGCCTGGTCCACGGTGGCGGTGAGCAGGGCGCGATCGTCGGCGTCCATCAGGCGTCGTCCCCCAGGCCGAGGAGCCGCTTGGCGATGATGTTGCGTTGGATCTCGGCGCTGCCGCCGTAGATCGACGCGGCCCGGGAGTAGAGGTACTCGTCGCGCCAGCGGAGCGAGGCCGGGTCTGCGGCCAGCTCGATGGTGCCGGCGGGCAGGAGCGCCCGGGCGGCGTCGAACAGCCTCTGCTCGGCGGCGGCGACCAGGGCCTTGTCGACGGAGGTCTCCGGGCCGAGGGTGTGCCCGCCGGCCAACCGGTGCTGGGTGCTGCGGGATCGGGCGCGGAGGGCGTGCAACTGCACGAAGGCCTCGCCCACCACGGCCTCGGTGTGCGGGTCGGCGTCGACCGTCGCGGCCAGGGCGGCGAGCCGGTTGCGCAGGAAGGCGATGCGGAACCAGAACGAGGTCGAGCGCTCGTAGGGGAGCAGGCTCATCGCGACGTTCCAGCCGCCGTGGAGCCCGCCGACCATGCGCTCGGCCGGAACCCGCACGTCGTCGAAGAACACCTCGGCGAACTCGTCGTCGCCGCTGATGATCGGGAACGGTCGCACGGTGATGCCGGGGGTGTCGAGATCGACGAAGAAGGCGGTGATGCCCTCGTGTCGCGAGCCCGGCGGGCCGGTGCGGGTGAGCAGGACGCAGCGCTGCGAGTACTGCGAGAGCGAGGTCCACAGCTTCTGGCCGCTGACCACCCAGTGATCGCCGTCCTGCACCGCCCGGCACGACAGGGACGAGAGGTCCGAACCGGTGCCGGGCTCGGAGAAGCCCTGGCACCACATCTCCCGTCCGGACAGGAGGCGGGGGAGGAACTCGGCGGCCAGTTCGTCGGGGGCGAAGTCGACGACCGTGGGCGCGAGCACCTCGGTCATGGCGAAGTAGCCGGACACGACGAGGTCCCGGTCGACGACCGCCTCGCCGACGACGGCTCGCAGCAGCGGGCTGCCGCCGCGACCGCCGACCCGTTCCGGCCAACCCCACTGCATCCACCCGTCCTCGAACAGGTGGCCCTTGACCTTGGCGAGCTGGGTCATCTGCTCGCCGAGGGTCCCTGCGCCGGCGAACGCCGGAGCGAGCTCGTCGGCCCGTTCATCGAGCCAGGCGTCGAGCTCCCGCCGGAACGTGGCGACGTCCGGCTCCGGTCGCTGGTCCTGCATGGACGAGAACACTATTCTCTCCTCGCGCGATCGTCACTCCCGTCCGGAAGGTCCAGGGGAGCGTCGTCGGGCTCGCTGACGGGGAGGGGGAGCGGCATGGGTGGCTCGACTCGGTGGCCGGTGCGGGAGGTCCCGGCCGCGCTCCGCACGCGGTACCTCGCCGAGGGGTGGTGGAACGACGACACCCTCGGCGCTCTCGTCGACCGGTCGCTCCGCGGCGCACCTGCTGCCGGCATCCACGTCTGGTCCGATGCACGCCCGTGGCACAGCACCTACGGCGGGGTGCACACCGAGGCGATGCGCCTCGTGGCCGCCCTGCGCGCCGAGGGGTTGCGGCCGGGCGACGTGGTGGCGTTCCAGCTCCCGAACTGGCGTGAGGCGGTCGTCGCCTTCTACGGCATCGCCATGGGCGGCTTCGTGCTCGTGCCGATCGTGCACATCTACGGGTACAAGGAGGTGCGCTTCATCCTCGCCCAGAGCGGTGCCCGGGCCTACGTCTCGGCCGACCGGTACGGGCACGTCGACTACCTCGACATCGTCGACGGCGCCGCACCCGGCGAGCTGCCCGAGCTCGAGGTCCACATGGTGGTCCCGGCCGCGGACCCCGCATCGCCGTCCACGCCTGCGCCCCACAGTGTCCGGCGTCTCGGTTGGGACATCGTCGATGCCGCCGAACCGGCCGACGGGATCTCCGCTGTCGACCCGGACGACGTGTGCGTGCTCGCCTACACGTCGGGCACGACGGCGGACCCGAAGGGGGTGATGCACAGTCACCGGACCCTCCTCGCCGAGCTGGTGCACATGCGTCCCTGGATCACGCCGGACCACCCCAACCTGATGGGCTCGCCGGTCACCCACGCCACCGGCATGCTCGGCGCAGTGCTGGCGCCGGTGGAGGCGCACCAGGACATCCACCTCATCGACCGCTGGGACCCGGGCCGCGCCATGGAGATCATGCTCGAGGCCGACGTGGGCGCAGGCACGGGCGCGTCCGTCTTCCTGGCGAGCATCATCGATCATCCGGGGTTCACCCCCGAGCACGCGGCGCGCATGCGGCGCGTCGGGCTCGGCGGTGCGCCGGTGCCGCAGGCGCTGGCGGAACGGGCCGCGTCGCGCGGCATCACGATCATCCGTGCCTACGGCTCCACCGAGCACCCCTCCATCACCGGCTCGTCGTTCGACGACCCCGTGGCGAAGCGTCACGCCACCGACGGCGAGCCGCTCCTGGGCGTGGAGATGCGCCTGGTGGACGAGGACGGCGCCGACGTCCCGGCGGGCACGCCCGGCGAGATCTGGTCCCGAGGCCCCGACCTCTGCGTCGGCTACACCGACCCGGCGATCGGTGTCGACGTGTTCGACGACGACGGCTGGTACCACACCGGCGACATGGGAGTCGTGGACGCCGACGGCTTCCTCGCCATCACGGACCGGCTGAAGGACGTGATCATCCGCGGCGGCGAGAACCTGTCCGCCGCGGAGATCGAGGAGGGGATCGCCTCGCTGGCCCAGGTGGCCGAGGTCGCGGTGGTGGCGGCCCCGGACGAACGCCTCGGCGAGCAGGCCTGCGCCGTGGTGCGGCTCGTCCCGGGGGTCGACGGCATCGGGCTCGACGAGATCACCGCACGGCTCGACGCTCTCGGTCTCGCCAGGCAGAAGTGGCCGGAGGAGCTGCGGGTGGTGGCCGACTTCCCGCGCACGGGCTCCGGCAAGATCCGCAAGGTCGACCTGCGTCGGCAGCTGCGGGAGGGGACGCTCTGATGGAGTTCACCGAGCCCGACGACCACGTCGCCATCCGCGAGGGCATCCGCCGCATCTGCGCCGGTTTCCCCGACGAGTACTGGGCCGAGCGGGACGAGCGCCACGAGTTCCCCTGGGCGTTCTACGAGAAGCTCGCCGAGGGCGGCTGGGTGGGCATCGCCATCCCCGAGGAGCTCGGAGGCGGCGGCCAGGGCATCACCGAGGCCTCGATCATGCTGGAGGAGATCGCC
>JBEIGA010000260.1:0-5417 GCA_040382135.1 Acidimicrobiales bacterium
CCCGGTTGCGGCTTGTCATCTCCCCGGCCGGGTTCCTTAACCAACGCCAGAACGGAGGAGGGGGGTTACTGGGCTTTCCAGACGGGGTCGCGCTTCTCCAGGAAGGCGCGGGGGCCCTCGAGGGAGTCCTCGGTGTGCAGGACGCGCTCGCGGAAGGCCTCGGCGAGGATCTCGGCGTCGTGCAGGGGCAGGTCGATGCCCTTGCGGATGGCGAGGCGGGTGCCGCGCACGGCGAGCGGGGCGTTGCGGTTCACCAGCTCCGCGACCTCCTTGGCGCGCTGGAGCAGCTGGTCGCGGGGCACGACCTCGGTCACGAAGCCGAGCTCGTAGGCGCGCTGGGCGCCGAGCCGCTCGTGCTTGCCGACGAGGGCCATGCGCATGGCCACGTTCAGCGGCAGGGTCCGGGCGACGCGCACCATCTCGCGGCCCGACACGAGGCCGATGCTCACGTGGGGGTCGAAGAACTGGGCGTCCTCCGACGCGATGGCGATGTCGCCACAGGTGACGAGGTCCATGCCGGCGCCGCAGCAGATGCCGTTGACCGCGACGATGATCGGCTTGGCCATGGTGCGGAACGGGGGCGTGGCCTCCTGGGGGGCCTCCCACTCCTTGTACTTCGAGAGGTAGCGCCCCTCGAACGGCACCTTGCCGTCCTCGGGGATCTTCTCGACGTCGGCGCCGGCGCAGAACGCCCGCCCGTTGGCGGCCACGATCAGCGTCCAGACCTCGTCGTCGGCCTCGGCCCGCGCGTACGCGTCGTTGAGCTCGCGGATCATCTGTTCGTTGACGGCGTTCAGCCGGTCCGGTCGGTTGAACGTGATGATCGCCGTGCGGCCCTCGATCTCGTAGAGGATCGTCTCGTAGCTCAACGTCGGCCCCTTCCTCGCGGCCCCGCGACCGTAGCAGCAGGCCCGTCTTTCGATCTGAGATCTCTAGACGTTTCGGCTACGATGCGATCGACGGGGGAGCAGGGGGGACACGTGGGGGACCGCACGCCGGTCATCGTGGGGATCGGGCTGAGCGACTACCCGGTCGCGCCCCACCTCGACGAGCCGCAGCACCACGCGCAGGCGATGCAGCGGGCCCTGGCCGACTGCGGCCTGTGCGCCCGGGACATCGACGGCTACGCAACGCCCGGCGGCGCCGTGCCCACGGTCGACGCCGCCGTCTCCATGGCCGAGTACCTCGGCATCCGGCACCGTTGGATCGACGGCACCATGACCGGCGGGTCGGCGTTCGAGTTCCACGTCCAGCACGCCGCGGCCGCCATCCGCACCGGGGCGTGCGACACCGTGCTCATCACCTACGGCTCGGACCAGCTGTCCCGGCTGGGCCGCACGCTCGGCACGCGCGGGTTCCGCGGCGCCGGCCAGGCCACGCCGGGGCCCGCCCAGTTCGAGGCGCCCTACGGCAACGTCCTCGTCGGTGCCTACGCCATGGTCGCCCAGCGGCACATGGCGCAGTACGGCACCACCTCCGAGCAGCTCGCCGAGATCGCCGTCGCGGTCCGTGCCCACGCCACGATGAACCCGCTCGCCCGCTACCGGGACCCGATCACCGTCGACGACGTCCTGGCCTCGCGCATGGTCGCCGACCCGCTGCACCTCCTCGACTGCTGCGCCATCACCGACGGCGGCGGCGCCGTCGTCATGACCACGGCCGAGCGCGCACGCGACCTCCCGGTCACGCCGGTGTCCGTGCTCGGCGCGGCGGCGGCCCAGTCGCACTGGATCATCAGCCAGATGCCCGACTTCACCCGGTCCGCTGCGGCGGACTGCGGGCCCGAGGCGCTCGCCATGGCCGGGGTCACCACGGCCGACATCGACACGGTGCAGATCTACGACAGCTTCACCATCACCGTGCTCACCATCCTCGAGGACCTCGGCTTCTGCGCGAAGGGCGAGGGTGGGCCGTTCGTGGCCCAGGGCCTCCTGCGCCCCGGTGGGTCGCTGCCGCTCAACACCGACGGCGGCGGGCTCAGCTCCTGTCACCCCGGCATGCGGGGCATCTTCCTGCTCATCGAGGCGGTGCGGCAGTTGCGCCACGACGCCGGGCCCGCCCAGGTGCCCGGCGCCGAGGTGGCGCTGGCGGTCGGGTCCGGCGGGATGCTGTCGTGCATCGGTGCGGTGGTGCTGGGAAGGGGCGTCCGATGATCGTCGTCGACACCGAGCACCCCGACGGCGCCCACGCGGCGAACCGTCCCCTCCCCGAGCCGGACAACACCACGGCCGAGTACTGGGCCGCCGCGGCCCGGGGCGAGCTGCTGTTCCAGCGCTGCACGGCGTGCGGGCACGCCCAGTTCTACCCACGGGCCCTCTGCACCGCCTGTGCCGCCGACGTCGTCTGGGAGCAGGCGTCGGGCGAGGGCACCGTCTACACGTTCACGGTCATCCGCCAGAACCTCGCCCCCGGCTTCCGCGAGCTCGGCCCCTACGTCGTGGCCATGGTCGAGCTGGCCGAAGGGCCGCGGATGATGGCGAACATCACCCATGTCGAACCGGCCGACGTCCGCGTCGGGCTCCCGGTCGTCGCCTACGCCGTGGCGGTGGGCGACGGGATCGGGATCCCGTTCTGGCGGCCGGCCGGCTGAGCCCAGGAGCGAACCGTGGACGAGGACCTCACCGACGACCAGCGGGTGCTGCTCGACGCAGCCACCCGCTTCATGGAGGAGGTGCACCCGCTCACGGCGCTGCGGGCCGGCGCCTACGACGAGCCCGCGTTCGTCGAGCGGTACCTCCGCCAGGCCGGCGAGCTCGGGTGGTTCTCCCTCGTGGTCCCCGAGGAGCACGGCGGCGGCAGCGTGTCCGGCAACGGTGTCGTGGACGCCGCGCTCGTCGGCTACCGGCGGGGCCGTCTCCTGCAGCCCGGTGCCTTCGTGGGCACGAACGTCGTGGCCCGCACGCTCGCGGTGGCCGGTTCGGACGAGCACCGCGGCACGGTGCTCCCCGCGCTCATGGCCGGGAGCGCCGCCGCCGGTTTCGCCGCCGTCGCCCCGCCGGGCACACCGGCGCTCGACGGCGCGGTCCGGGGCACGGTCGTGGGAGCGGGCCTGCGGCTCGACGGCACCGCCACCTTCGTCGAGGACGCCGGCCCCGGCGGCTGGTACCTCTTCACGGTCGCCGCCGACGCCGGACCCACGCTCGTGCTGCTCGCCGCCGACACGCCGGGGCTGTCGGTGGTCCGGCGTTCGTCGCTCGACCTGAGCCGTCGGTTCGTCGAGCTCCGGTGCGACGGCTGCGAGGTCGGGCCCGACGCCCTGGTGGGCAGGGTCGGGGGCGCCGCTGACCTGATCGCCGACGCCTTCGCTCTGGCATGCACCCTGCTCGTGGCCGAGACGGCCGGCGCCATGGCGGCCGAGCACGAGATGACCACCCAGTACGCGAAGGACCGCATCGCCTTCGGCCGACCGATCGGCTCGTTCCAGGCGATCAAGCACAACCTCGCCGACACGAGCCTGCAGCTCGAGCTGAGCCTGGCGCTCGCGGCGGCGGCCGCCGAACGCACCGGGCTCGACGACGGCTACCACCGCGAGGCGGCGAGCATCGCCAAGGCGTTCGTCGGCGACGCCGCGATCGACCTCGCGCAGAACTGCTTCCAGGTGTTCGGCGGCATCGGCTACACGTGGGAGCACGACCAGCACCTGTACCTGCGGCGGCTCACCACCGACGCATCGTTCCTCGGCGGATCGGTGTTCCACCGCGAACGCCTCTGCCGGCTCTCCGGGATCTGAAGGGGTCGACCGATGACGGACACCACGATCAGCGTCGAGGACTTCCGGGCCGAGGCCCGTGCCTGGCTCGCCGAGCACATCGAGCGGCGCGCCCCCGGGCGCTTCGTTCCCATGGGCAACCTCGACGTGTCGGCGGAGCAGGTCGCCGCGAGCCGCGTCATCCAGCGCACCCTCTTCGACGGCGGGTACGCGGGCATCTCCTATCCGGTCGAGTACGGCGGCCGCGGGCTGACCGCCGCCCACGAGCGGGCCTTCCGCGAGGAGTCCCGGGGGTACGTCCTCCCGGAGTTCGGCGGGGCGGGCAAGGTCATGTTCACGGCGATCGGTCGGTCGATGCTGGCCCACGCCACGCCCGAGCTCCTGCACCGGCACATCCCGCCGCTGCTGTCGGGCGAGCACCTCTGGTGCCAGTTCTACTCGGAGCCCGAGGCCGGCTCGGACCTCGCCGGCATCCGCACCACCGCCACCCTCGACGGCGACCACTGGGTCATCCGCGGCTCGAAGATCTGGAGCACCGGCGCCCACCACGCCGACTGGGCGATGTGCCTGGCCCGGACCGACTGGGACGTCCCCAAGCACCGCGGACTCACGTGGTTCGCCGTCCCCACCAACGCCCCGGGCGTGACCGTGCGGCCCATCCGCCAGATCGCCGGCGACGCCGAGTTCTGCGAAGCCTTCCTCGACGACGTCGTCGTCCCGGCCGAGGCCATGATCGGTGAGCGCAACCAGGGCTGGTCGGTGGCCCAGACGATGCTGGTGTACGAGCGGGGTGGCGGCGAGTCCGGCACCGTGATGGTCGAGCCCCGCAAGCTCGCGCCCGATCTCGTCGACCTCGCCGAGCGCGTCGGCCGCCTGGAGGACGCCGAGGTCCGCCAGGCGATCGCCCGTGCCCACGCCAACGACTTCGCGCTGTACCACCTGGGCCGGCGGATCTCGGCCCGGATCCAGAGCTCCTCGAACCCGCAACCCGGGCTCGCCGCCTACGCCAAGCTCGCCATCGGGGTCTTCGGACCGCAGCGTGGTCGTGCCGCCATGGAGATCGGCGGCTCCGAGACCCTGCTCTGGGACGAGGGCGAGGCGATGCCCACCCAGACGGTCGGCTACCTCAACGCCCGCCAGATGGCGATCGCCGCGGGCACCAACGAGGTGCAGCGCAACGGCATCGGCGAGCGGGTCCTCGGCCTGCCACGCGAGCCGAGCTTCGACTCGAACAAGCCGTTCTCCGAGGTGGTCCGCGACGCCCGCTCCTGGAACGGCAAGGTCAGCTGACGTGTCAGCCGACCCGACCAGCAAGGTCAGCTGACCGTGCAGGGGATCAGTCCGTCGGTCGCGGCGGTGTACCGGGACGACTCGCGGCTGGCGCCGCTGATCGGTCCAGGTGGCCCGTTCGAGGTCGAGGACGTCGAGCTCGACGGTGTGCCGCTGCGGAGCTTCGTCCGCGCGCCGCGCACGATCGTCGACTGCTTCCACATGGGCGTCGCCCATGCCGACCGGGTCGCCCTCGTGCTGGGGGAGGAGCGGCACACCTTCGCCGACGTCCACCGTGCGGCCCGTTCGCTCGCCCGGGAGCTCCGGTCGTCGTTCGGTGTCGGCCGCGGGGATCGGGTCGCCATCGCCATGCGCAACCTGCCCGAGTTCGTGACCGCCTTCTGGGCCGCGGCGCTCAACGGCGCCATCGTCGTGCCCC
>JBEIGA010000261.1:0-5415 GCA_040382135.1 Acidimicrobiales bacterium
ACGCGCTCATGCGCAACGCCGCGCATGCGTTGGCCGACGAAGCCTGGCGACGCGCCAACCCGTCAGGCCACTCCGACACTGAGCTGCCGGCGGAGCCGTACACCGCGCTCCTGGCCGACGCCTACGTCGAGCTCGCCCGCCGAGCGCTCCGCCGGACCTCCGAGCTGTTCCCGTCCCGGCACGACCCCGTGCCCGAAGTGTTGGTCATCACCGACCTCGCCACCCTGCAGGGGCTCGACCCCGACGGCCGCTGCCACCTCGACGGCTACGGCCGCATCCCGGTGTCGACGGCTCGACGACTGTGCTGCGGCGCCGACATCCGCATGGCCGTCGTCAGCGCTTCCGGCGAAGTGCTGCACCTCGGCCGCAAGGTCCGCACCGCCACCCACGCCCAGCGCCACGCCCTCCTCGCACGCGACGGCACCACCTGCGCGGTGCGGGGGTGCGACGTGCCCTGGGACCAGTGTCAGGCCCACCACATCGTCCCCTGGGAGGCCGGCGGGTCGACCGACCTCGACAACCTCGTCCACCTCTGCGGCGGCCACCACCACCTCGTCCACGACGACCACTGGACCCTCCACCACACCGGAGGAGTCTGGACCCTCCGACCACCCGCAACACCCCGACCTGCGTCTCCCCCGTCCCTGAGCCGGCACCGGCCCGGAACCACCAAACCACGCCGGCGCAACCCCGGCCGCGACACCACCTGGCCCACCCGCACATGAGCCGGACGAGCACTCCCCCACTTCCCCACCCGCACCCCGCCCGGCCTGCAACGGCCGGCCACCGGCGCGTGCCCCGACACCGGGACGACCACCTCGCCCGGCGCCGAAGCGAACCTTGACAACCGAACAGCACCCGGGCCCACACACCGGTTGTCGCACCAGGCGCAACCAAGCCACCGCGCCCGCACGAGACTCCCGGATGCGTCCGCTACCAGCCGGGCGGGGCCCACGGGAGACCACCTCGTGCACCGCGCCCCGGTATCCCCGTGCCCGACGCCGCTACAGCCCCTCCCGTGGCATGCCGAGAACTCCGACCATGGCGGGCGATCTCGAGCTCACGGCGTGGCAGCGGCGGCTGCTCGCGCTCCAACAACGGCACGGCAGCCGCGCCGTCGTGCTCGCGTTGACCGCGGTGTCCGTGGCGCTGTCACTGGGGATGACCCTCGTCAGCCTCGAGCTCACCGCGGCACCCGGCGAGATCTACGGCTGGAGCCTCGCCATGGCCACGATCATCCCCGCCACCGTCGCCCCCATCGCGCTCACGCTCGTGTCCCGGCTCGGCGAGGCCCTCGGTCACGCCCACGACCGGCTCCACCACCTCAGCACCATCGACGACCTCACCGGCGCCGCCACCCGACGCGCCTTCTTCGTCGAGGCCGAGGCCATGGTCAACGGCCTACTGGAGGCCGGGGAGGTCCTGCTCCTCGGCATGGTCGACGCCGACGGCTTCAAGGTGGTGAACGACACCTGCGGCCACGCCACCGGCGACCGGGCGCTGGTCACGCTCGTCGCCGCCCTGCAGGACTGGGTCGCGGGGACCGGGATCGTCGGGCGTCTCGGCGGCGACGAGTTCGGCGTCGTCCGCCGAATCCCGGCGGTCACCGCCGTCCACGAGCTCGCCCGGCTCTCCAAGCACTGCGCCGACCTCGGCACCCTCGGCGACCGCACGATCAGCGCTTCCTACGGCGTCGTCGAGGTCCTGCCCGGCGAGTCGGTGGACGACGCCCTCGCCCGGGCCGACGCCCACCTCTACACGTGCAAGGCCCGCCGGCGGAGCGCCGTCCGGACCGCCAGGCCCGCGCAGCCCTTCGCCCTGTTCCCGCCGCCGTAGCCCGGTCGCCCGGGCGTCACTGCTCCCCGTCGATCCACTGCTGCACCCGGGCAGGGCTGACGCCGGCCTCCTGGGCGATGGCCCGGTAGGTCCAACCCTGCGCCGAGAGCTCACGGACGATGCGCGTCCGCTGGACGGCGGCGCCCTCCGTGCCCGCCCAGGAGCGCAGCACGTCGATCACGTCCCGGGTGGCGGCCAGACGCTCGAACGCCGTGGGGGCGGCGTCGGCCTCGGCGAGGGCAGCACGGATCGCCTCCTCGAGGGCCCGACGGGCGGGGCCGGTCATGCCCGGCCCTTGCGGGAACCGGACGATAGGCTCCGCCGCAGCCCCTCGGCCTCGAGGAGCTCGAACAGCGAGGCCCGGCTGAGCTCGGTCGCCTCGAGGATCCGTCCCACAGGGACACCCTGGCGATAGAGCTCGATCGCGGCCGACGCCACCTCTTCAGGGTTTCCACCAAACCCACCCATATCGGAAGCCATGTTTACCCGTACGACGCCCGTGTGACGGGGATGGTCCACCGCGTCGCTAGAGCGACACCACCTCGAACACGACCGCGGCCTCCACCCCCAACGCCGGCCCGGCACCCTGGGCCATGCCACGGAGGAACGGCTCGGGGTCCTTGCCCGCGGTGCCGTCGGGGAGCGCATCCAGGTAGGTCTGGTGCGCCCGCAGCGACGCCACACCGGCGTCGAGGGTGTCGGTCACGTCGACCGCGTGCGCGGCCTGGGGCGACGCAGCGAACAGGGCGAAGCGGACACCGCTCCACGGATCCCCGCCCACCCCGGGGAACAGCCAGCGGTTGCCGGCGTCGCGGGCGGCGTCGATCATGGCGATCCCCACCGCCCGGTGGTCGGCATGGTTGAACCCGGCCGGCCACGCCTCGCGGTAGTTGATCCCGATCAGCACCTCGGGCCGGTGCCGACGGATGACGGCGGCGAGGTCCCGGCGCAGCGGGATCCCCGCCTCGACCAGACCGTCCGGGTGGGCCAGGAACTCCACCTCGTGGACCCCGACGATCGCCGCAGACCGACGTTCGTCCTCCTGGCGCAACCGGGCGCACTCGTCGGGGGCCATCGAGTCGATCCCCGCCTCGCCCGAGGTCACCAGGCAGTAGGCGATCTCCTTGCCCTGCCCGGTCCAGCGGGCGATGGCGCTCGCCGCCCCGTACTCCAGGTCGTCCGGGTGGGCCACGATCGCCAAGCCCCGCGTCCAGTCCTCCGGCACGTGCTCCATGCCGCACCGTACCCCGGACCACGCGACCTCGTTGGCGCCCCAGGCGCCGGCGGGAGATCCTGGGCCCGTGAGCAACCCTCGCGTCCCCCTGGCCCTGGTCACCGGCGTCGCCGGGTTCACCGACGCCTACGACCCCGCCCTGAAGCGCCGCAACCTCGAGGGGCTCCGGGACCGGACGGCGTTCGAGCTCGTCGAGGCCGACCTGCGCACCGCCGACCTCGCCGCCCTGCTCGACGGCGCGACCCACGTGTTCCACCAGGCCGGCCAACCGGGGATCCGGGAGAGCTGGGCCGGGTTCGACACCTACCTCGAGCGGAACGTCTCGGTCACCCACCGCCTCCTCACCGCCGTCGCAGATGCAGGAGCGCCGCTCGAACGGTTCGTGTACGCCTCGTCCTCGTCGGTCTACGGCCGGCCGATCGGCGAACGTTCCACCGAGACCGACCGCTGCCGCCCCGCCAACCCCTACGGCGTCACCAAGCTCGCCGCCGAGCACCTCGCCGGTGCCTTCGCCCAGAACGTCGGCGTCCCCACCGTGTCCCTGCGGTACTTCACCGTCCACGGCCCCCGGCAACGCCCTGACATGGCCATCGGGCGGATGATCCGCGCCGCCCTCCACGGCGGGACCTTCCCCCTCTACGGCACCGGCGCCCAGATCCGCGACGTCACCTTCGTCGACGACGTCGTCGAGGCCAACGTCCTCGCCGCCACCGCACCCGGCATCGAACCCGGCGCGGTGTTCAACGTGTGCGGCGGATCCGAGGCGTCGCTGCAGGACGTGCTCGACACCGTCGCCGCCCTGGTCGGGCCGGTCGAGGTGGAGCACCGCGGCACCGCAACCGGCGACGTCACCCGCACCGCCGGCGACCACACCCGCCTCACCCATGCCACCGGCTGGCAGCCCCGGGTGTCGCTCCGCGAGGGCATCGAACGCCACATCGCCTGGGCCCGCGCGACCGGTTGAACCGAGCGATGCGTCACACCGGTGGATCTCCGCTCAAGCCCCGCCGTCGGAGGCCGATCGTCGTGCTACGAGTCGGCTCCGCGTGCCTTCGGCCCGCCTTCGTGCCGCCGCCGGTGGGGCCATCGCTGCGCTGACGCTGCTCGTCGTCGTCGTCCTGATCGCCGAGCTCGGCGCCGGCGCACGCGGCAACGAACCGGGGCTGGCGCTCGCCGAGGCGTCGACCACCACCACGTCGACCACCACCACGTCGACCACCGTCCTCGCCCCCGCCGTGCCCCTGGCGGCGGCCCGACCCGAACCACCTGCGGCGGCCCAGTGGACGACCACGACCACGACCGCCCCGGCCGCAGGCCCGGTCCGGCGCCCCGCCACGACCACCACGACGCCGCCCACCACCACGACGCCCACCACCACGACCACGCCGCCCCCCACGACCACGCCGCCGGCACCGGTGGCACCCCCGACCGACGTGGCCGCCGCACCCCAGGACGGCGCGATCACCGTCACCTGGAACGCCCCGGCGCTCGCCGACGGCATCACCGGCTACCTCGTCGAGTACCGGGCCGCGGGTTCCGACGAGTGGATCACCGTGACCGTCACCACCGGCACCTCCGTCACCATCGACGGCCTGGAGAACGGCGTCGAGTACGAGGTGCGCGTCGCTCCCGTCACCGAGGCCGGCCCCGACCGCGCCGCCGCCGAGACCACCACCGTCGTCCCCGCCGTGCCCCTCACGGTGAGCTACGGCCGGGTCGAGGCCCGCATCGGCATCCCCTTCGCCGCCACCCCCACCACCACCGGGATCGGCCCCCGCACCTTCACCCTCCGGGCGGGGACCCTGCAGGACGGCCTCACCTTCGATCCCGCCACCGGCACCATCAGCGGCACGCCGGCCCGGCCGACACCCACCGCCACCCGGGGTCAGCTGCCCGGCGCCGACCTGACCGGCGGCCACAAGTGGTTGGGCGGGGTGCTCGGCCCCGACGGCCGCATCTACGGCATCCCCAACGGCGCCGGCGACATCCTGGTCATCGATCCGGCGACCGGCCTCGCCACCCGCACGGCCATGGGCGCCAACCTCAGCGGGAGCAACAAGTGGTGGCAGGGTGTGCTCGGACCGGACGGGAGGATCTACGCCATCCCCCGCGACGCCACCGACATCCTCGTCATCGACCCCATCGCCGGCACCGCCACCCGCACCACCATGGGCGCGAACCTCAGCGGCGGCACCAAGTGGTTCGGCGGCGTGCTCGGGCCCGACGGGAAGATCTACGCCATCCCCTACAACGCCAACGACATCCTCGTCATCGACCCCGCCACCGGCACCGCCACCCGCACCACCATGGGCGCGAACCTCAGCGGCAGAGACAAGTGGGCGACC
>JBEIGA010000262.1:0-5414 GCA_040382135.1 Acidimicrobiales bacterium
ACCCCCGGCACCGCCGGCACCGCCGGCGCCCCCGGCGCCCCCAGCACCCCCGGGCGACCGGCGCACGGCCGACGGACGCACGACGGCCGAGCGTTACGTGGACGCTCTGTACCTGGATCTGCTCGGTCGGGCCGCCGACGCACCCGGTCGATCGCACTGGGCCGCGCAGCTCGACGCCGGCCGGGCGGCCTGGTCGGTCGCGTTCGACCTCGCCCGATCGCCGGAGTGGACCGGTCGCGTCGTCACGTCGCTCTACGGGGACGTGCTCGGAAGGCCGCCCGACGAGGCGGGGCGCGCGTACTGGTCCGCCCGCCTCGGCGCGGGCGACCGGGTCGCGTCGGTCGCTGCGTTCCTGCTCGGATCGGCCGAGGCCCACGCGCTCGGCGGCGGCACCGACGCCGGATGGGTCGCGTTCACCCACCGGATCCTGCTCGGCCGGGAGCCCCACCCGGACGAGCTCACCTGGTGGACCGGTCTGCTCGACGACGGGGTGGACCGCGGCCGCATCGCCACGACGCTGTGGTCTGCGCCCGAGGCGACCGGCCGACGGGTCGACGCCCTGTACCGCACCCTGCTCGACCGCGAGTCGGAGCCCGGTGGCCGGGCGTGGTGGGCCGCCTACCTCGCAACGAACGACGACATCGTCCTCGCCGCCCAGCTGGTGTCGAGCGAGGAGTACCGAGCCCGAGCGCTCAACGGGTGAACAACATGCAACCGCCGGGGTGACCTCCACCGAAGGAGGCGATGGCCGTCTCCGGCCGCCGTGGGAGCTGTCGCTCGCCGCCCTCGCCCCGGAGCTGGGTGACCGCCTCGTGGATGAAGCCGTAGCCGTGGAGCCGGCCGGCCGACAGCTGCCCCCCGTTGGTGTTCATGGGGAGCTCGCCGTCGGGACCGATGCGCGTCCCACCCTCGAGGAACGGACCGCCCTCGCCCTTGCCGCAGAACCCGAGGGACTCGAGCCAGGTGAGCGCGTTGAAGCTGAACCCGTCGTAGAGCTGCACCGTGTCGATGTCGGCGGGGCGCAGGTCGGTGCGCTCCCAGAGGTGCTGTGCCGGCCCCTGCACCATGGGCTCGTGGTCGAGGACGCCCTGGTCCCAGGAGTACCGCTCGGTGATGCGGGTGCCGACGGCCTCGATCCGGATCGGTGGCTTGGCCAGGTCGGGGATCGTGTCGACGTGGGACAGCACGACCGCGACCGAACCGTCGCAGGGGACGTCGCAGTCGTAGAGCCCGAACGGTGTGGTGATCATCCGGGCCGACAGGTAGTCGTCCATCGTGATCGGGTCCTTGTAGACGGCGTACGGGGTGCGGCCGGCGTAGGCGCGGTTGCTCACCGCCAAGGCACCGAGCTGCTCGCGGGTGGTGCCGTACTCGTGCATGTGCCGGGTGGCGAGCATGCCGATCCAGTTGCCGGCCGAGTGGGCGCCGTAGGGCATCCGCCACTCCATCTCGCCGCTCATGCGGGTGGCCCGGCGCGGACCACCACCCGGGCCGCCCGCAGCCCCGCCGGCCGACATGGCGGCGATCGCCCTCTGCTTGGTCAGCTCGGCGTGGGTGGCCTCCCACACCGTGCGGAAGCACAGCACGTGCCGAGCCATCCCGGTGGCGACCGCCATCGCACCGACGATCACCGATCCGCCCTGGCCCGGCAGTTCGAGCCCGCCGTTGAACCACGTGGGTCGGATCCCGAGCGCCTCGACGATCGCCGGGATCCCGCCCTCCGAGTGCCCGCCGGCCGGCCCGCCGCCCGGGTAGGTGGACAGACCGTCGATGTCCTCGAGCGTGAGGCCCGCGTCCGCCACCGCCTGCAGGCAGGCGTCGACGGTGAGCGAGAGCGGGTCGCGCATGAGTCGGCGCCCGACGTCGGACATCCCGAGGCCTGAGACGACCACCGAGGATTCGAACTTCTCCATCACGCACCCCTCGGACCGAACACGGGCAGCCAGACGTCCTCGACCTGCCGGAAGGCGACCTGGACGGGCATGCCGATGGCGACGGCGTCCGTCCCGCAATCGACGATGTTCGTGGTGAGACGGACCGCAGGGTCCTCCTCGAGCGACACGATGGCCACGACGTAGGGGGGCGTCATGTCGGGGTCCCACTGCTGATGGTTCACCGTGAACGCCTCCACGACCGCCCGCCCGGACACCGCCTCGGGCGCGATCACCCGGGAGCGACAGGACCGGCAGATCGGGGTGGGCGGGTGCTGGTACCTGCCACAGTCGGCACACCGCTGGATCCGCAGCACCCCGTCGGCACCGGCGGTCCAGAAGAACTCGTTCTGCGGTGTCAGCGTCGGCAGGATCACCGCGCCCCCCTCCCTGGTCGGCACCCGAATCCTCGGGCGGCGCCACGGATCGTAGACGGGGCCGCCAGACTGTCGACATGTTCGACGTCTCCCTCGACCGCTTCGAGGACCTCGTTGCCACCGTGCTCGGCGAGATCCCCGACGAGCTCGCCGATCAGCTCGAGCACCTGGTCGTGGTGATCAGCGACGCCCCCTCGGGTGCGTTCTCCGGCCTGCACGAGGCACTCCCGGTGGGGGCGCGCCGCGTCCACGGCACCGCGGCCGTGGCTCCGGACCGCATCACCGTCCACCGGCGCTCGCTCGTGGACGGGTGCCGGACCGAGGCGGAGGTCGCCGCTCGCATCCGCTCCACCCTGCGCACGGAGATCGTCCGCCTGCTGGGACTCCCCGAACCCGAGGTCCGTGCTCTGGGGTGGTGAACCGTCGGTCCACCACGAGGACACCGGACTAGACGGTGGTCCCCACCGCCGAGCCGATCGCAAAGGTAGCGGCGCAGGCGAACGCCGCGACCCCCACCTGCCGGAGCACGGTCTTCAGCACGGATCGTTCGGTGAAGCGGGCGAGCAGCAGCCCCACGATGGCGGCCGCCACGATGCCGATGATCACCGACGCCAGCACCGCTGCGGTCCCGCCGCCGAGGAACCAGGGCACCAGGGGCAGCACCGCTCCGACGCTGAAGGCCGCGAACGACGCTCCCGCTGCGCCGATCGGGCTGCCGAGGCCGCCCGGATCGATGCCGAGCTCCTCGCGGGCGTGCACCTCGAGCGCCACCTCCGGGTCCTGCATGACCCCGTCGGCGATGCGCTGCGCGTGCAGCGGCGCCAGGCCCCGCGACCGGTAGATGGCGGCGAGCTCGGCAACCTCGGCCTCGGGTTGGGTGGCGATGGCCTTGCGCTCGACCGCGAGCTCCCGCTCGATCAGTTCGTTCTGCGCCTTGACGGAGATCCACTCTCCGGCCGCCATGGAGATGGCGCCGGCGAGCAGGCCCGAGAGCCCGGCGACGCGGACCCAGGAGGCATCGGTGCTGGCACCGGCGACGCCGAGGATCAACGCGACGTTGGACACCAGGCCATCGCTCACCCCGAAGACGGCCGCCCGCGCGGTGCCGCCCTGGATGTCCCGGTGTCGATGGAGCGTGTGATGGTACATGTCGTCTCCCAACCTACCCAGCGGGTCGAGCGGCTCCGGCCACCCGACCTCCCTCGACGAGGAAGTCGCCGCCTGTGCTGTACGAGCTCTCGGGGGTCGCGAGGTAGAGCACGAGGTCCGCGATCTCCTCAGCCGACCCGACCCGCCGCAGTGGGACATCGGCCACCAGTCCGGCGAGGATCGCCTGGTCGGCCGCCAGCGCATCGGCGATCATCGGGGTGAGCACCGGCCCAGGTTCCACGGCGTTCACCCGGATCTCGGGCGCCAGCTCCAGTGCAGACGCCTTGGTGAGGCCCCGAAGCCCCCACTTGCTCGCCGCGTACGCGCCGTTGCCGGCGGAGGGCCGGAACGCCTGCGCCGAAGAGATGTTCACGATCGAGGCCGCCTGGCGCGGGTCGGCGGCGACGGCATCCGCGACGGTTCGCCGCAGCAGGGGCACGCAGGCCTGGATCCCGAGGAACGCCCCGGTGAGGTTGACGTCGAGCACGCGGTCCCAGAGCGCCCGGGGCATCCCCTCGAGCGACGTCGGGGCCGGCGCAATGCCGGCGTTGTTCACCAGGACGTGCAACCCGCCGAAGCGCTCCTCGGCGAGCGCCACGGCCGTCATCCAGGCGTCCGCATCCGTGACGTCGAGCCGGGTGCCGGCCACCCGACCCGGGTGCAGGACCTCCAGCCGCGCAACGGTGGCCGCGAGCTCGTCGTCGAGGACGTCGCCGAGCACGACCCCTGCAGCACCCTCCTTGAGGAACAGGGCAGCCTCGACCGCGCCCTGCCCGCGAGCGGCGCCGGTGATCAGGGCGACGCGTCCGGAGAGGCGTCCGGAGAGGCGTCCGGAGAGCCGACCGACGGCGGGAGCGGGATCCGTCATGACCACAGTGTCCCACCCGGGAGCCCGGGGGGCCCGGGCGAACGGGGATGACTCGTCGCTCCCGGCAGCGACCGGAGCCGCGACACACCCCGGAGCGAGTCGAAAGCGAGCAGAATCGGCGCGTGAGCACCACCGACACCCCCTTCCCCCAGCAGCGCGTACAGGACCTCCTGGCCCTCGCCCGTCGCTACAACGAGGCCTTCGCCGCGTGCGACGTCGATGGCATGCGCGCCTGCTACGCCCCGGAGGCCGCGATCGTGCAGCTGCCGAGCGGCCGGACCCTCTCGGTCGACGATTCGATCCGGGCAGTGCCCTGGCTGCACCGCAAGCTCGACGGGCTGCGGATGGAGGACGTGAAGGCCACGGTCACCACCGACGGCTTCGTGCTCCAGTACCTGATCTGCGGGACCAACCCGTCGGGCCAGGAGCTGCGCTCCCCCACCTGCCTCGTCGTGACCGCCGGTCCCGAGGGCATCACCCGGCTCGAGGAGTACTTCGACCGGGTGGTCACCGACGCCTTCGCAGGCTGAGCGCCCGGGCGCGAAGCCCGGCCTTCGGATCAGCCGACGACGCTTGCCGCCGGCCGCTCGCGCCGTGAGGATCCATCCGGGCACCACGGAGGGAGGACCCGATGGTCACGATGTTGGAGACCCCGAGGACGAGCGAGCAGGCGGCTCGGACCGACGACACCGTCCCGGGGGTGCTGGGCGCGGTGTCCCCCGCCGTGCGACTCGGCGTCGATCTGGTCCTCGTCGTCCTGCTGCTCGCCGCCGTCCTGGCATCGGTGGCGGCGCTGCGGCTCGTCTGGCAGCTCGTCGGCACCGTCCTGTGAGCAGGAACGCCCGGATGCACATCTCGTGAGCGCCCCCTTCCGCCGCCTGGTCCGTCTCCGCGCCGGCGAGCTCGCCGACGGCGTGGCCGAGCGGGTCCGCTCCGCAGTGCTGCCCTCGTCCGGTGCGCTCGCCCGGAGCGCAGCGCGGGTCGCGACCGCCCAGGCCGTCCATTTCCGGCGACGCGTGCTCGCCTACCCGGTCGAGGTGCAGGTGCTGCTCGCACCGGCCGCCTGGGACCGCGTGGCCGGCGCCGTGG
>JBEIGA010000263.1:0-5378 GCA_040382135.1 Acidimicrobiales bacterium
CACGAACCCGACGGTGTCGGTGAGGAACACGGTCTCACCGCCGGGCAGGTGCAGCCGGCGGGTCGTGGCGTCGAGCGTGGCGAAGAGGCGGTCCTCCACCAGCACCCCGGCATCGGTGAGCCGGTTGAGGATCGTGGACTTGCCGGCGTTCGTGTACCCGACGATCGCGACCGCCCGGTGCCGCGACCGGCGGCGCGCCTTCGCCTGGGTCTCCCGGGTGTGGCGGACCTGGCGCAGATCGGCCTCGAGCTTGTGGATCCGGCGGAGCAGGCGGCGACGGTCGGTCTCGAGCTGGGTCTCGCCGGGGCCACGCGTGCCGATGCCGCCACCCTGCTGGCTGAGCGCGGTCCCCCGCCCCCGGAGGCGCGGCAGGCGGTAGCGGAGCTGGGCGAGCTCGACCTGGGCCTTGCCCTCGAGGCTGCTGGCGTTCTGGGCGAAGATGTCGAGGATCACGGCGGTGCGGTCGAGCGCCGTGCGCCCGAGGATCTTGCCGAGGTTCGCCTGCTGGGCCGGCGAGAGCTCGTCGTCGAAGACCACCGTGTCGGCGTCGAAGGCCTCGGCGATCGCCTTGATCTCGTCGACCTTGCCCTTGCCGACGAAGGTGGCCGGGTCCGGGGAGATGCGCCGCTGCACCACGCGTGCGACCACGTCGGCGCCGGCGGTGTCGACGAGCAGCTCGAGCTCGTCGAGCGACGCCTCGGTCTCCTCGGGCGTCCCCGGCGGCACGGTCACCCCGACCACGACGATCCGCTCACGGAAGGTCCGCTCGATGAAGCCGGAGGTCTCGCCGCCGAACTCGCCGAACGCGCCGCGGTGGGACTCGACCGGCTCCTCGGGCCAGTCGGCGTCGAACGGCTCGTGCCCGGTCACGGGAGCACCAGCGTCGGGCACCGACACCCGCCCGTCGCCGTCACCGCTCGCCATCGGGCACCTCGATCGTGGCCACGAACACGGCCGGACCGGCGAGGACGACGTCCTCCCCGAGGGTCACCGTGGCCTCGCCACCGGGCATCCGCACCCTGACCCGATCACCCACGAGCCCCCAGTCCCTCGCCCGGGCGGCGGCGACGCACGCCCCGCTGCCGCAGGCGGCCGTGACCCCGGCGCCCCGCTCCCAGATGGTCATCCGGATCGCGTCCGGACCGTCGGGGGCGAGGACGTGCACGTTGATGCCGGTCTCGTAGCGGGCCTCCAGCGCCGGTCCGAACTGCGCCGGGTCGGCGCCGGCGAGATCGGCGACGTGCAGCACGAGGTGCGGGTTGCCGATGTCGGCGGTAGCGGCCTGCACCACGGGCGGCAGGCCGGGAACGGCGTCGAACCCGCCCCGGACGCCGGGCCCCTCCGTGATGTGCCCCATCGCCACGGCGGCGTCGGCCACGACCGGATCCGCGGTTGGGGCGAGGGTGATGCGTCGGGCGCCGGCGAGGGTGTCGACCACGACGTCGAACCCGCTCGCCTCGCGGCCGACGGCCATGGCGAGCGCCTGGCCGAAGCACCGCAGCCCGTTGCCGCTGACCTCGGCCACGCTGCCGTCGGCGTTGAAGAGCCGGAACGCGACCTCGGTACCCGCGAGCGTGGGGGCGACGCCGAAGACCAGACCGTCGGCGCCCACCCCGCGGTGACGATCGCACAGCCGCCGCGCCAGCGCGGGCGCGTCGGCGGGGACCGCGTCGAGCAGGACGACGAGGAAGTCGTTGCCGAGTCCATGGTGCTTGGTCAGTCGCATCGGTCGAAGTCTCCCAGCACCAGAGGCAGCAGCTCCATCGGGTTCCCGTCCGTGTCGAGCCAGCGGACCCTCGGGTCGCGCCGGAACCACCGCTCCTGCCGACGGGCGAAGCGCCGGGTCCGTCGGACCGCGAGATCGAGCGCCTCGTCCAGCGAGCACTCGCCCCGAAGATGGGCGAGCAGCTCCTTGTAGCCGAGCGCCTGCGCCGCGGTCGTCGAGAGCGCCCGTTCGTCGAGCCGGGCCACCTCGTCGAGGAACCCTGCGGCGATCTGGGCGTGGTAGCGCTCCTCGATCCGCCGGTCGAGCAACGTCCGGGGCACACGGAGGCCGACGAGCCGGTCGGTGGTGGCCGGGTACGTCTCGAGCCCGGGCCCGAACGAGGAGAACGGTCGGCCCGCGCCGAGGGTGACCTCGAGCGCCCGCACCACCCGGCGGCGGTTGGTGGGTTCCATCCGGCCCGCGGCGACCGGGTCGAGACCGGCGAGCCTCCGGTGCAGGGCGACGGTGTCCGGGTCCGCCTCGAGCTCGGCGCGGATGGCGGGGAACTGTCCCGGCAGGTCGATGCCCTCGAGGGCGATGCGCAGGTGGAGCCCGGTCCCGCCCACCACCACGGGGCGGGCGCCTCGGGCGGCGATGTCGGCGAGCGCCGCGTCGAAGGCGAGCCGGAAGCGGGCCACGCTGAAGTCCTCGGACGGATCCACGAGGTCGACGAGGTGGTGCGGCACCAGGGTCCGCTCCTCCCGGGTGGGCTTGGCCGTCCCGATGTCCATGCCCCGGTAGACCTGCATCGAATCCGCCGAGACGATCTCGGTGCCCGGCCGGGCGAGCGCCACGGCCATGGCGAGCGCGGACTTGCCCGAGGCCGTCGGGCCGAGCAGGACCAGCCGCCCGGTCAGGAAGCCACCACCGGGATGCTGACGCGACGTCGGGGGACGCTGAGGACCTCGACCAGCTCGCCCGACAGGTGGTGCGCCGCCGCAGCCGTGACCGTCACCGTGGCGTAGGTGCCGGGACGGAGCGGTTCGGTCGGGGCGAAGTGCACCAGCTTGTTCTGCCGGGTGCGACCCGTGAGCAGGGACGGGTCTCGCTTGCTCGGCCCCTCCACCACGACCTCGTCGGTCCGTCCGATGCGGGCCTCGTTGGCGAGGCGGGCGGAGCGGTCGAGCACGGCCCGCAGCCGGTCGAAGCGGGCGACCGCGACGTCGTGCGGGACGAAGGCGTCGACCATCGTGGCCGCCTCGGTCCCGGGCCGCGGCGAGTAGATGAAGGTGAAGGCGCTGTCGAACCCGGCCGCCGCAGTGACCTCGAGGGTGCCCTCGAAGTCGTCCTCGGTCTCACCGGGGAAGCCGACGATGATGTCGGTGGAGACGGCGAGGTCCTCGATGCCCGCCCGGGCCGCGGCGAGGCGCTCGAGGTACCGCTCGGCGGTGTAGCCCCGGTGCATGGCGGCCAGCACCCGGTCGGAGCCGGCCTGCAGCGGGAGGTGGAGGTGCTCGCAGACCTCGGGGGTCTCCGCCATGGCGGCGATGGTCTCGGGGCGGAGATCCTTCGGGTGTGGGCTCGTGTAGCGGACCCGGCGGATGCCGTCGACGGCACCGACGGCACGCAACAGGTCGGCGAAGAGGGGGCGGACCCGGACGTCCTCGCCCCGCTGGCGCGCGGCGAGCGCGAGGTCCCGGCCGTAGCTGTTGACGTTCTGGCCGAGCAGGGTGACCTCGGTGACACCCTGTGCCGCGAGCCCCTCCACCTCGGCGACGAGGTCGTCGAACGACCGGCTGATCTCCGGGCCCCGCACCGCGGGCACGATGCAGAACGCGCAGCTGTTGTCGCAGCCGATCTGGATGGTGACCCACGCGGCGTGCTCCAGCTCCCGGCGGGCCGGCAGGGCGGACGGGAACGCCTCGGCGTCCTCCCGCGCGGTCTCCTCGAGGATCTCGACCACCGGTCCCGACACCCGCGCCTGCTCGAGCAGCTCCGCCGCCCGGTGCACGTTGTGGGTACCGAACACCACGTCGACGTGCCCGGCCTTCTGCCGCACGAGGTCGCGGTCCTTCTGGGCGAGGCAGCCGCCGACCGCGATCTGCAGGTCCGGACGGGCGGTTTTGGCCGCCTTCAGGTGGCCGAGGGCGCCGTAGAGCTTGTTGTCGGCGTTCTCCCGGATGCAGCACGTGTTGAGCACGACGACGTCGGCGTCGTCGAGGTCGGTGGCGGGGACCATGCCGTCCTGCTCCAGCAGGCCGGCGATCCGCTCCGAGTCGTGCTCGTTCATCTGGCACCCGTAGGTGCGGATCAGGTACTTCCGGGTCACGGTCCTCAGGCTAGGGCACCGACCTCGCGGCACGACCCACTGCGCCTACGCTCCGGCGCGCGACAACGATCCAGGGAGGCCTGATGGACGCGACGACCGGCATCACGGTGATCGGGACCGGGACCGCCCAGTTCGCACCGGATGCCATGGTGGTGGCCGTGGGCGTGAGCGTCCTGCGACCGACGCTCGGCGAGGCGCGCGCTGCGGCTGCGGCCACGACCGACGGCCTGCTCACCGCCCTCCGCGCCGCCGCCGTGGAGGACCGCCACATCCAGACCGAGCAGCTCACCGTGCAGCCCGAGTGGGACCACCGCGGGCAGCGCCCGAGGCGCACGGGGTTCCGCGTGGGCAGTGTGCTGCGGGTCCGGATCGAGTTGCTGGACCGGGCCACCGCGGTGCTCGACCAGGCAGTGGACGCCGGCGGCGACGAGGCGGTGCTCCACGACGTCCGGTTCGTGCTCGACCCGTCGCCCGACCGAGCGGCCACCGTGCGGGAGCTCGCCTGGGCCGACGCCCGGGCCAAGGCCCAGCACCTGGCCGACCTCGCCGGCGCCGAGCTGGGCGACGTGGTCGAGATCGTGGAGCTCACCGACCAGGACCAGCCCCACCCCCGGCCGATGATGGCCCGCATGGCTGCAGCCGACGCGATGCCGGCGATCGCTGAGGGCGAGCTCGCGCTCACCCTCAGCCTGCGCGCCAGGTTCGAGATCCGGTGAGCATCGGGCCCGCCCCGCACGGCGGACCCGGCGACCCGGTCAGTCGTCGAGGCTGATCGGTTCCTCGTCGTCGAGGGAGAAGTCCTCGGCGGTGAGGTCGACCTCGGGGTTGACCTGCTTCCAGACCCGGTTGGTGATCTCCATCATGATCTCCGGGTTGGCCGTGAGGAAGTTCTTGGCGTTCTCCCGGCCCTGGCCGAGCTGCTCGCCGTCGTAGGTGTACCAGGCACCCGACTTCTTCACGATCCCGAGATCGACCGCCAGGTCCAGGGCCGAACCCTCACGGCTGATGCCCTTGCCGTACATGATGTCGAACTCGGCCTGGCGGAACGGTGCCGCCACCTTGTTCTTCACGACCTTGACCCGGGTCCGGTTGCCCACGACCTCGGCGCCGTCCTTGATGGACTCGATGCGGCGGATGTCGAGGCGGACCGACGAGTAGAACTTCAGCGCCCGGCCGCCCGGCGTGGTCTCCGGCGACCCGAACATGACCCCGATCTTCTCCCGCAGCTGGTTGATGAAGATGCAGATGGTGTCGGTCTTGTTGAGGTTGGCGGTGAGCTTGCGCAGCGCCTGCGACATGAGGCGGGCCTGCAGGCCGACGTGGCTGTCGCCCATCTCGCCCTCG
>JBEIGA010000264.1:0-5376 GCA_040382135.1 Acidimicrobiales bacterium
CCGCGCTCGCCGTCCTCGGCGACTTCGTACCCATGGGCATCGGCGCCGCCCTCGACCGCCGGCTCACCGTGAACAGCCTCGACAACACGATCCGGGTGTTCGAGGTCCGGCCCACCGAGTGGTTCCTCGTCGACGTGCAGATCGCCCGGGTCCGCAACGGCTTCGGCCACGGGACCGCCCGCATCTACGACGAGACCGGCGTCCTCCTCGCCGAGGGCAGCCAGTCCGCCACCGTCCGGGCCGCCGATCAGAGCAGCTGAGCGGTGACCTGGTCGAGGATCAGGCGGCCGGACTCGGTAGCGCGGAGCCGCCCGTCGTGTCGTTCGAGCAGGCCGCGCTCGACGAGGTCGGAGAGCGCGGGTTCGAGGAGCCGGAGGGCGTCGATGCCGGCTCGCGACGACACCGCGGCGAGGTCCATGCCGTCGACCGGGCGGAGGCCGGCGAGGACGGCGGTGCGCACGAAGTCCTCCGGATCGACCGACGTCCACTCGCCGCGCTCGCCCGTCAGCCAGCGGTCGAGCGGCGGGTTGGTGCGACGACGGGCCACCTCCGCCTCGGCGGTCCCCGGGTGGTGGGCGGCGGCACCGGGGCCGAGCCCGAGCCACCAGTCGCTGCGCCAGTAGGCGCGGTTGTGGTGCGACCGGTGGCCCGGACGGGCGTGGCTCGACACCTCGTAGCGCTCGAGGCCGGCGGCGCCGAGCACCTCGGACGCGAGTCGCAGCGCCTCGCCCTCGTCGTCCGGGTCGACCTCGACGCCGGCGCGGTGGAACGGCGTGCCCGGCTCGACGGTCAGGGTGTACGCCGACACGTGGTGCGCGCCGGAGGCGGCGACCCGTTCGAGGTCGAGCCGAGCGTCCTGCCCGGGCACGGCGGTGATCAGGTCCACCGAGACCGACCGCACCCCGCTCCCGAGCGCGAGCTCGAGGGCCCGCAGCCCGGTCGCCGCGTCGTGGGGCCGGCCGAGGAAGCGCAGCACGTCGTCCTGCGTGGACTGCAGGCCCACGGACAGGCGGTCGACGCCGAGCCCGACCCAGTCGGCGACCCGGTCGGGGGACGCCGTGCTCGGGTGGACCTCGAGGGTGGTCTCGTCGACGGCTGGGCCGAGCGTGGTGTGCAGGATCCCGAGCAGACGGGCGAGCTCCGCCTCCCGGAGGTGCGACGGGGTGCCGCCGCCGAGGTAGATCGTCGACGGCGGCGAGCCGGCCAGGAGCGGCGCGAGCTCCTCGGTCTCGCGGGCCAGCTCGTCGAGGTACGCCTCCACCAGACCGGCCCGCCGTTCGAGGACGTGGAAGTCGCAGAACGGGCAGATGGTGGGGCAGAACGGCACGTGGACGTAGACGTGTCGGACCGTGTCGGAGGGCGGGACGCCCGCAGGGGCAGCGTCGGTGGCCACCTCCCCAGCATGCCCGGTCGGGGGGTAGGGTCCGGCTCCGGCAGCGCGAGCGAAGGGGGCGGCATGCCTGGACGGTTGGAAGGCAGGGTCGCGGTGGTCACCGGCGGCGGCAACGGCATCGGCCGGGCGTGCGCGGTGCGCTTCGCCGAGGAGGGCGCCGACGTCCTCGTCGCCGACGTGCAGCTCGCAGCCGCGGAGGCGGTCGCCGACGCCGTGCGGGCGCTGGGTCGCCGGGCCGGCGCCGTGGCGGTCGACGTCACCAGCCCCGACGACAACGCCGCGATGGCGGCGGCCGCGGCCGAGCAGCTCGGCGGCATCGACATCGTCGTGACCGCCGCGGGCATCAGCCACGTGGGCTACTCCTCCGGCGACATGGACCCCGAGCTGAAGCTGGCGATGAAGGCGATGGACGCCCGCGAGCACCCGGAGCGCCAGTTGCTCGACCTCGACCTCGACGACTGGCACACCGTGCTCGCCGTGAACCTCACCGGCACGATGCTGTCGGTCAACGCCTGCGCCAACGTCATGGCCGAGCAGGGCCGCAAGGGTTCGATCATCACCATCGGGTCGATCGCGTCGAAGCACCCGGACGCCGGCACGGTCTCCTACACGGTCTCGAAGGCCGGCGTCTGGGCGTTCACGAAGAAGGCCGCGCGGGTCCTCGCCCCGCTCGGGATCCGCGTGAACAGCATCGGCCCGGGCTTCATCGAGACGCACATGACCGCGATCCTCCGTCTCTCCGACGAGATCTCGAGCCAGTTCATGGCGGGCATCCCGCTCGGTCGCTACGGCCAGCCGATCGACATCGCGAACTGCGCCCTGTTCCTGGCGAGCGACGAGTCCTCGTACTTCACGGGCGAGATCCTCCACCCCGACGGCGGGTTCTACACCGAGTGAGCGGCCGGACCTCATGAAGGGCGAACGGCGATGAGCATCGATCCCCGCACCCCCGTCGTCGTCGGCGTGGCCCAGGTGGTGCAGCGCCTCGACGACCCCACCCACGCCCGCGAGGCGATCGACCTGATGGCCCAGGCGCTCTCCGAGGCCGGCGACGACAGCGGCTCCGAGCGGATCCTGTCGCGCCTCGAGGAGATCGTCGTGGTCCCCGGGCACTGGCCCTACCCGGATCCCGGGGCGCTGCTCGGCGCCCGCATCGGCGCCGGACGGGCCGCCGGGTTCCTCACGTACTGGGGCGGCCAGACGCCGCAGTCCGCCGTCTCGCGACTCGCGGCGCGCATCCAGGCGGGTGAGCTCGACCTGGCGGCGGTGGTCGGGGGCGACACGGAGCACTCGCGTCGCCGCCGGACCAAGCTCGGGCTGCCGCCCCTCGAGGAGCACGACGACCTGCCGTCCGCGCCGCGGGTCGGTTCCGACCTGCGCATGGCGAGCGCCCACGAGGCGGCCCGGGGCGCCGCCCGTCCGATCGCCGCCTACCCGATCATCGACAGCGCGATCCGCCACGCGCGGGGCGAATCCGTCGACGAGCACCGCACGCGCATCGCCACCCTCTGGCACGGCTTCAACGAGGTGGCCCTCACCCGCGAGACGGCGTGGCACCGCCGGCCCCGGACGGTCGAGGAGATCCGCGACCCCGGTCCCGGCAACCGCATGGTCGGCTTCCCGTACACCAAGGCGATGTGTGCGGAGAACGACGTCGACATGGCGTCCGCGCTCCTGCTGTGCAGCGCCGCCACGGCCGACGCGCTCGGGGTGCCCAGGGATCGCTGGGTGTTCCCGCACGCCGCCACGGACGCCCACGAGATCGTGCTCCTGTCGAACCGGCTGGAGCTCCACGACGCGCCCGCCATCCGCATCGCCGGCCGCCGCGCCCTCGAGCTCGCCGGGGTCGGCATCGACGAGGTCGGCCCCATCGAGCTCTACTCGTGCTTCCCCGCGGTCGTGCAGCTCACGATGGCTGCGCTCGGGATCCCCGAGGACCGCCCGGTCACCGTCACCGGTGGGCTCACGCTCCACGGCGGACCGCTCAACAACTACGTCGGGCAGAGCCTCGCCCAGCTGATCCAGCGGGTCCGGGCCGACCAACGGCCCGGCTTCCTGCACGGCAACGGCGGCCTCGCCACCAAGCACGCCTTCGCCGTCTACGCCACCGAGCCACCGGCCGCCGGCTTCCGTCACGAGGACGTGCAGGACGAGGTCGACGAGCTGCCCGGCCGGGCCGCGGACGAGGCGTACGTCGGCGCGGTGGCCGTGGAGGCCTACACGGTCATGCACGGCCACGACGGGCCGGAACGGGCGGTGCTGGCGGCGCGGACGCCTGCGGGCGCCCGGGTGTGGGGTGCCAACACGGATGCTTCGACGATGGCGGGTCTGATGGCCGAGGAGGGGTGCGGCCGGCCGGGTCACCTCGCGGCCGACGGCACCCTGTCGGTGGGTTGACCGGACCGAGAGCAGACCAGGAGACCACGGATGATCCCGCCCGACGGCCCGTACTTCGACGACTTCACCGTGGGGGAGACGCTCGACCCCGCGCCCGCCATCACGATCGGCGCGGGCGACCTGTCGCTCTACCAGGCGATCACGGGTGACCCGCTGCGTCTCGCGCTCAGCCACCCGCTCGCTGCGGCGGTCACCGGCGTGGACCGGCCCTTCGTGAACCCCGCGTACGCGATGCACGTCTCGATCGGGCAGAGCACCGTGGCGACCCGGCGCGTGATCGCCAACCTCTTCTACCGGGGGGTGGTGCTGCAACGCCCGGTGTTCCTCGGTGACACGCTCTTCACCACGGTCACCATCCGGGGTCTGAAGGAGAACGCCCGTCGCCCGGACCGCCCGCCGCGCGGCATGGCCCTGCTCGGCATCACCACGGTGAACCAGGACGGCGCCACGGTGGTCGACTACGAGCGGTGCGCCATGGTGAACGTGCGGCACAAGGACGTGCCCACGGGTCACGACGACGATCTCGGCCCGGCGACCTCCCCGCTCGACCTGACGCCCTACGCCGCGGTGGCGCCCGCGGGCTGGGACCTGTCGCACCTGCCCGAGCAGAAGCGGCCGTGGGCGGTGGGGGAGGTGCGCGCCGACCAGCTCCGCGACACCGTGTCGAGCGCCATCGAGCTGGCCCGCCTCACCCAGAACCTCGCCCCGGTGCACCGGGACGCGTCGCTCGGCCAGGGCGGCCGACGCCTGGTGTACGGGGGTCACACGATCGGCCTCGCCCAGGCGTCGTTGGTGCGGCTGCTGCCCTCGCTCGCCACCGTCGTCGGCTGGCACAGCTGCGACCACATCGGCCCGGTCTTCGAGGCCGACGTGCTGTCGTTCCGGGTCGAGCTGCTCGACGAGCGTCCCCGACCCGGCGGGGGCCGCCTCCTGGCGTTCTCGGTCATCGCGACCACCGACCGGGACGGCACCCCGACCGACGTGCTGGACTGGCGCCCCGTGGTGCTGGCCCGCTGAGCGCAGCGGCGCACCGTCCGCTCCGACCTCATCCGCTCCGACCTCATCCGCTCCGACATCCCAGGGGGAACACGACATGGCGAGCCCGCAGGCCGACGGCATCAAGGCGCTCATGCGCGCGCAACGGGAACAGAACCGGGAGAACCCGCCGCCGCCGCCCACCAGCATCGAGGACGTCCGGAAGTTCGGCGACAACCTCGCCATGCTGTCCACCGAGCCCGAGGGCGTCGCCACCGAGGCGGTCGACGCGGGCGGCGTGCCTGCGCTCTGGATCACCCCCGCCGACGCCGCCGAGGGCCGGGCGATCCTGTACCTGCACGGCGGCGGGTACGTGATCGGCTCGGTCGAGACCCACCGCAAGATGTGCGGCCACTACGCCAACGCCACCGGTCTGCGCATCCTGTCGGTCGACTACGGCCTCGCCCCCGAGAACCCCCACCCCGGTCCGGTGAACGACGCCGTCGCCGCCTACCGCTGGCTCCTCGCCCAGGGCTACGACGCGCCGAACGTCGCGATCAGCGGCGACTCGGCCGGCGGCGGTCTCACGGTGGCGACGCTCCTGAAGCTGC
>JBEIGA010000265.1:0-5372 GCA_040382135.1 Acidimicrobiales bacterium
AGCTGCGGCGGCGGGTCCTGCTCCCAGCGGTCGCGCCGACGTCCCGCCCGAACGCCCCCGCCGGCCACGTCCCCGTCCCGAGGCCGCGCCCGTCGCTTCGGCCGCCGGAGCCGCCGTCCTCGCCGACGAACCTCCGGCCCGCGTCGCGCTCGTCGACGCGCCGTCCCCCGCATCGGCGGATGCCGACGGCGATGCCGGCCCCAGCCCGCGTCTGCGAAACCTCATCGAGTGGGCCGCCGTGATCATCGGCGCACTCGTGGTCGCCCTGCTGCTGAAGACGTTCCTCTTCCAGGCGTACTACATCCCGTCGCCCTCGATGGTCCCCACCCTCGAGGAGGGCGACCGCATCGTCGTGAACAAGCTGAGCTACAAGCTCCACGACGTGAACCGCGGCGACCTGATCGTGTTCGAGAAGCCCGAGGGGGCCGGCGAGGACAACATCAAGGACCTCGTCAAGCGGGTCGTGGCACTCCCCGGTGAGACGGTCGAGATCGTCGACGGACGGGTCTACATCGACGGGCGTCTGCTCGAGGAGCCCTACCTCGCCGAGGGCATCGCTTCGTCCGGCTTCACGCCGGTGACGCCCTGCACGAACCCGGCCACCGAGCTCAACCGCTGCACGGTGCCCGAGGATCACGTCTTCGTGATGGGCGACAACCGGCCGGTCAGCCGCGACTCCCGGTACTTCGGTCCGGTCCCCGAGGACTCGATCGTCGGTCGGGCCTCGCTCCAGGTCTGGCCGCTCGGCGACATCGGCTGGCTCTAGCCGACTCCGTCGGCGTGGTCGGCGCTAGCCGGGGGACTCGGGGTAGGCCCGGGTCACCACGTCGACCATCCTGCCGACGTGGTCGCTGAACACCCCGTCGATGCCGAGGTCGACGAGCTCGGCGAGGATGCGCTCGTGCTGGGCGTCCCAGCCGAACGTGTCGAGCTCGAAGCGGTGGTAGAGCGCGCAGAGGCCACCGCTCCAGTCGCTGTGGTGCAGATTGACGGCGTCGATGCCGTCGGCGGCGACGCGGGCGGCGTGCCGTTCGGGGCCGCCCTGGAGCCGTCCGAGCCGAGCCGAGTGGATCAACCGGGCGTCCTGGGCCGGCCGCCGCCACTCGACGAGCAACGCCAGGTCCGGATGGACCAGCCAGAGACGCTCCGCTGCGCCCGCCTCCCGGGCGACGGCGAGCGTCGGCAGGGCGGCTGCCGGGTCCTTCATGTCGAGCGAGAGCTCGAAGGCGCTGCCGCAGGCCTCGTACAGCTCGGCGAGCGACGGGATGTGGGGCGGCAACTCGGTGCGGTGCAGGCGTCCGATCGGGACCTTGCGCAGCCCTCGGCGGACGACGCCGTCGTGGTCGAGTACCGGGATGCCGTCGGCGGTCAGCCATACGTCGCTCTCGAGACCGGTGGCGCCGAGCCGCAGTGCGAGCGCGAAGGCCTCCAGCGTGTTCTCGGGCGCGTGGGCGCTCGCGCCCCGGTGGGCGAAGGTGATGGGTGGCCGGCGTCGCGCGGGATGGCGGGGCACGGCACCATCCTCCACCCGTCCTGCGACCCCGACCAAGATGAGGCGCCCCCGACGTCGCCGCCTCGGGGGAGGGGCCTCCGCCCCGGCGTGATGGGGCCGTCCGGCCCCGCCGGTCGGGCCGAACGGCCCCTCAAGGCGTCCGCAGCCACGTCCGATCAAGACGGGGCAAGCGGGCACGAGGAGGACAAGGCCAGGATGGCGACGATCCGAGCGAGTTGCGGAGACTGCGGTGACGTCGAGCTCACGACGTCGGACGTCCGTGTCCGCGTGTGCACCGACACGAACGAGGGCGAGTACCTCTTCCGGTGCCCCCGCTGCACGATGACCGTCGTGAAGGCGGCCGAGGCCCGCACCATCGACCTGCTCGTCGCCTCGGGCGTGTCGATGCAGACGTGGTCCCTGCCGGCCGAGCTCTGGGAGCCGCGGTACGGCAGCCCCATCACCCACGACGACCTGCTCGACTTCCACGAGTGCCTCACGGACGAGGCACTGTTCAGCGCCGCCGTCGACGGGATCCGCCAGAGCTGATCCCGCTCCCGTCGGATCCGCTCCCGCTCGGATCCGGCCCCTAGGCTCGCCCCGTGAGCCTGTTGTGGGCCCTGCCCGTCCTCGTCCTCGTCCTCGGCGCCGCCCTGGCCGGTGTCCTCCTCTCCCGGCTCACAGATGAGCTGGTCCTGCTCGACCGGTCTCTCCGGCGAGCCGGCCGCATCGGGGTGCAGGCCGGCGACCTCTCGATGGACGTGGCGGGGCTGCACCGCACCGCCGGTGTCCTCGCCCTCCGGATCCAGGGCCCGCCGCCTGCCGACGGGGTGAACTGGACCCCGACGGGCGATCGGTAGACTCCGTCCGATGGGCAACCTCGGAGGCGGCGAGATCCTGGTGATCCTGCTGCTCGCGCTCATCGTGCTGGGCCCCGAGCGCCTGCCCACGGTCGCCCGGCAGATCGGCAAGGTCATGGCCGACGTCCGCCGGGTGTCCTCCGGCTTCCAGGCCGAGGTCCGTGCCGCCATCGACGAGACCGGCCTCAACGACCTGAAGGACGAGATCACCGGGAAGGCGCCGGTGCCCAAGCCCGGGGCCACGCTGCCTCCGGCGCCCGTCGCCAGCCCGGTGGCCACCCCGCCCCAACCCGACGCCGAGCCGGTACCGGACCCTGTGCCGGCCGACGATGCGGTGCCGGCCGACGATGCGGTGCCGGCCGACGATGCGGTGTCGCACGCTGAGACGGACGACCCGGCATGAGCGAGGCCCACGACGGGCACATGACGCTCGTCGAGCACCTGATCGAGCTCCGCACCCGGCTCATCCGAGCGGTGCTCGCCGTCGCAGTCGGCATGCTCATCTGCTGGATCTTCTACGAGCCGATCCTCAACGCCCTTCTGACGCCGTACTGCCAGACCCTGCCGGAGGCGGCCCGGGAGAGCGCTGCGGTCATCACCGACGAGAACTGCAAGCTGATCCAGATCGACCCGCTCGAGGGGTTTTCCACCCGCATCGGGGTCGCGGCGTACGGCGGCATCGCGCTGGCCATGCCGGTCATCCTGTGGCAGATCTGGCGGTTCATCGCGCCGGGCCTCTACCAACGGGAGCGGCGCTACGCGGTCTCGTTCGTCGTGTCCGGGGCCCTGCTGTTCGCCCTCGGCGCGGCGCTCGCCTACTGGAGCCTGCCGCGTGCCCTGCAGTTCCTCACCGACATCGGTGGACCGGACCTGGTGGCGGTGTTCGCCCCCGCCAAGTACCTCAGCTTCGTCGTGAAGATGATGATCGCCTTCGGGATCGGGTTCCAGTTCCCGATCCTGCTGATCTTCCTGCAGTTGGCCGGCATCGTCGACACCCAGGCGCTGCGCCGGGCCCGCCGCTACGCCATCGTCGGCATCGTCGCCCTGGTGGCGGTCATCACCCCGAGCGGTGACCCCTTCACCCTGATGGTGCTGTCGGTGCCGATGTGGCTCTTCTACGAGTTCGCCATCCTCTTCGGGGTCTTCCGACGACGTCGGGCCACCAAATCGGTGGCGGCAGCGACCTGATCCCGTGACTTCACTCGCCTACGCCTTCGATCTGGACCCCTTCCAGCGACGCGCCATGGCCGAGCTCGACGCCGGCCGCTCCGTGCTCGTGGCCGCGCCCACCTCGAGCGGCAAGACGGTGGTGGCCGAGCACGCGGTCGCCGAGGCCATCGCCACCGGGACCCGCTGCTTCTACACGACCCCCATCAAGGCGCTGTCGAACCAGAAGTTCCACGACCTCGCCGACCGCTTCGGCAACGCCGCGGTGGGACTGCTCACGGGGGACAACGCCGTCCAGGGCGACGCACCGGTGGTGGTGATGACCACCGAGGTGCTGCGGAACATGATCTACAGCCGCAGCGCCGACCTCCACGACCTCCGCTGGGTCGTGCTCGACGAGGTCCACTACCTCGAGGACACCTACCGGGGGCCGGTGTGGGAGGAGGTGATCCTCCACCTGCCCGCCCACGTCCGTCTCGTGTGCCTGTCCGCCACGGTCTCCAACGCGGAGGAGCTGGCGGACTGGATCGCCTCGGTCCGGGGTCCCACCACGGCCGTGGTGGAGCACCGTCGCCCGGTTGAGCTCCGCAACCTGTACCTGGTGGGCGACCGCACCACCGACCGGCTGCACCTGCTCCCCACGCTGGTCGACGAGCGTCCCAACCCGGAGGGCCACCGCTTCGATCGTGAACCGACCGACGGTCGCAAGGGCGGCAAGGTCCGGCGTCGGCGGGTCTGGTACACGCCCGGCAGGCTCGAGGTGCTCGACCGGCTGCTCGCCGAGGACCTGCTGCCGGCGATCGTGTTCGTCTTCAGCCGGGCGGGGTGCGACGACGCGGCCCGCGCCTGCGTGGACGCCGGCTTCCGGCTCACCACACCGGAGGAGCGTGACCGCATCCGAGGGATCGTCGACGAGCGGCTCGGCGGGTTGCCCGACGCCGACCTCCGTGTCCTCGGCGTCGACCGCTTCGTCGCCGGTCTGGAGGCGGGCATCGCCGCCCACCACGCCGGCATGGTCCCGCCCTTCAAGGAGACCGTCGAGGTCCTCTTCGCCCAGGGGCTCGTGAAGCTGGTGTTCGCCACCGAGACGCTCGCCCTCGGCATCAACATGCCGGCCCGCACCGTGGTGGTCGAGCGGCTGTCGAAGTTCACGGGCGACCACCACGAGCCGCTGACGCCGGGGCAGTACACCCAGCTGACCGGAAGGGCCGGGCGGCGCGGCCTCGATCCTCTCGGCCACGCCGTGGTGCTGTGGTCGCCGTTCGCCACCTTCGACCAGGTCGCCGCGCTCGCCGCCAGCCGGGAGTACGTGCTGCGGTCCGCCTTCCGGCCCACCTACAACATGGCCGTCAACCTCGTCCGGCGGCACGAGGACCGGGCCGAGGCCCTCGACCTCCTCGCCCGGTCCTTCGCCCAGTACCAGGCCGACCGCGTCACGGCCCGCTCCGAACACCGCATCGCCCAACTGCAGGGGCAGCGCCGGCAACTCGTCGAGGCGCTGACCGTCAGCCGCAAGGACCTCGAGTCGCTGCGCCTCGCGCGGCTCGCCTGGCGTCAGGACCGGCTCGATGCGGAGGGTGGCGCGCCGGGGATCGTCGAGGCCGCCAGCCGTCTGCGCCCGGGTGACGTGCTGGTGGGCGTCGGCGGCGGCGGGCGCGCCGCCGTGCTGTCGGTCGCCTACCGCAAGGGCGGGAGCCTCCGCATCCGTCTCGTGGACGCCGACGGCGACGTGCAGCAGGTCACCACCGACGACCTGGTCGACGCACCCCTCCCGGCCGGACGGGTCGAGCTCCCCGAGCCGTACCAGCCGAACAGCCACGCCTTCTGCGCCGAGGTCGCGGCGCGGCTGCGCC
>JBEIGA010000266.1:0-5366 GCA_040382135.1 Acidimicrobiales bacterium
GCGAGCGGGCACCACGGAGGCGGCATGGCAGGGACGGCACCGACCACGGCGACCGACGACAGCGGGCGGGAGCCGTCCCGGGACCGCTTCACGTTCCGCTTCGCCACGGTCCGGGGGATCGAGTTGCGGGCCCACGTGAGCGTGTTGGTCACCGTGGCACTCGTGGGGATCAGCCTCGGCGCGGACGCGCTTCCGTCGCTGGCACCCGACCAGCCGGTGCTGGCCTACGTCGTCGCGGCCGCGCTGACCGGGTTCGGCTTCTTCGCGAGCCTGATCGCCCACGAGCTGTCGCACTCGTTCGTCGCGCAGACCTACGGGCTCCGGGTCCCCCACATCACCCTCTGGCTCCTCGGCGGCGCCGCCGCGTTGCAGGACACCCCGGCCACACCCGACGAGGAACGACGCATCGCCCTGGCCGGTCCCGGCATGTCCATCGCCCTCACCGTCGGGTTCGGCCTCCTGGCCGCCGGCCTGTCCCTGCTCGACGTGCCCGAGCTCGTCACGGCGTCGTTCGGTTGGCTGGCGGTGCTGAACCTGATGCTGGCCGTGTTCAACCTGTTCCCGGTCTTCCCGCTCGACGGCGGCCGGGCGCTGGTGGCGTTCCTCTGGAAGCGCAACGGCGATCGACGCGAAGCGGTGCGCCGTGCCGCCGCCGTGGGCGACCAGTTCGGCATCGTCCTCATCGCCCTCGGCGTGCTGCAGCTCCTCGCCGGCGCGCTCGTCGGAGGGCTGTGGATGGTGTTCCTCGGCTGGTTCATCCGGGACCTCGGCCGCCGGGAGGCCGTCCAGGTCCAGATCGAGAGCCGGCTCACCGGCGTGCAGGTCCGCGACGTCATGACGCCGGATCCGCACACGGTGCCCCCCGGGCTCGGCCTGCCCGAGTTCGTGGAGCTCCTCCTGCACGACCGCCACGTCACCTACCCCGTCGTGGGCGACCGCGGCCACCTGATCGGCATGGTCTCCATCGACGACGTGCGACGTGTGCCGACCGCCGAGCGGGCCTCCCGACGGGTGATCGACGTCGCGACCTTGCGCACCGACCTCGTGCTCACCCGCCCGGACGACCCGGCACTCGACCTGCTCACCCGACTCGGGCCCACCGGCGCCCGCCGCGCCGTCGTCGTGGCGGATGACCGACCGGTCGGGATCGTGTCGCTCGCCGACCTGACCAGGGTGCTCGCCGCCCTCGATCTCCGCCCCCCGCCGCCGCCTCCGCCCCCGGCACCCCCCGATCGCGCTCCGGCGGCCCCTCCCGCGCTATGAAGGCCCGGGGGCTCGCCCCCGGGGGGAACCGATGACCATCGACGAGGGCACGCCCGTGCCGGCGCGACCCGGCCCGTTCGGGCCGCTGCGCCGCCGCGACTTCCGGCGCTTCATGATCGCCGTGACGGTGGTGGGCATCGGCGGGTTCCTCCAGGCGCTCGCCGCTCCGTTCCTCGTCAACGAGCTCACCGACTCCAACGCCTGGGTCGGCGCCGCCGGTTTCGCCGTGCTGTTCCCCTCGGTCCTGACCACCCCGGTCGCCGGGATCCTCGCCGACCGCATCGACCGCCGCCGCCTGCTGCTCATCGCCTACGCCAGCCAGGCAACGGTCACGGGCGCCTTCGTCGCCCTGTACGCCATGGATCTGCTCAGCCCGTGGCGGATCCTCGGTCTCCTGCTCGTCACCGGCGCCGCATCCGGACTGCAGTGGCCACCCGTCCAGACCATGAGCGCGAACCTCCTCCCGCCGGAGGAGCTCATCGACGCGGTGCGCATGGTGTCGATCAGCTTCACGGCGGCCCGCGCCATCGGTCCGGCCATCGCCGCGATCATCCTCGCCACCGCGGGTCCCGGCGTGGCCTTCGCCGGCACCCTCACCTTCACCCTGCTCGGCATCGTGGTCCTGTTCCCGGTGCGGACCCGGCCGATCGACCCGAAGGACCACGCGCCGTTCCTCCGGGAGTTCGTCGCAGGCCTGCGCTACGTCCGTGCCCGACGCGGCGTCCGCCTCGTGGTGCGGCTCGCCTTCGGCACCGCCCTCCTCGCGGCGACCTTCTCGTTCGCCCTCGCGCCGAGCGTGGCCGACGACCTCTTCGGCACCGGCGGCGGTGGTCTCGGCGCCCTCTCGGCGATGCTCGGCGTCGGCTCGGCGATCGCCAGCGTCTTCATCAGCGGTCCAGGCGGGCGCATCCGTCGATCGCGGGTCACCCTGTGGTCCATCACCCTCTACGGCGCCGCACTGCTGGTCGTGGCGTCGACGAGCATCCTCGCGGTCGGTCTGTTCGGCTACCTGCTGATGGGCATCGCCCACATGCTCCACGGGGTCAGCCTGAACACCGCGCTCCAGGTGCAGATCGACGACGAGTACCGCGGGCGGGTGCTGTCCGTGTGGCTGATCGCCCTGCTGTCCGGGCTGCCGCTGGGCGCAGCGGCCGGCGGGGTGCTCGCCGAGCTGACGTCGATCCGCGTGGTCCTGGTCGCCTTCGGCTGCACCCTCGTGCTCACGACGCTCTGGACCGCCGCCCGCACCCGCTGGCTCGCCCCCCTCGACGAACGCCTGCCCGAGTACGCCTGATCCGTGGGCGCCTGTCTGTTTGTGCCGTTCGGCGCGAAGAGCGCGCACAACCGCACAAACGAGAGGGGGACCTCGGACCCTGCCCTTGCGACGCGTGCCGGGGGCACCGTACGGGTAGGCCCGATGGGACCGGAACGAGGAGGCACGACGATGAGCGAGCCACGGGGCGTGGAGGACGAGACCCGCTACGCCGAGCGGGAGATGGAGCCGGAGGGGCGCTCGCCCGAGGAGTCGGCCCTACGGATCGTGCACGAGCCGGGGACGGCCCGCGCCCGCGACCCGGAGCTCGCGCTGATGGCGGAGGACCCCGACGAGGGTCCCGAGTACCACTTCGACGACGAGGAGTACGAGGGTCGAGCCCCGCGCGACCGGGCCGACGACGACCACGAGCCGGACCTCGAGGAGCTGCTGGAGCGACAGCACTACGCCTTCCCCGAGGAGCATGGCATGGGAGAGCCGGACTGAGCCGGCGCCGCCACCCCTCCGAGGCGACCCGGACGCCACCGGCCGCCACCGTCTTCGGCGGCGGCGGGCTGTTCGGCATCGGGTACGCGCTCGGAGTCGCCGAGGCGCTCGTCGACGGCGGCGTCCCGCTCGGGTCCTACCCGGCCCTCGGGACGTCGGCCGGCTCGTGGGCGGCCGTCGCGCTGGCCCTGGGCGTGCGGTTCCCCGAGGCGCTCGATGCCGTCGGCCACCGTGCGCCACGCATCCCGGACCCGCGCGCCGGGAGGCTCCGGGCCATCGCCGCCGACCTGTTCGGCGAGGACACCCGTGCCCCGACCGTGCGGGTGGTGGTGTCGAAGCTTCCACGGATGTCCCGCGTGGCCCTCTCGGGCGCCGACCACCCCGTGGCGGACCTGGTGGCCGCGTCCTCGGCGGTGCCCGGGATGCTGCCGCCCCACCGCATCGGTCGGTCGCGGTATCTCGACGGCGGCATCCGGTCGTTGGCCTCGGTCGACCTCGCCGACCCGGCGCCGGTGCTGCTGGTCGTCCTGCCGATCGCAGGGGCGATGTTCGGCCCCGGCGGGCGGGTGATGGAGCAGCGCGCCCAGCGCGAGCTGTCGCTCGTGCGGGCGATCCGGCCCGGCACGAAGGAGCTGGTGGTCCGCCCCACGCCGGCGATCGCCGCCCTCGCCCGTCGCCCCGACCAGCTCTTCGATCCCGGACGGGCGCAGGAGGCCCACGACCTCGCCTACGAGGAGGGCCTGGCCCTCCGGGATCAGTGGGCCGCGCTCGTGGGCCGCGCCCCGGTGACCCGCCGGTGACCGCCGCCTTCAGCCCTCCGCCGGGTCCCCCACCGGCGGCATCCCCCCGCGGGCCATGGCGCGGACGTCCAGCAACGCGTCGAGCTCCGCTGCGGACAGCCAGCCACGCTCTTCGAGCACCATCCGCACCGGCACCCGGCGGGCCACCGCCTCGGCCACGACGGCCGCACCCCGGTCGTAGCCGAGCACGGGGTTGAGCCACGTGACCACGGCGGCGCTGTGCTCGGCCAGGGTGCGGCACCGCTCGGGGTCGGCCTCCAGGCCGGCGACGCACCGGTCGGCGAAGAGGCGGCAGGCGGCGGTGAGCAGACGTGCTGCGGCGAGCAGGTGGTGCGCCATGACCGGCAGGTAGGTGTGCAGCTCGAGCACCCCCTGCGACCCGGCGAACGCGACCGCGGCGTCGTGCCCGAACACCGACACGGCGACCTGGGTGACCATCTCGGGCATGACCGGGTTCACCTTGCCCGGCATGATCGACGAGCCGGCCTGCAACGCCGGCAGACGGACCTCGGCGAGCCCGGTGGCCGGCCCCGAGGCCATCCAGCGGAGGTCGTTCGCCACCTTGGTGAGCACCACGGCGAGGACCCGCAGCTGCCCGGACAGCTCGACGAGCGCATCCTGGCCGCCCTGCACGGCGAAGTGGTTCGCGGCCTTGCGCAGCGGCAGACCCGTGCGCTCGGCCAGCCGCCCGACGGCATCGGCGGCGAACCCGGGGGGCGCGTTGATGCCGGTGCCGGTGGCCGTGCCGCCGAGGGGGAGCTCGACGACCCGCTCCACCATCGTGCGCCGCACCGCTGCGGCGGCGCCGGCGAGCTGGGCCGCGTAGCCGCCGAGCTCCTGCCCGAGCGTGACGGGTGTGGCGTCCATGAGGTGGGTCCGGCCCGCCTTCACCACGTCGGCGAAGGCGTGGGCCCGCTCCTCGAGCGCGACCCTGAGGTGGTCGACCGCCGGCAGGAGCTCCTCCACGACCACGAGCGAGGCACCGATCCGCACCGCAGTCGGGAACACGTCGTTGGACGACTGCGAGGCGTTGACGTGGTCGTTCGGATGGACCGGACCGCCCAGCCGCTCGGCCGCCAGCGCCGCGATGACCTCGTTGGCGTTCATGTTCGAGCTGGTACCCGAGCCCGTCTGGTAGACGTCGACGGGGAACTGGTCGTCCCAACGACCGGCGGCGACCTCGTCCGCCGCCGCCCCGACGGCCGCGGCCGTGGCCGGGTCGAGCACCCCGACGGCCTCGTTCGCCCGTGCCGCCGCCGCCTTCACCATCCCGAGGGCGTGCACCAACGCCGGGTCGAGGCGGAGCCCCGACACCGGGAAGTTCTCCACGGCCAACGGGTCTGCGCTCCCCAGAGCTCCACCGTCGCACCCTCCCCCGCGTTCTGTGAGCCGGAACGCGTGACTATCACGCGTTCCGCCTCACAGAACACCAGGGGTTAGCCTCGCGGGTGTGGGGAACGCCGACGAGTGTGCAGTCCAGGCACGTCATTGGTCAAAACGGCTCCAGCGCGCCGCGGCCGATGCCGCCGGCCGGGTCGACGAGC
>JBEIGA010000267.1:0-5363 GCA_040382135.1 Acidimicrobiales bacterium
CCGGGCCGGGCCTGCCCGGTCTCCTCGACGACCGTCGTCGAGGAGCTGTCGTCGGTCTGGGCCCCGGCGAGGCCGGGGGTGAAGAGGAAGGTGCCGGCGGCGGCGCCGCCGAGGATCGCGGCGCTCATGGTCGCAGCGGCGAAGGTCTTGCGCATGGTCTCGTCTCCGTTCGTACTCCCCGTGGTGGGGTGTGCCCGGATGGCACGGGGATCACGATGACGGTCGGAGGTTCAGCCCTCGTCGGACGAGGGTGAGAGGTCCGTGAGAGCTCAGGTGAGGGCGCCGGTGGCGGCGAGCTCGGAGATCTCGTCGTCGGTGTAGCCGAGGTGGTCGCGCAGGACGTGCTCGGTGTACTGGCCGATGGTGGGGCCCGCGTGGGTCGGCCGGTGCGGCGTGGCGGAGAAGCGGCTGACCGGCCCGTCGAAGCGGGCCCGACCGATGGCCGGGTGGTCGAGCTCCACGAAGAAGCCGCGGTGGGCGAGCTGGGCGTCGGCGGTGAGGTCGGTGGCCCGCAGCACCGGGTACGCGGGCACCCCGGCCCGGCGCAGCCGTTCGCCGAGGACGAACGCGTCCTGGTCGGCGCAGGCCTCGGCGAGCGCCTGCTCGAGCTCGGCGCGCCGCTCGACGCGTCGTTCGAGAGCGGCGAGCGCGGGGAGCACGGACTGCAGCGCCTGCCACTGGGCCGCGGTCTCCACCGAGACGGCCAGGAACCGCTCGGTGCCCGCGGTCCGGTAGACCCCGTTCGGGCAGGCGCGGTCGGAGTCGGTGCCGCGGAGCCCGGCGACCCGGCCGTTGACGACGGCGTCGAGGATCACCGGCTCGAGGAAGTGCATGGCCGCCTCGATCTGGGACAGGTCGATGTGCTGGCCCTCGCCGGTGCGGTGCCGGTGGTGGAGCGCGGCGGCGAGCGCCGCCTGTGAGTACCGCGGCGCGATGAAGTCGGAGTAGGCGGCGAAGGGTCCGGCGGGCAGGCGGTCGGCCCAGCCGGTGACGGCGACGAACCCGGCGAGCGCAGCGCCCTGGAGCCCGAAGCCCGTGTAGCCGGCCTCGGGTCCGGTCTGCCCGCGCATGCACGACGACAGGGTGATGAGGTCCGGTCGGCGCGCCCGGAGGGTCTCGGCGTCGAGCCCGAACCGGGCGGCGGTCCCCGGCACGAACGATTCGATGACGACGTCGGCCCAGTCGACCATGCGCATGGCGACCTCGTGGGCGGCCGGGATCTTCAGGTCGAGCGCCAGGCCGAGCTTCGACTGGTTGAAGTTGGCCATGCTGTGGCCGGTGCGGTGGTCGGGGACCCCGCCCTTCCACGGCGGGATGATCCGCAGCGGGTCGATGTAGCTCTCCGACTCGACGCGCAGCACGACGGCGCCGAGGTTCGCGAGCTCGCGCGAGACGAGCGGTCCGGCGCCCACCCACGAGAAGTCGGCGATCCTGAGCCCCTCGAACACGCCGCCGCGGCGGGGCGACGCCGGTACGCCGGCGACGGAGGTGGGACGATCGGCGGTGGCGACGAGGTGCTGGTCCTGTCCGAGCGCCGGCGCCGGTCGCCGGTAGCGGATCGGGGTGCCGGAGAGCTTGGCGAAGGGGCCGGGGTGCGTGGTGCCCTCGACGTCGACCCAGTAGCCGCGGGCGGCGAGCTGGGGGTCGGCGAGCAGGTCGGCGGCGTCCCACGCGGGCGCGACGAGCCACCGCCCGGCCACGGCGTGCTCGTGGATCTCGCGCTTGGTGCGGGTGCCGAAGAAGGCGACGAGCTGGTCGAGGCCGCGCTGGCCGTCCTCGGGCGTGAGGACGCCGCCCCCGATCAGGGGGAAGAGCTGCGACCAGTCGTGGGCGGCGAGGTCGTCGTCGAGCCCGCCCTCGGCGGCGGCCCAGGCCATCATGCGGCCGAGGCTGCGGGCGCCGGGCGCGCCGAGCACGAGGGTCATGCCGATGAACCCGTCGGCCGCCTGCGCGAACACCGGGATCTGCAGCCCGAACACCGACGACGGCGCCATCGCACGGTCGTCGCCCATGCCCGGCGCGTCCTGGTCGAAGGAGGCGAAGCCGGTGATGAACAGGAGGGTGCCGAGCACGGCGGCCTGCAGGGAGGTGTCGATGTGCTGCCCGAGCCCGGACCGTTGCCGTTCGCACAACGCCATCACGATGTCGGCGGCCGCCTGGACCGCCCCGCTGCAGGACGCCTCGGGGACGCCGATCGGCACCGGCGGGCGGTCCCGGTCACCCTGGCAGTTCAGGAAGCCCCCGGCGGCGGACAGGGTGAGGTCGGTGGCCGGGCTGCCCGCCTCCGGGCCGGTGCGGCCGAAGGGCGTGACCGAGGCGTGGAGCAGCGTCGGGTTCCGGGCGGCGAGCGCCTCGGGGCCCAGGCCGAGCGCCTCGAGCTCACCGGGGGCAGCGGACTCAACGAGGACGTCGGCGCCGTCGACGAGGGCGAGGAAGCGGTCCCGGTCGGCAGGGTCGCCGAGGTCGAGCACCACGCTGTGCTTGCCGAGCCCCCACGCCCGCCAGAACAACGATGCCTCGGGGTCGCCCTCCCGTCCGGCGACGAACGGCGGGAGGTGGCGGGACCCGCAGCCCTCGGGTGGCTCGATCTTGACGACCTCGGCGCCGAGGTCGGCGAGGACCCGACCGGTGGGCTCGGCGAGGGGACCCGTGAGGTCGAGGACCCGCACCCCATGCAGGGGTCCGGGCGGGTTCGTGGCGGCCTGCTCCATGACGCCGAACCCTACGCCGGAGCGGCCTATCGGGTCCGGAAGCGGTCGAGCTGGCGTCGGTCCTTCTTCGTGGGGCGCCCGGTGCCGAGGTCGCGGGCGAAGACCGGCAGCTCCTCCTTCGGCGGTGGCGGCGGCGAGTGGTCCACCACGCACTCGGCGGCGATCGGGGCGCCGACCCGCTTGTCGATGATCCGTACCACCTCGAGGACCCGGGTGCGCCCGTGGACCTTCGCTTCGACGCGGTCACCGACCTTGACGGTGGCGGCGGGCTTCGCGGTGGCACCGTTGATCTTCACGTGACCGCCACGGCACGCGTCGGTGGCTGCGGATCGGCTGGGGAACAGGCGCACCGCCCACACCCAACGATCGACGCGGGTGCTCTCCATGCCGACCGGTCAGCCCGCGACCCGGAACAACGCCCGCGCGTTGCCGCCGAGGATCGCGGCCACCTCGTCGTCGGCCAGCGGCGACTCGAGGATCTGGGGCAGCAGGTGGCTGATGCGCCGGCCGACGGGCGGGGAGTAGAGGTCGGTGCCGAACACGAGGCGGTGGGCCCCGTGGCGCCGGACGAACGGCTCCATGAGGTCGAACGTGTACGAGAGGCTCGTGTCGAAGCGCAGGTTCGGGCACTCCTCGGCGAGGGCGTTCGCCTCCTTGGTGCCCTCGAACGAGGCGAAGGCGTCGACCGCCAGCATGGGCAGGTCGGGGAAGGCCCGGGCGACGGCCACGATCTTCCAGAGCGCCTCGTCCACGTTCTCGCTGAGCGCGTGCAGCACCGGCACCATGCCGTGCTCGCCCATGCGCTCCACGTACCGGAGGATCCACGGGTTGTCCATCGAGACGCCCTGGAAGCGGGCGTGGAAGCTCATGCCGATCAGCCCGAGCTCGCGGTGGCCGCGGTCGATCTCGTCGAGCGAGAACCGGCCGTGCTGGGGCTCGACGATGCCGACCGCAACGGGGAAGCGGTCGGGCCGCGCGTCGCGGTAGGCGGCGATCTCGTCGTTGACCCGCCGGGTGTCGGCGATGCCGTGGGGCCGCTCGTAGCCGTGCCCCGGGATCACGCACGCCTGGCGCACCCCGCCGGCGTCCATGATCGCGAGCCGGCCGGCCATCTCCGCCTCGACCGCGTCGGTGCCCGCGTCGGGGGCGGTGGGGTCGGCGGCGTGACCGGCGAGGAGTGCGGCGACGTCGCCGACGTGGTGGTGGCAGTCGAAGACGTCGACGTCGGCGGCGCGGCGCACGGTCATGGGGTCCTCCCCGCTACCGGAAGGCCGGCAGGACGTGGTCGGCGAACGTGCGCATCCAGGTGCGCTGGTCCGAGACGAACTGGCTGACGATCAGGTTGGTGGCACCGATCGCGGCCACCTCCCGGACCCGTTCGACGCAGTGCTCCGGCGGACCGGCGATGGTGCCCTGGGCCGCGAGGAACGACCGCAGGCCGTACGTGTCCACGAGGGCGTTGTTCGGGTTGTCGGCACCGGGCTGGGCGTGGTGACGGGACTGGTACTCCGACAGCAGGCCGGCCACGCGGTCGCGGTACTCGTCGGGCAGACCCTTGCCGTCGAGGGAGAAGCGGTAGACGTGGTTCGCCGTCCCCGCGAGGACCGAGAGGATGGACTCGACGCCGTCGGCCTCGGTGGGGGCGAAGATCAGGTTGCACATGCACCAGATCTCGATGTCGTCGATGCTCCGGCCGGCCTCGGCGGCACCGGCGGCGATGTGCTCGCGGGCGATCGCCATCCGCTCGGGGGTGAGGGAGTTGGAGAGGATCACGCCGTCGGCGATGCGGCCGGCGAGGCGTTGGGTGCGGGGCCCCTCCGCGGCGATCCAGACGGGCACCCGCACCGGGTCCTCGAGCCAGTGCAGGGCGAGGTCGTTGCCGTCCCACGTGGCGTGGCGTCCGGCGGTGAGCTCCCGGACCGCGACCGTGTAGGCCTCGAGCTCGGCCACGGTGGCGGGCCGCACGCCGATGTTGCGCAGGGCGCTGTCGCCCGACGAGATCCCGTAGTGGAGCCGGCCGCCGGAGATCTGCTGCACCGATGCGGCGGCCGAAGCGGCCACGGCCGGGTGCCGGGTCATCGGGTTCGTCACCGTGATCGCGAGACCCGGCCGGGTGGTGCGTTGCGCGGCGAACGCCATCAGCGTGAAGCAGTCGGCCCACAGCGACTGGGAGTCGCCGCACGTCAGGAGGTCGAACCCCGACCCCTCCGCGGCGTCGAGCCAGCCGGCGTACTCGTCGAAGCGCCGCACGGTGGTACCGGTGCCGAAGCGAACGGTGGGCGTGGGGGTGGTCACGCTCGGATCATGCCCCAACGGGTGCGGGGTCCGCGGCGACGACGCGGCGATACTGAGGGTGTGAGCGAGCGCAACGTCCTCGGCGGCCCCCTCGAGCCGTGCGGCACCGACCCCATGACCGGCTTCTTCCGGGACGGGTGCTGCAGCACCGGCCCTCAGGACATCGGTCGGCACACGATCTGCGCGGTGGTCACGGCCGAGTTCCTGGCCCACCAGCGGCGCATCGGCAACGACCTGTCCACGCCCGCGCCCGAGTACCGGTTCCCCGGGCTCGTGCCGGGCGACCGCTGGTGCGTGACGGCGCTCAACTGGTTGCGGGCCCACCGGGACGGCTGCGCGGCGCCGGTGGTGCTGGCG
>JBEIGA010000268.1:0-5340 GCA_040382135.1 Acidimicrobiales bacterium
CCGGCGATGGCGGCGACCGCGGCGATCGGGGGCAGGATCCACACGAGACCGGTGACGCCGTCGGTGCTCGGCGCGTAGTCGATGTCCTCGCCGTAGATCTCGACGAGGAAGCCGCGGATCTGCTCGTCGGTCTCCCCTGCGTCGACGCGCCGCCGGATCTCCGCCCGGATCTCCCGGGCGACCGGGACGTCGGACTCACCGATCGACTGGCCCTGGCAGACCGGGCAGGCGAGCGACGCGGCCAGTGCGTTGACGCGGTCCTCGTTGGTGACCACGCCGCGGCTGCCCGTGGCCGCCACGAGGAGCGCGACCGCTGCGACCAGCAGAGCGCCGGCCCAGGCGAGGCGCCGGACCGGGCGGGTCACGCCGGGGCCCCGGAGAGCTGGGCGATGAGCGCGTCGAGCTGGGCGGCGGTGACCCCGCCGATCAGCTTCACGGCCACCAGCCCGTTGGGGGACACGAGGTAGGACTCGGGGACCTTCAGGACCCCGTAGCGGATGGCGATGCTGCCCGTGTCCTCCACGAGCACGGGCCAGTCGCCGCCGTTCGCCGCGAAGAACGCCTCGACGTCCTCGGCCTCGTCGTCGAACGCCACCGACACGACCGAGGCATCGCCGCTCCGGGCGTGCTGTTCGGAGAACGCCACCAGCTCGGGGTGCTCCTGGATGCACGGCACGCAGTCGGAGGCGAAGAAGTTGACCACCACCCACTCGCCGCGCCGGTCGTCGAGGCTGAAGGGGCGGCCCTGCGTGTCGGTGCCGGTGATCTCGGGGGCGACCTTGCCGGCGAGGGGGGTGTCGGCCTGGGTGTCGATCGACGCGTCGCCCTGGGCGAGCAGCAGCACCAGCAGGGCCACCACGACGGCGACCGGGATGCCCACCAGCAGGGCGAGCCGCCGGCCGCCCTCGGGCAGCTCCTCGAGCTCGCCCTCGGCTGCCGGCGGGACGGTGGGGTCGGTGCTCACGCCACACCTGCCGGCACGGGATCGGGAGCACCGTCGGTGGGTTCATCGTCGGTGGGCAGAGGCGCCGAAACCGGCATGGTGGGCACCCGACGACGCCCGGGGAATGCCGCCAACGCCGTGCCCAGCACGATGATCCCGCCGCCGATCCAGAGCCACGACACCAGGGGCTGCACCGTGACCCGCAGGACCACGGGCTGCCCCGGCTCGGCCTCGGCGGCGAGCACGCTGACCTGGATGTCACGGGTGAGACCCCAGTCGGTGACCGGTTCCCCGAGGGTCATCCCGGCGAAGGGGAAGGTGGAGATCGCCGGGCCGTAGGGCTCACCGTCGATCTCGACCCGGACGACCTCGGACACCTTCTCACTGCTCTCGACGTGCTCGGTCTCGAGGTAGGTGATCTCGTGCCCGTCGATGACCCCGGTCGCGCCTGGCTCGAGGCGCATCTCGGCCTGGCGGAGGTAGGAGGAGCTGGCCGCGAGCGCGACGGCGATCACGATCACCCCGAGGTGGACGACCATGCCGCCGTTGGTGCGGCCCACGAGCCCCCGCCACCCCTGCCGTCGGGCGGCGAGCACGAGCTGTCGCCCGGCCGCGCCGCCGGCGAACCCGCCGAGCCCGAAGGCGAGGACGGGCGCCCACCCGCGGGCACCGAGCAGGAGCGAGACGACCATCGCGCCCGCCCCGATCCACGCCGGCCAGATCAGGCGCTGGGCCAGCAGCTCGCCGGACGCCTTGCGCCACGGGAGCACCGGCGCGACCGCCATGAGGAAGAGCAGGGTGAAGCCGATGGGCATCGTGGTGGCGTCGAAGTAGGGGTTGCCCACCGAGATGCGCCGGCCGTCGAGCGCCTCCACGAGCAGCGGGAACACCGTGCCCAGCAGGACCACGAAGGCGAAGACGGCGAAGATCAGGTTGTTGGCGAGGAAGGCGCCCTCGCGCGAGAGCGGGGAGTCGATGCGCCCGGGGGCCCGGAGCTGCTCACCCCGCCATGCGATGAGCCCGATGGCGACGGCGACGATCAGGCCGAAGAAGGCGAGCAGCGCCGGCCCGATGTGGGACGCGCTGAACGCGTGCACCGACTCGATCACACCGGACCGGGTGATGAACGTGCCGAGGATCGTGAGCGCGAACGTCGCCGTGACGAGCGACAGGTTCCAGACCCGCAGCATCCCCCGACGCTCCTGCACCATGACCGAGTGGAGGTAGGCAGTGCCCGTGAGCCACGGCAGCAGCGAGGCGTTCTCGACCGGGTCCCAGGCCCAGTAGCCACCCCACCCGAGGACCTCGTAGCTCCACCAGGAGCCGAGGATGATGCCGGCGGTGAGGAAGCCCCACGCGAAGAGGGTCCAGCGCCGCATCTCGAGCAGCCAACCCTCGCCCACGCGCCCCGTGACCAGCGCGGCGATCGCGAAGGCGAACGGCACGGTGAAGCCGACGTAGCCGAGGTACAGCATCGGCGGGTGGAACGCCATCAGGACGTGGTTCTGCAGCAGCGGGTTCGGCCCGGGGCCGTCGAGCGGCACCGGGGACACGCGCTGGAACGGGCTGGCCGGACCGACGAGCAGGAAGAAGAAGAAGGCGCAGACGACGAACATCGTCAGCAACGCCCAGCCGACCATCGGGTCGGTGAGCCGGTTGCGCATCATCCAGAGGACGATCCCGAGGTAGCCCGCGAGCACGAGCACCCAGAGCAGCAGCGAGCCCTCCAACGCCGACCACAGCGCGGCCACGTTGAACAGCGCCGGGGTCCGGGTGCTGCCGTGCTCGGCGACGAAGCTCACGGAGAAGTCGCGGGTGATCAGCGCCCGTTCCATGATCACGACGCCGCCGACGGCCGCGAGGACGACGACACCGCCGTAGAGCGGCGCCTGCGTGAGGAGGGTGGGCCGGCGGCCGAGCAGGCCGACGGCGAGCGTCACCACGGCGATCAGGCTCGCCGCGAGGCCGAGCGCGGCGAAACCGGCGCCGAGCGTGACGTTCACGGCGCGGCGGGCTCCAGCCCGCCTTCCTCGGCCTCGATGATGCGGTCGTTGCGGTACTCGTTGTCGTGCTTCACGAGCATGCGATCGCTGGCGAAGTACCAGCCGTCGGCAGCGCCACCGTCGAGCTCGCCGGAGGGCGGCTCGCCCTGCACCCAGCGACCTTCGAGCACCACGGGCACGCCGGGGGCGAACATCTCGGGCGGATCGCCGACGTGGACGACGTCGGCGAGGACGCTGTTGTACCGGACCGTGAACGCGACCGCCCCCTGTGCGTCGATCTCGGTCTCGAGCACCGTGCCACCCACCGGTGTGCCTTGGAGGCGGAAGCGCTGGTCGGTGAGCTCCGAGCGTCGCTCGACGGCCTCGTCGACGTTGTAGAAGAACAGCGAGGCGCCGCCGATGGTGCGCACGAGCAGCACCGCGGCGAGGGCGAGCACGACGGCGAAGACGAGCATCGGCAGCCAGCGCCGCCGCCCGGATCGGGCCCGGACCGGTTGCGGGGTGAGGTCGAGGGGCGGGGTGTCGGTCATGCGGCGGCGTCCGTGTCCGAGGTCAGCCAGCGGCGGCGGTGCTCGGGCACCATCCGGCTCAGGCTGCGACCGCGCGCCAGGGTGCGCACGGAGTAGATCCCGATGGCTCCCAGGCCCACGACCCAGGCACCGACGATGTAGGCGACGTCGTTCACGGGACCTCCCTCGCAGGACCGGCTCCGCCACCCGGGCGGGCGATGGCGGCCTCGACGCCGCTGAGCGCCTCGGCCCGTCGTTCGGAGATGGCCGCGTCGAGCCCGGACCGCTCGAGCTCGCCCTCGAGCCAGGCCACGCGGAAGCGGTGGACCAGCATCCAGGCACCGACCAGGGTGAAGACCAGGAAGCCGAGCATCAGGGTGAACAGGGTCCAGTCCTCGATGCGCATCTCGGTCAGGGTGGACTGCTGGTGCAGCGTCCGGTTCTCCCACCACTCCACGGAGCGGTTGACGATCGGGATCATCAGCACGCCGAGCAGGGCGACGACCGCGGCCCGACGGGCGACCAGCTCCGGGTCGCCGGGGACGCGCCGCAACGACAGGTAGCCGACGAAGAGCAGGAACAGCACCAGGGTGGTGACCAGGCGGACGTCGCCCCACTCCCACCAGGTGCCCCAGGTGGGCCGGCCCCAGATCATCCCGGTGACGAGCGTGATGCCGCAGAACAGGGTGCCGATCTCCCCGGCGCCGTGGGCCACGTGGTCCCACCAGCGCGAGCGGCGCCACAGCACCATCGCGGAGCCGACGGCGCAGAGGGAGAGGAAGGCGTACGACAGGATCGCCATGGGCACGTGCACGTACATGATCCGCACGAGGTCGCCCTGGCCGACGGTCTCGCCGCTGACCTCCTCGATCCGTGCGTCCTCGGGGCTGATCCCGAACGCGAAGACGCCGAGGATCCCGAGGCCGACGAGGCATGCGAGCCCGAGCACCCTCGTCGCCCTCGATCCCGTGGTCGCCGTCGATCCCGTGGTCTCGTTCACCACTCCTCCAGCAGGACCCCGAACGCCAGCGTCCCGAAGGCCACGTACAACGCGGCGAACGCCGCGAGCAGTCCCGTCCACGCCCACCCGTCGACCGCGGTCGCTCCCAGCGCGTCCCCGAATGCACGGGTGGCACCGATCAGGACCGGGGCGAGCACCGGGAGCAGGAGGATCGGGAGGATGGTCTCCCGCGCCCTGGTCCCGGCGGCCAGCGCACCGTAGAGCGTACCCGCGGCCGCGGCACCCACTGCCGCGGCAGCGCCGGCCGTGACGAGGAGCACGGGCGACTCGACCCGGGCGTCGTACAGCACGACGATGCCGATCCCGAGCAGCACCTCGAGCACGGCGATCTGGATGCTGACCGCGGCCGTCTTGCCGAGGAAGACCGAGGCGGGCTCGATGCCGGACCGACGCAGACCGTCGATGGCGCCGTCGGCGGACTCGATCGCGTACGCGCGCTGGACGGCGAGCAGGAGCGACAGCAGGACCGTGACCCAGAACAGGCCTCCGGCGAAGCGGAGCAGCGCGGGTCGCTCGGCGTCGAGCGCGAAGCCGAACAGCACCAGCACGAGGAGCGCGAACGGCGCGACCTGGCCGAGCGCCACCCGGGAGCGCCACTCGATGCGCAGGTCCTTGCCGGCCACGAGCAGGGCGTCACGGAACACGGCTGCCCTCCACCTGCTCTGCGGGTGCCGCAGGGAGATCCGCGTGCACCGTGCCGCCCGCCACCGTCACCTGCCGCGGCCGGAGCACCTCCACCCGCTCGAGCTCGTGGGAGGCGAGCAGGACGGTGGCGCCGGCGCCGACCGCATCGCGCACGAGCGCGTCGAGGAGCTCCCGGCCGGCCTGGTCGAGGCCGGCATGGGGCTCGTCGAGCAGCCAGAG
>JBEIGA010000269.1:0-5338 GCA_040382135.1 Acidimicrobiales bacterium
AGGAGACGAGCTCGCCCGAGTCGATGTCGACCATGCGGTCGGCGCGGACGACGGTGATGGCGTTGGGATCGACGCGGGGCATGGCTACAGCATCGGCTCGTGGACGAGGTCCATCGACGCGGCGCCGCTTTCGGGGACGTTGGGCTGCTTCCACGCCTCGACCGGGAACGACACGTTCACCAGCGAGAACATCAGGTGCATGAGGTGCTTCGCGTCCTCGGGCAGGGCGGTGATGTCGAGGGCGTCGCAGTGGGCGAGCGCAGCCTCGAGCCGGGGGAAGGCGGCGTCGTAGAAGGCCTGCATGTCGGGCATGGAGCTCGAGAGCCGCTCGGCGTAGCGCTCGGCCTCGGTGGCGAGCGCCCAGCGGGCAGCGAACGGCTCGAGGTCGGCGAACCCAGCGGGGAGCAGGGGCCCGGTCGTGGTGGGGGTGGTCATCGTCGGTCCTCTCAGCGCACCGAGACCGGGGTCTCGGTCTCGGTCTCGGCCCGGTAGGCGGCGACCTGGTCCTGCACCACCTTGTGGAGGTTGCGGCACAGGATCTCCTGATCGCACAGGGGGAACTCGGTGACCACCTGCGCCTTGAGCATGGTCTGGGTGGCCTCGAGGGTGTTGCCGTCCTGGAGTGCGTACTCCTTGAAGGTGACGGCGGCGAGCTCCTGGCGCATCCGCTCGGTGGCGTTGCGCGGCGGGGCGAAGTAGAGGCGGCCCTCGAACAGGTGCTGGTCGTAGGCGAGCGGCCAGTAGTTGTAGGTCAGGTACCACCCGGGCTCCCAGACCAGGATCACGAAGTTCGGGAAGACCTGGAACGAGTCCTGGCCCCACTTCGGGTGCCGGCCCGGGTTCACGGCCGGCGGCAGGTTCGACAGGTCGATGCCCTCGGGCTTGTCCCACGGGCCGAAGAGACCCGAGCGCAGCACCCGCTCGATGGGCTTGACCATGTTCAGGTCCTTGGGCGGCGACATGCCACCCCACGAAGACACGACGCTGTGGCCGTTGTCGAAGATGTCGTAGTGCAGTGCCTCGTAGCCGAACCCGGCGAGCTTCGTGGCCTCGTCGGCGACCGCCTGGCGCTGGTGGAGGATGGGTGCGTGGTAGAACTCGGCGAAGGCGTCGATGAACAGCTTCCAGTTGGCGTTGATCGTCGACGTGTAGCGGAACATCTGGGTCATCTCGCCGAACGGGTATCCGGCGAGGTCGGTGCCGAGGGACCCCAGGAAGTCGGTGAGGGTCTGCTTCGGCTCCTTCGCGAGGTTCACGAAGATGAACCCCTCCCACACCTCGCAGTGCACGGCCACGAGCGGGTAGTCGGCCTTGTCGAGGTCGAAGAACTCCTCCTCCTGCTGCACGAAGGTGAGCTCCCCGTCGAGGCCGTAGCGCCAGCCGTGGTACTTGCAGGTGAACTGGCGGCAGGAGCCGCGGGTCTCCTCCTGCGGGAAGTCCTGCCACACCAGCTTGTTGCCGCGGTGGCGGCAGATGTTGTGGAACGCCCGCACCTGGCCGTCACGGTCACGGACGAGGATGATCGAGGTGCGGGCGGCGGCGATCTCCCGGGTGACGTAGCTGCCCACCTTCGGGAGCTCCTCCACCCGGCCGAGGTTCAGCCATGAGCGCTTGAAGATCGCCTCCCGCTCGAGCTCGAAGAACTCCGGGGAGTTGGAGTCGTCGTAGCTGACGGGTGCGGTGCCGAGGTGGGGCCAGTGCTGGGTCCAGCTCCCCTCGGCGGGTTTCGGGAAGTGCGCCATGTCAGCCTCCGGTGGTGGAGTCGTCGCCCGAGAGGGGCGGGAGCGGGTGGGCGGCGAGGTCGGACTCGAGCTCGAGGTCGAAGCAGTTGAGGGCGAACGCGAGCGTCTCGTAGGCGCCGATCATGAAGATCAGGTCCATGAGTTGGCGGCGGTCGAGCGAGGCGGCGAGCACGGCCCAGGTGGACGGCGTGATCGTTCCGCCGCCGACGAGCTCGTCGGTGGCGCGCAGCAGAGCGGCGTCGAGCGTGTCCCAGCCGGGTGCGTCCGGGCCGGCGGTGACCCGTTCGATCTCCTCCTGGGTGAGCCCGGCCTCGAGCCCGGCGAGCACGTGCTGGGCGTACTCGTAGGTGGCCCGGCGGAGCAGGGCGACGCGCAGCACCACGAGCTCGCGCTGGCGGTCCGAGATCGTGGCCTCGTAGAGCAGGTGCCGGTTGAAGGTGAGGAACGCCTTGGTGAGCGCCGGGTGGTTGGCGAGCACGCCGAAGATGGCGACGGGCCGGGCACCGTCCTTCTCCCGGTCGGCCTTGCGACGGGCGTACATGGAGTCGGCGGGCGGCTGCATGACCATCAGCGCCTCGCCGACCTCGCGGGTCCACTCGGCGCGGGGGAGGGGCGGGATGTGGGGGCGGTGGGGCTCAGGTGACTCGTCCACCGTTGACCCCGATGATCTGGCCGGTGATGTACCCGGCGGCGTCGGCGGCGAGGAACGCCGCGGCGTTGGCGATGTCGTCGGGGCGACCGACCCGGCGGACGGGGGTGCGCTTCTCGTTCTCCTCGACGCTGGTGCCGAGCAGCCCCTTGGCCTCGGCGGCCCGCAGCATGGGCGTGTCGACGAAGCCGGGAGGGATCGTGTTGACCGTGATCCCCCTTGGCCCGAACTCCCTGGCGAGCGACTTGGTGAGCCCGATCACGCCGGCCTTGGCCGAGGCGTACGGGGCCATGAACTCCTGGCCGCCCTGGGCGCTCGACGACGAGATCGTGATGATGCGACCCCAGCCGGCGGCGACCATGCCGGGGATGACCGCCTGGCAGCAGTGGAAGGTGCCGGTGAGGTTGATCCCGACGATCTCGGACCAGGTCTCCGGGGTGAGGTCGAGGAACCGGCCGAAGAAGTCCTTGCCTGCGCTCGTGACGAGGACGAGGGGGGCGCCGAGCTCGTCGGTGGTGCGGGCGACCGCGGCGTCGACGGCGGCCCGGTCCACGACGTCGACGGCACAGCCGATCGCACGGTGGCCTCGGTCCCGGAGCGTCGCCGCGGCCGCCTCTGCGCCCTCGCCGTTGCGGTCGAGCACGGCCACGGCGGCGCCGTCGGCGGCGAGCCGCCGGGCGCAGGCGAGCCCGATGCCGGAGGCGCCGCCGGTGACGATCGCCGTGCGGCCCGCCAGGGGACCGTCGTGCGGCTCGCTCATGCGAAGGCCTCGTCGCCGACGAGCGTGGTGCGGTGCATACGCCGCCCGGAGGTCTCCGAGTAGGGGAGCACGCGGTGCATGGTGCCCCGGTTGTCCCAGATGACCAGATCGTCCGGTTGCCAGTGGTGGCGGTAGGTGAACTCGGGTCGGGTCGCCCAGGCCTCCAACTCGGCGACCAGGGCATCGCCCTCCGCAGGATCCATGTCGACGACGTGGTCGACGGTGGCCCCGAGGACGAGCGAGGCGCGGCCCGAGCGGTGCCGCCATGCGAGGGGCTGCACCTTGGAGGGGCGCAGTCGCCAGTGGGCGACCTCCACCTCGGACGGCTCGGGGTTCCCGAGTCGTTGCGCAGCTTCGAACGAGTGGACGACCCTCACGTCCCGCAGGGCATCCTGACGGTCGGAGGGCAGGGCCTCCCATGCGGCGTAGGTGTTGCAGAACTCCGTCTCGCCGCCCTCTGCGGCGACGGCCACGGCGCGGAGCATCGTGGCCTTGGTGGGGATGTCGTCGGTGGCGCCGTCGATGTGCCAGTGCACGGTGCCGCGCAGGTAGCCGGCGGCGGGGGTGACGGCCGGGTCGAACGACACGGTGAACAGCTCCGGGAGCTCGGGGTTGAGCGGGAAGCGCTCCACCTCGCCGAGCATGCGACTGAACGCGACCTGCGTCGCGTCGTCGAGCTCGAGGCCGCGGAAGACCAGCACGCCCCACTGCTCGAGCGCATCGAGCAGGGCGGCGGCGACGGCCTCGTCGAGGAGCTCCTCGACGGTGATGTCGGTGACGCGGGCGCCGATGCACCCGCCGATCGGCTCGATCTGCACGTGGTTCCTCCCCCGGTTCGCGGCGCCAACCTAGCGCGCCCGCCCTGCGCTGAAAAGCACGATACCTCTGATGGAGAACCTTGTTCTCGCAGGTGGGGCGGGGCTACGGTGCCGCAGTGCGCATCGGGATCATGATCGGGCCGGAACGAGGGCGGTACGCCACGAAGGTCGAGCGGATGCTCACCGACGCGGTGTGGGCCGAGGAGGAGGGCTTCGCCTCGGTCTGGGTGCCGCAGATCCCCGACGAGTTCGACGCCATGACCGCGGTGACGGCCATGGCCATGCGCACCTCTCGGATCGAGCTCGGCACCGCCGTCGTGCCGATCCAGACGCGGCACCCGGTCGCGCTCGTGCAGCAGGCGCTGTCCACGCAGATGGTGTCGGGCGGGCGCTTCGTCCTCGGCCTCGGGCCCTCGCACCACTGGGTCGTGGAGGACATGCTCGGTCTCTCCTACGAACGGCCCGCAGCCCAGCTGGCGTCGGTGCTCGACGTGCTCGACGCCTCCTTCGCCGGTCCGGCGATGGTCGACGTGGAGAACGAGCACCACCGCATCCACCAACCGGTCGACATCACCGACCAGCCGGGCCCCAGCGTGCTGGTGTCGGCGCTCGGCCCCGTGATGCTCCGCCTCGCCGGAGAGCGCACCGACGGCACCATCCTCTGGCTCGCCGACGAACGGGCCATCGGCGACTACATCACGCCACGCATCACGTCCGCAGCCGAGGCCGCCGGCCGGCCGGCCCCGCGCATCGTGGCGGGCGTCCCGGTCTGCCTGTGCGGCAACGACGAGGTCGAGGTCGCGAAGGCTCGGGCCAACCGCGTCCTGTCCGAGGCGTCGATCTCCCCGAACTACCAGCGCCTGCTCGACCGCGGCGACGCCGAGAACGTGGGCGACATCCTGGCCGCCGGTGACGAGACGGCCGTGCTCGCCCGCCTCCGGTCCTTCGCCGCCGCCGGCGTCACCGACCTGTCCGTCCGGGTGGTCCCCATCGGTGCCGACCGCGACGAGCTCCTGGCCTCCATGCATCGCACCCGGGCCTTCCTCGCCGACCTCGCCCCCGAGCTCTGAATCCCGCGCCCCGCGTGCGGCCCGACGGGGCTCCGATGGCTGTCACACCCCCTGGGTAGGGTGCGAACATGCGTTCGGCGCCGGTGGTGGATGCGATGGACCGGGTGGACGAGGTGGTGTCCGAGGTCGAGGCGGCCCTGGCCCGCTTCGACGTCGGCCTGCTCGCCGAGGTGCACCCGGAGCACTTCACCGCCTTGGTGGCCCGCGTGGCGCAACTCGCGGACCGGGTCGAGGCACTGCGGGTCGACACCGTCGGCGCCGCCCACGACGCCGGCGCCTCCAGGCTCGACGCGCTGCGC
>JBEIGA010000270.1:0-5266 GCA_040382135.1 Acidimicrobiales bacterium
CAACTTGCCGACTGCATGGCTCACGTAGCTGATCGAGCCGTCGGGTTCGACGAGCGCGATGACTTAGGTGGAGTGCTCGAACATGTCGGCGAACCGCAGCTCGCTGCGGCGGAAGGCCAGCTCCCGTGCCTAGCGCATCATGTCCCAGAGGCGCATCAGCGTGTTGCCGAACACGACGACGCAGGCCGCCGCGGTCACGAGGAGCCGGTCGAGCCCAGTCTCCCCGGCGAGCACGAGAACCACGAGCACCACGGGCGGGACGATCGCCGCGATCGAAAGCAACGCGAGCCGGGCCTCACCGAGGCCGCGTGCGTCCGCGGCGCGGGGCGTGATGGGCCGCAGCATCGGATGGGCGGCGGCGGCGCCGACGAGGACGATGGCGGCGACGCGCCCCGCCTCGGCCATCGGACCGACGGCGGCGGACCCGTGGTGGACCCAGGTCGCGGCGGCTTCGCCGACCCACAGGGCGACCGACCCGGCGAGCAGGAGCCAGGTCGGTGTGCTGCGCGGTCCGGCGCGCAGCAGGAGGTGGGCGACCGCCACGAACAGCACGACGCCGGCGACCGGGATGGCGACGTGCAGCACCGTGTGGTTGGTCGATCGGGGGCCTTCGAGCAGCGGCTCGGCGACCGACATCCACATGAGGAGCGCCCCGGACGCCCCGACCACCGCGGTGTCGAGACGGTCGCGGCGGTGCTCCCCCCGACGGTGGGCGCCCCGGAGGACCACTGCGGCGGCGGTGAACGGCGCGTAGGCGACGAGGGCGAGCCAGTCGGCGCGCCCCCCCTCGTGGTGCTCGTCGGGGAAGCCGGTCCCGATGGTGGCCGCGACGAGCAGGACGAGTCCCACGAGCAGGAGCAGGTGGGGGACGAGGGCCCGGCGGTCATGCCGGGAGCGGAGCGCCCCGACCGCTGCACCCCCGACGGCGAGCGCAGCCGCGCCGACCGAGGCGGCGGTCGCGACGGGGTCGTCGAGGAGGAGGGACGCCGAGGCGAACACCGTGCCGCCGAGCAGCACCGCGCCCGTGGCAGCCGGGGCCGGGGACATGCGGTCGTATCGACGCGTGCCCGATGACGGTTGAGGGCGTCAGCCGTGCCCGGGGCGAAAGGGGCCGAACGGCCCGTCCCGGCGGCTCAGCGCCAGCTGTCGTAGCCCGCCCGTTCGAGCCGCTCGGCGAGCTCCATCCCGCCGGACTCGACGATGCGGCCGTCGACCAGGATGTGGACGTGGTCCGGCTGCAGCTCGTGCAGCAGCCGCTGGTAGTGGGTGATCGCCACGACACCGAGCTCGGGGCGGTCCTTGCGGATCTCGGTCACGCCGTTGGCCACGACGCGCAGCGCGTCGATGTCGAGACCGCTGTCGGTCTCGTCGAGGACGGCGAGCTCGGGCTCGAGGATGGCCATCTGGAGGATCTCGTTGCGCTTCTTCTCGCCGCCCGAGAAGCCCTCGTTGAGGTAGCGGTCGGCGAAGGACGAATCCATGCCGAGGCGCTCCATCCACTCCATGATGGACAGCCGCAGCTCCAGCACGGACAGGTCGATGCCCTTGCGGGCCGACAGGGCCTGGCGGAGGAACTGGATGACCGAGACGCCCGGGATCTCCTGGGGGTACTGGAAGGCGAGGAAGAGCCCGGCCTTGCCCCGCACGTCGGCGCCCCAGGCGGTGATGTCGTCGCCCTTGAAGCGGATGGCGCCGGAGCGGACGTCGTACTCCGGCGAACCGAGCAATGTGGAGGCGAGGGTGGACTTGCCGGAGCCGTTCGGACCCATCAACGCATGGACCTCGCCGGGCTGGACCACGAGGTCCACGCCCTTGAGGATCTCGGGGCCGTCCACCGGCCCTGCGTGCAGGTCGACGATCTCGAACAGCGGCGCGCTCATGGCTCCGAGTCTACGAGGGCACCCGAATTCCCACTATCCGGATAGGGGAAATCCCGCGGTGGCGGCCGGAGGTCTAGCGTGCGTGAGGTGTACGGAAGCGTGCGGCACGAGATCCGGATCCGGCGGTCGGCCGACGACGTGTGGGCGCTCGTGGGCGACCCCGCCCGCCTGCACGAGTGGTTCCCCGGGATCGTCTCGTGCACGGTGGAGGGGACCACCCGCACGATCGTCACCGGTGGGGGGCTGCCGATGCCCGAGGAGCTCCTCGTGCAGGACCCGATCGCCCGCCGGTTCCAGTACCGGATCACCGCCCCGGTGTTCGTCCACCATCGCGGCACGATCGACGTGCTCGACCTGGGGGACGGCACCTGCATGGTGGTCTACGCCCAGGAGGCGGACCCGCGGACGATGGCGCTGATGATCGGTGCCGGCTGCCGGGACGCCCTTGCCGAGCTCAAGCGACTGATGGAGGCCTGAGATGGGACGCAAGATCCTCTTCGTCACCACGGACCAGCAGCGCTACGACACGCTCGGCTGCAACGGTGGCCTGCTGTCGCGCACGCCCGTCGTGGACGGGCTCGCTGCCGCCGGGGTGCGCTACGAGCGGGCGGTGCCCCAGTCGGTGGTCTGCATGCCGTCGCGGTCCACCATCATCACCGGCCAGCACCCGAGCACCCACGGCGTGTGGATGAACGGGGTGGCCCTGCCCGTGGACGCGCCCTCGGTCGCGGCCGTGCTGCGGGATGCCGGGTACCGCACGGCGCTCGTCGGCAAGCCCCACTTCGAGCCGTTCATGGACCCCTTCGGCCAGTTCGCGGAGAACGCGTTCGCGCCCCGTGGCCTGGTCGACCTCGCCGTCCCGCACCGGGGGTTCGAGCACTTCGAGGCCGCCACCCACGGTCCGGCCGGGTCGCTGCACTACGCCCGGTGGCTCGCCGCCGAGCACCCCGAGGCGATGGGCGGCTTCTACCCGGTGGTCGACGGGCAGCTCGAGGTCAACGCCATGGGCGGCGGCGCCACGGGTGCGCCCCAGGTGAAGGACAACCCCATCCCGCGGGCCTGGTACCACACCGACTGGGTGGCCGACCGCACGATCGCCTGGCTCGACTCGCTCGACGCCGACGCCGACTGGTTCTGCTGGATGAGCTTCCCGGACCCCCACCACCCCTGGGACCCGCCCGCCTCGGAGCTGCACCGGGTGCCCTGGCAGGACGTGCCGCTGCCGGCGGGATACATCGTCGACGCGGCGGAACGAGAGCGGGTGCTCGACGCCAAGCCGCGCCACTGGCGAGCCTGGTACGACGGGCGGCTGGTGTCGAACTACGAGGCCCCGCTCGGCTGGGTGCCGGCCACCCTCACCGCCGACCAGGTCCGGGAGGTCAACGCCCGCAACGCGGTGGAGGTCGAGCTGATCGACGAGGCCATCGGGCGGGTGCTCGGCGCTGTGGCGGCGCGCGGCTGGGCCGACGACGTCGACGTGATCCTCACCACCGACCACGGCGAGCTGCAGGGCGACTTCGGCCTGTTGTTCAAGGGGCCGTACCACGTGGACGGCCTCATGCGGCTCCCCCTGATCTGGCGGCCCGCACCCTCGGCAGGTGCCGCGTCGTCGGTGGTGACCGCGCCGGTGGGCCTGGTGGACCTGGCGCCGACGTTCTGCTCGATCGCGGGCGTGGCCGTTCCCGAGTGGATGGAGGGCCGGGCCCTGCCGGTCGACGACGCCGATGCGTCCGCCCGGGGGTTCGAGCGGGTCCTGACCGAGTGGGACAGCGAGCTGTTCGGCGTGGGGGTGCACCTGCGGACCATCACCCGCGACGGCTGGGTCTGCACCGCCTACCAGCCGGGATGGAGCCACGACGGCACCGAGGGCGAGCTCTACGACCTCGTCCACGACCCGCTCCAGCGCGACAACCGCTGGGACGACCCGTCGCTGGCGTCGCTGCGGTCGGACCTGCTGGCCGACCTGTGGGACCATCAGCCGCCGGCGCGCGCGCCGCGGCTCCCGGTGGACGCCCCGGTCTGAGCCACGGGGCGGAGGAGCACGCGGACCGCCTCGACCGTGATCCATGCGGCGAGGAACCCTCGCAGCGTCCAGAGCGCGGTCCGCACGCCGTTGCCCACCAGCAGGCGGTCGAGCAGGTCCTGGTCGAACCCGTCGAGCAGATCGCCGTTGACCGGTGCGGACACCGTCATCGTGGCGAGCAGGATGCCGGCCATGGCGAGGCCGGACACGGTGGTGAGCACCCGCAGCCGCCAGGTCGGGGCGAGGGCGAACACCGCCAGGGTGCACAGCCCCTCCACGAGCCAGGGCAGCCCGACGAGGTTGCCGATCCGGTCGACGTGGGCCTGCTGGTAGGCCGGGTACGCGGCGTCGCCGACGAAGGCGAACAGCGGGTAGTGGATGGTCTGGATCACCCAGATCATCCCGACCATCCACCAGGTGGCGGCGAGGTGGACCAGCGTCAGCCAGGTGTAGCGGCTCGAGCTCGTGGAAGGCACGGCGGTCACCGGCTGAGTCTGGTCGGCGTCAGATCTCGAAGGCGAGGGGAATGGCGATGATCGTGGTGAGGATCGTGAGCAGGGTGAGCGGGGCGCCGAGGCGGGCGAAGTCGCCGAAGCGGTACCCACCCATGCCCCAGACCATCAGGTTGGTCTGGTAACCGATCGGGGTGAGGTACGAGCACGACGCCCCGATGAGGATCGCCATGGCGAGGGCGTCGAGCGGGATGCCCGTGGCGAGGGAGATCTCGAGCGCAATGGGGAAGACCAGCACCGCCGCCGCGTTGTTGCTCGCCACCTCGGTCACGAGCATCGTGGCGAGCAGGACGCCGAGGATCACGCCGGTGTGGCCCCAGGTGTCGAAGGAGCCCACGAGGCCGTCGGCCACCGTCTCGGCCAGACCGGTCGACGCGACCGCGGTGCCGAGGCTGATGCTGGCCGCGATGGTGACCAGCACCTCGATGTCGAGCGACCGTCGGGCCTCGCCGGGGGTGAGGATGCGGGTGGCGACCAGGAACCCGGCGCCGGCGATGGCGGCCTCGGTGAGGTCGAGCACGTTGGTGGCGGAGAGCACCACGACGGCGAGCACGACGAGCTCGACCACGCGGGCGTGCTTGCGCCGCGTGGGGGTGGCGGCCCCGACGGGGGTGGCGATGAGGAGGTCGGCCGTGGCCCGGGCCCGCTGCTCGAAGCCGTCGTCGGACACGACGAGCAGCAGGTCGCCGGCGCGCAGCACCAGGTCGCCGAGGCGGCCGGCGAGGGGTTGGCCCTCGCGGTGCACGGCGATCACGGCGGCGCCGAAGCGGCGGCGGAAGTCGGTGGCCTTGTGCGTGTTGCCAGAGAGCTCGACGTTGGCCGCGACCACCGACTGGTAGACGCGCTCCCCG
>JBEIGA010000271.1:0-5256 GCA_040382135.1 Acidimicrobiales bacterium
CGGTTCGGCGGCGGCGACCGGGCCGCGCTCGCCGCGTTCTGGTCGGTGGGCGCGGCGTCGCCGGTGCTGCTCTACGCCACGGACCTGTGGGAGCACACCTGGGGCCTGGCGCTCATGGCGTGGGCGGTCGTGCTCCTCGCCGGCCGCATCGACGGACCGCCCTCGACCCGGGCCGCGCTCGGGGCGGGCCTCCTCTTCGGCCTCGCGGTCACGATGCGGACCGAGGCGCTGGTCTTCTTCGCCGCGACCGTGCTCGTGCTCGTCGCCGCCCGTGGCCTGCGGTGGCGTGAGCGGGCCGCCCTGGCCGGCTACCCGGCCGTGGGCTTCGCCGCCGTCGTGCTCACCTACAGCCGGCTGGAGGGCTGGTTCCTGGGGGAGGCCCTGCGCACCTCCCGGACCGCGACCACGTTCTCGGGCAGCGGCGCCGGTCCCGAGGTCCGGCTGCGGGAGGCGGCCGCGACGCTGCTCTCCCTCGACGGCGACGCCCTGCCGGGGATCGTGCTCGGCGCGCTGTTCGTCGGTGCCGTCGGCGTCGCCGTGGTGCTCGCCGTCCGCGGTGCTCCTGACCGGGCCCGGCTCGCCGCGGTGCTCGCCGCGGTGGTGTTGGCCCTGCGGTTCGTCGGCGGGCTCGGCTTCGTGCCCGGGCTCCTCGCCGCGGCGCCGGTGGCCGTCGCCGGTCTCGTCCTCGCCCGCTCGGTCCCCGCCGCCCGTCGCTTCGTCCTCGCCCTCGCCGTCGCGGTGCCGACGGTGTGGGCGACCCAGCTCACCGGAGGTGCGGCCCCGCAGTGGGGTGGCCGCTACCTGCTCCTGGCCGGGCTGGTGCTGACCGTGGTCGGCGTCGTCGCCCTCGAACACCGGCCCCGGATCCTGGCCGGGGTCGTCGGCGCCGCGGTGGCCGTGACCCTGTTCGGCGCCGCCTGGCACACGGTGCGGACGCAGGGGGTCGGGGAGGCGTTCGCCGTGATCGCCGACCGACCGGAGCCCGTCGCCGTCTTCACCGAGCCGTTCCTCCCCCGGGAGGCGGGCGCCGCCGCAGTGGGGGAGCGCTGGCTCACCGCCGGCGACACCGCCTCGCTCGACCGTGCCGTCGAGGTGGTGACGCTGGCCGGTCTCGACGAGCTCCTCCTCGTCACGTTCGCCGGCGAGGCCGCGGCCTGGCCGGCACCCGCCGGGTGGCGGGTGCAGGGCGAGGCCGAGCGGGTGGGTCTGCTGCCCGGTCTCGACCTGGAGTTGCGGACGCTCGTGCGGGTGTCGTCGTGAGCGTGCTCGAGACCCCGCGCCGCGGCGACGCGACCGCCGTGCGGGTGGGTCCCCGGCCCGTCGAGGCGCTGGCCCTGCTCGTGCTGCTCGTGGGCGGCTGGTTCGTCACCGGCCCCGGCATCCCGTTCATGAGCGACGAGGGGCAGGCCGAACTGCAGGTCGACCTCCTCGAGCAGGGTGGTTGGGCGTACGACTCGCCGTTCGACGAACCGGGCGGGATCGACGAGGACCGTTCGGCTGCCGCCCTGCGGGACCAGGGCTTCGACGAGGTCGGCGCCGTCCCGTACGGGAAGCACCCGCTCTACCCGACCCTGTTGCGCATCGCCCGCGGTCTGGCCGGGCCGGCTGGCACGGCCCTGGTGTCGATCGGCGCCGCGGTGGCGGCCGCCTGGCTCGCCGCCCGCCTCGCCCGGGAGCTCGGTGCCCGGGACAGCCGCCCGGCCTTCTGGCTCTGCGGCCTCGCGTCCCCGCTGTTCTTCGACGGGATGATCGTGTTCGCCCACACCCTGGGTGCCGCCCTGGCGGCCGTCGCGCTGCTCGCGCTGCTGCGCCTCGAGGGTCGCAGGGACGTGGCACTCCTCGCCGCTGCGGTCGTCGGCGGGGTGCTGCTGCGCAACGAGGCGTTCCTCCTGGCCGGGGGCATCGCGGTGGCCGTGGTGCTCGTCGGTGCCGACCGGCCGGTCCGGCGTGTGCGGATCGCCGCCGTGGTCTGCGCCGCCGCTGCGGGGGGATGGCTGCTCGACCGCACGTTCCGCCTGGCGGTGCTCGGCGCGCCGAACACCCAGGCCCCGCCGGTGAGCGGGCCGACGGGCAGCCTCGCGGGACGGCTGGACGCCGCCCACCGCACGATCCTCGAGGCCGGCCCTGCGCTGACCGGCGGCCTGCGCGCCGCCCTGCTGCTCTGGACGGTCGCCCTGGCCGTGGTCGTCGGCCTGGCCGCCACCCGTCCCGAACGGGTCCCGGGCCGGGTGCTCGTCGGCGTGGGGGCGACGGGGGTGGGGTTGCACCTGCTCCGGTTGCTGACGGCCGGCTCGACGGTCGTCCCCGGTCTGGCCGTGGCGTTCCCGGCGCTGGTGGTGCTCGGCGTCCTCCTGCTCCTCGGCCGGCCGGGTGCCCCGGTCCGCCTGGTGGGCGCGGCCGTGGCCATCGCCGGTGCCGGCGTGGTGGCGCTGCAGTACGACCGTGGTGGCGGACTGGAGTGGGGCGGTCGGTTCTTCGCCATCCTCCTGCCGGCGCTGGCCGCCCTGACCGTGACGTGCCTGCAACGGTCGGGCCTGCGGTCCGACGTCCCCCGCCTGGTCGTCGGGTCGCTCCTCGCGGTCGGGGTGGTGACCGCAGCCGGTTCGGTGACCGCCCTCCACGGGTTCCGGTCCAACGCCGACGCCGCCGGGCAGGCCGTGCGCGCCGCCGGCGAGCTGGCCGGACCCCTCGACGACGCGGTCCTGCCGGTCGGTCGGGAGGCGAAGCCCCTCGTGGTCACCACGGAGGTCCTGCTGCCGCAGATCCTGCAGCCGGTGTTCGGCGACCACGACTGGCTGGCGCCCGACCCGCCCGCCCTCGGTCGCCTCGGCGGTCGGCTCGCCGACGCCGGGGTCGAGCGGTTCGTGCTCGTGACCGCGGATGCGGTGACCGACCTCGACGCGCTGCCGGGCTGGACGGTGGAGACCGAGGTGCCGCCGTCCCGCGGGTCGTTGCGCGTGTTCGTCGTCGCCCGCGCCGGTTGAGCGGCTTCGTCGGCGCGCGGCGGCCCTAGGCTGCCCCCTCGTGGCGGATCGTCTGGTCGTTCGGGGCGCACGGGAGCACAACCTCAAGAACGTCGACCTCGATCTGCCCCGTGACCAGCTGATCGTGTTCACCGGGCTGTCCGGCTCCGGCAAGTCGTCGCTGGCGTTCGACACCATCTACGCGGAGGGGCAGCGGCGCTACGTCGAGTCGCTGTCCTCGTACCCCCGGCGGTTCCTCGGCCCGATGGACAACCCCAACCTCGATTTCATCGTGGGCCTCTCCCCGTCCATCTCCATCGACCAGAAGAGCGCGTCCCGCAACCCGCGCTCGACGGTCGGCTCGATCACCGAGTTCTACGACTACCTGCGGCTCCTGTTCGCCAGGGTGGGCATCCCCCACGACCCGGAGACGGGGGAGCGGCTCGTCCGCCAGACCCCGCAGCAGATCGTGGACCGGGTGCTCGAGCTGCCCGAGGGGACCAGGTTCCAGGTGCTCGCCCCCGTGGTCCGGGGGCGGAAGGGCACCTATGAGACCCTGCTCGCGGACCTGGCCGCCCAGGGCTTCACCCGGGCGATCGTCGACGGCGAGCCGCACGAGCTCGGTGCCGAGCTCGACCTCGCCCGGTACGAGGTGCACCACATCGCCATCGTCGTGGACCGGCTGGTCCGGCGGGCGGGCATCGAGCGCCGCCTCACCGACTCGATGGAGACGGCGTTGCGCCTGGCCGAGGGCGTCGCCGAGATCCAGATCGTGTCCCGTGACGAGGACGCCGAACCGGAGACGATCGTCTTCAGCCAGCACCTGTCGCGGCCCTCGGACGGCAAGTCGTTCGAAGAGCTGGCGCCGCGGAACTTCTCGTTCAACTCGCCCTACGGGGCCTGCTCCCACTGCGACGGCCTGGGCAGCGTGTTCGAGGTCGACCCCGAGCTGGTGGTGCCCAACCCGGACCTCACCCTCGCCGACGGCGCCATCGCGCCGTGGGCGTCCGGGCACGCCCGCTACTTCCACCGGCTGGTGGAGTCGGTCGCCGAGGAGCTCGGCGTCGGCATCGACGTCCCCTGGCGGGACCTCCCCAAGAAGGCCCAGAAGGTGCTCCTCCACGGGGGCGTGAGGGGTCGGGTCCAGGTCCGGTACAAGAACCGCTTCGGGCGGACCCGCGCCTACCAGGCGGGCTACGAGGGCGTCGTCCCGTACCTGCAGCGCCGGCACTCCGAGGCCGAGTCCGACGCGGTGCGCGAGCAGATCGAGGGCTACATGCGCACCGTCGACTGCCCGGTCTGCGACGGGGCGCGGCTGAACCCGCTCTCGCTGGCGGTCACCATCGACGGGCGCTCCATCGCCGAGCTGTCGCGCATGCCCATCGGCGAGGCGGCGAAGGTGCTGGCGTCGCTCCAGCTCACCGACCGTGAGCGCCTGATCGCCGACCGGGTCCTGAAGGAGATCAACGCCCGCCTCGGGTTCCTGCTCGACGTCGGGCTCGACTACCTGTCCCTCGGCCGGTCCGCCGCCACGCTCGCCGGTGGCGAGGCGCAGCGGATCCGCCTCGCCTCCCAGATCGGCAGTGGCCTGGTCGGCGTGCTGTACGTGCTCGACGAGCCGTCCATCGGCCTCCACCAGCGCGACAACCACCGGCTCATCGAGACGCTGGTGCGGCTGCGCGACATCGGTAACACGGTGCTGGTCGTCGAGCACGACGAGGACACCATCAAGGTCGCCGACCACGTCGTCGACATCGGGCCGGGCGCGGGCGAGCACGGCGGCTCGGTGGTGCACAGCGGGTCGGTCGCCGGCCTGCTGAAGAACAAGGACTCGCTCACCGGGCAGTACCTGAGCGGCAAGCGGCGCATCCCGGTGCCGGAGAAGCGGCGCACCCCGTCGGGTGAGTGGCTGGTGGTGCGCGGGGCGCGGGAGAACAACCTCCGCGGCATCGACGTCCAGTTCCCGCTGGGGTGCTTCGTGGCGGTCACGGGCGTGTCCGGCTCCGGCAAGTCCACGCTGGTCAACGAGATCCTGCTGAAGTCCCTGATGCAGCGGATCTACCGCTCGAAGCTGCCGCCGGGCCTGCACACGCGGATCGACGGCATCGAGCACCTCGACAAGGTCATCGCCATCGACCAGACGCCCATCGGGCGGACCCCACGGTCGAACCCCGCCACCTACACGGGCGTGTTCGACCACATCCGCAAGCTGTTCGCCCAGACCCAGGAGGCGAAGGTCCGGGGCTACCTCCCCGGCCGCTTCTCCTTCAACGTCAAGGGTGGTCGCTGCGAG
>JBEIGA010000272.1:0-5234 GCA_040382135.1 Acidimicrobiales bacterium
GACGGTTCCCGCTCAGGACTCCGACGACCCAGCGGGTCGTCGGCGCCCGCACCTCGGGAGCCGGCGGCGGCGGAGGCTCGGGAAGGTCCTCGACCACCCCGGCCAGCTCGGCCCGGGTGCGGGCACCGTAGGCCCGGCCGGCGCGCTCACCGAACTCGTCGAGGTCGAGGTGGCCCTCGGCGTGGGCGAGCCGCAGGCGCCCCACGACCAGCTCACGATCGTGGTCCGAGACGAGCGGCTCGACCTCCACGGTGCGAGCTTACGGGTACCGTTCCCCCACGTGGACAGGAACGACGTGGACGGGCTCGACGTGGACGTGACGATGCTGCTGGCCGACGCGGCCCAGGTCGCCGACGGGAAGCTGTACGTGCTCGGCGGGGGCATCACCTCCATCGGCCCGGACCCGCAACCCCTCGCCATCGCCCTGCTGCTCTCCGTGCCCTGGGACCGGGCGAACATCCCCCACGACTGGCGGCTCGACCTGGTCGACGAGGACGGGCGATCGGTTGAGGTCGGTGGCCATCCCGTCGCCGTCGCCGGGCGATTCGAGGCCGGCCGCCCCGCCGGGGTGCGGCCCGGCACGTCGCTCGGCGTCCCGGTGGCGATCGGCTTCAACGGCCTCCCCGTCCAGGCCGGGCGCCGCTACCGCTGGCAGCTCGCCATCGACGGGGTCTCGCGACCGTCCTGGCAGGTCGCGTTCACCGTGCGAGGCTGAGCTCGCCCGCCTGCTCCCGACGGGCGGCGAGCCGGGCCGCCACCCGGCCCAGACGGGCGATGTGGGCCGCCAGCGCGGTGCGGGCCTCCTCGGCCTCCGGGCTCAGCCCTTCGAGCGACTCGATGCGCCAGTGGCGCCACACCACCGGCACGAGGATCTGGTCGTGGTGGACGGCGAAGTCGTAGATGCCGGCGGCGGCGATGGCCTTCGCGTGCTCGGCGAAGCCGGGGATGCCGGTGCCGGGCATCGCGAAGTTCCGCACCTCCTCCTCGATCGCCAGCACCATCGCCGACGGGTCGATCGCCAGGGCCGCCTTCGCGAGGTCGCGGTAGAAGAGGAAGTGGTGGTTCTCGTCCGTGGCGACCCGCTTCATCACCTCGCGCCCGGCGTCGTCGACGAGCATGCGCCCGGTGTTGTGGTGGGCGATGCGGGTGGCCAGCTCCTGCAGGGACAGGTACGCCAGGGCGTTCGCCACCCCCTCGGGCCGGGGCACCTCCCCCTTGGACACCTGGGTCATGCGGGCCCGCTCGAGCTCCCGGGGGTCGATCGCCCGGGTGAGGATCAGGTAGTCCCGGATGGCGATGGCGTGGCGCCCCTCCTCCGCCGTCCAGCGGCCGGTCCAGGTCCGCCACACCTCGTCGCGCCCGAACATGTGGTCCAGCTGCTGGTGGTAGTAGGGCAGGTTGTCCTCGGTGAGGAGGTTCACGTAGAGGGCGCTGCGGACCGCCGCGGGCACCACGCCGTCCGCATCCTCGGACCACGGGACGTCGGGCCGGACCGTCGAGCCCAGCTCCCAGGGGACGACCTCGTGGGGGAACCACTCACGGGTCTGGGCGAGATGACGCTCGAGGAGCGTCGCTGCCGTCGGGGTCAGTTCGTGCAACAGGGTGGCGCTCATCGACGGTCAGACCCGCCTCCGAGGCCGCGGGTTACCACCACGGGCGTCGGCCCGGCGGGTGATTGGACGACAGCAGCTCACGATCGGCAGGCTCGTGCCCCATGAGGATCCCCTGCCGACGTCTCACCCTCCCCGCGCTCCTCGGCCTGCTCGTGCTGGCCGGCGCAGCCTGCGGCGACGACGACCCGGGCGGACCCGGCACCGAGGAGGCCGCTCCGACCACCACGGAGGAGGCGAGCGCGTCCACCACCTCGTCGAGCACCACGACCCCGAGCACCACGACCCCGAGCACCACGACGAGCACCGCGCCCTCGCCGCTCCCGGCGCCCGGCGCCACCTACGTCGCCCTCGGCAGCTCCTACGCCGCCGGCACGGGCATCGAGCCGCTCGTCGACGGCTGCCGCTCCTCGCTGAACTACCCCCGCCGGGTGGCCGAGGCCCTCGACCTCGAGCTGGTGGACGTCTCCTGCGGCGGGGCCACCACGCAGCAGGTGATCGACCAGCCCCAGGGCGACCTGCCACCCCAGGCCGACGCCGTCCCGGCGGACGCGGCCCTCGTGACCGTCACGATCGGCGGGACCGACGTCGGCTACATCGCCACCGCGCTCGGCTGCGGCGACCCCGCCACCGAGTGCAGCGTGGACCAGGCGGCGCTCGACGCCGGTCTCCCCCGGGCGCGGACGTCGCTGCTCGCGCTCGTCGACCTCCTCCGGTCGAGGGCACCCGAGGCGACGATCGTGCTCGTCACCTACCCTCGGCTCGTGCCCGGGACCGACTGTCCGGCGCTGTCGTTCAGCCCGACCGAGGCGGCGGCGGTGGCCGACATCGGCGAGCGGCTGCAGGGCGTCTTCCTCGACGTCGCGGCCGAGACCGACGTCGTGCTGGTCGATCCGTACTCCGCTCCCGGCGAGCACGGGCCCTGCGCACCCGACGGCGAGCGCTGGGTCGTCGGCAAGGACCCCGCTCCGGGCGAGGCGTTCGCATACCACCCCAACGCCGACGGTCACGCCGCCATCGCCGAGCTGATCGTCGACGCGCTCGACTGAGTCAGCCGGAACGACGGCGGCGGGTGCCGGGGTCCTCGAGCTCGGGATCGGTGAAGCCGGAGTCGGCACGGTCGAGGTCGGTGCCCGGCGGCAGGAGGCGGTCGATCTCGTCGAGCAGATCGGCGTCGAGGCGGACGTCCGCCGCCGCCAGCGCGGCCTCGAGCTGGGCGGGCGTCCGGGGGCCGATGATCACCGAGCTGACGTCCGGGTGCTCCTGCACGAAGCCCATCGCCAGCTCGAGCAGGGTGAGCCCCGCCTCGGCGGCGAGGGCCTCGAGCGCCTCGAGCAGGTCGAACTTCCGGGCCACCTCGGCCCGCTCGCGGTCCCACTTGGCCGTGGGGACCCCGCCGGGGCGGGCGGCCCGCGAGTCGGCCGGGGCCGCCTCGTCGCGCCGGTACTTGCCGGAGAGGAAGCCACCGTTGAGCGGCCCGTAGGTGAGCACGCCGAGTCCGTGGCGGCGGCAGGCGGGCAGGACGTGCGCCTCGATGCGGCGGGCGAACAGCGAGTACTGGGCCTGCTCGCAACGGACCCGGACGAGGCCGCGCCGCTCAGCGATCCACTGCCCCTCGACGATCCAGTCCGGCGCCGTGGCCGACATGCCGACCACCCGCACCTTGCCGGCACGCACGAGGTCGGACATCGCGGCGAGCGACTCCTCGAGGTCGACGTCCGGGTCGCGACGGTGGAGCTGGTAGACGTCGATGTGGTCGGTGCGCAGCCGCCGGAGGCTGTCCTCCACCGCCCGGACGATCCAGCGGCGCGACCCGCCCCGCAGGTTGGGGTCCTTGCCCATGGGGAAGAACACCTTGGTCGCCAGCACGACGTCGTCCCGGCGGCCGACGAGGGCCTCCCCCACGATCTCCTCGGACTGTCCACGCGAGTAGGCGTCGGCGGTGTCGATCGCCGTGATCCCCGCGTCGAGGGCACGGTGCACCATGGCCACGCACTCGGCGCGGTCGGTGTTGCCCATCGTCCCGAACATCATGGCGCCGAGCGTCTGGTGGCTCACCCGGACGCCGGTCCTCCCGAGCAGGCGCTGTTCCATGGGTCCCTCCCGGGGTGGGTCAGTGGATGCTGCCCTCGGTGTCGCGCAGCGAGCGGGCCGATCGGCCGGTGCGCTGGGCGATGATCTCGGCGCAGATGGAGATGGCCGTCTCCTCGGGTGTGCGGGCACCGATGTCGAGCCCGATCGGCGAGCGCAGCCGGGCGATGCCGGCCTCGTCGACGCCCGCCTCGCGCAGACGAACCAGGCGGTTCTCGTGGGTGCGCCGGGAGCCCATCACGCCGATGTAGCCGACGTCGGTGGCGAGGGCGCTGACGATGGCCGGCACGTCGAACTTGTTGTCGTGGGTGAGGACGCACACCGCGTCGCGGGGGCCGAGCGCGGCGCCGACGCGCTCGAGCAGGCGGTTCGGCCAGTCGACCACGACCTCGTCGGCGAACGGGAACCGCTGGGTGGTGGCGAACACCTCACGGGCGTCGCACACGGTGACGCGGTAGCCGAGCACCTTGCCCACCCTGGTGAGCGCAGCGGTGAAGTCGACCGCGCCGAAGACGAGCAGCTGGGGCGGTGGCGCGAAGGACTCGACGAAGACGGTCACGACCTCCTCGCGCGCCTCGCCGTGCTCGCCGTAGTGGCGGATGCCGGTGCGGCCCGACTGGAGCTCGCCCAGGGTGTCGCGGGCCGCCACGCGGTCGAGGTCGGGGTTGCCGAGGGTGCCGAGCGGTGCGTCGCCCGGGTGGACCAGCAGCTTGGCGCCGACGTGGGGGCCGGCGATCACCGTGGCCAGCGCCACCGGCCGCTCCGCCCGCACCAGCTCGGCGAGACGGTCGAAGATCGGGGTGTCGGCCACGGCGCTACCAGTCCAGGGGTTCGAGGAACAGGTGGATCGTGCCGCCGCACGTGAGGCCCACGGCGAAGGCCTCGTCGTCGCTGTAGCCGAAGGTGACGGTGCGCCGGTCGCCGGTGCGGATCACCTCGAGCGCCTCGGACACGACCGCGCCCTCGACGCAGCCGCCCGACACCGAGCCGGCGACCTCGCCGTCCTCGTTGACCGCCATCGCCGCTCCGGGCAGCCGGGGGCCGGAGCCCTCCAGGTCGACCACGCGCGCCACGGCGATCCGCTTGCCCTGGCGCTGCCAGCGCGCCAGGTCGTTCAGGATCTCCTTCACCGGACCGCCTCCCGTCCCTCGATGATCACCTGCGCCAGCCGCTCGAGGGAGTCGAGCGAGTGGCCCTCGATGAAGTCGTCGACGAAGGGTAGGGCCGCAGCCATCCCCCGCGCGAGCGGCGCGTAGCCCTCGGACGCCTTCAGCGGGTTCACCCAGACCACCCGGTGGGCCACCCGGGAGAGCCTCGCCATCTGCTCGGCCATCACCTCGGGCTCACCGCGGTCCCAGCCGTCCGAGAGGATCACGACGATCGCGCCGCGGGCCATGCCCCGCTGCCCCCACTCGTCGTTGAACGTTCGGAGCGTGTCGCCCAGGCGGGTGCCGCCGGACCAGTCGGGGGTGGCGCCGGTGGCCTTGCGGATGGCGGCATCGGGGTCGCGGTCGGAGAGCTCGCGGGTGAGAC
>JBEIGA010000273.1:0-5225 GCA_040382135.1 Acidimicrobiales bacterium
CAAGATCCCCCGGGAGGGCCCATGGGGAAGACCCTGAGCGGGAAGACCCTGAGCGAGAAGGTGTGGGAGCGCCACGTCGTCCACCGTGCCGAGGGCGAGCCGGACCTGCTGTACATCGACCTGCACCTCGTCCACGAGGTCACGTCGCCGCAGGCGTTCGACGGCCTCCGCATGGCGGGCCGGCCGGTGCGCCGTCCCGACCTCACCATCGCCACCGAGGACCACAACGTCCCCACGTCGGACGTGAACCTCCCCATCGCCGACCCCGTCAGCCGCAAGCAGGTCGACACCCTTCGGGCGAACTGCAAGGAGTTCGGCGTCCGCCTCCACGCCATGGGCGACCCGAACCAGGGCATCGTCCATGTGATCGGCCCGGAGCTCGGTCTCACCCAGCCCGGCATGACCATCGTCTGCGGCGACAGCCACACCGCCACCCACGGGGCCTTCGGGGCGCTGGCGTTCGGCATCGGCACCAGCGAGGTCGAGCACGTGCTCGCCACCCAGACGCTGCCGCAGATGAGGCCGGGCACCATGGCCGTCACCGTCGACGGCGAGCTTCCGGCCGGCACCACCGCCAAGGACGTCGTGCTCGCCATCATCGGGCGCATCGGCACCGGCGGCGGCATCGGCTCGGTCATCGAATACCGCGGCTCGGTGTTCCGGAACCTCTCGATGGAGGGCCGGATGACCGTCTGCAACATGAGCATCGAGGCCGGTGCCCGCGCGGGCATGGTCGCCCCCGACGACACCACCTTCGCCTACCTCGAGGGCCGACCCCACGCCCCGACGGGCGCCGCGTGGGAGCGGGCGCTCGACGACTGGCGCTCGCTCGTCACCGACGCCGACGCCGCCTCGACAAGGAGGTCGTCCTCGACGGGTCGACGATCCTCCCGCACGTCTCCTGGGGCACCAACCCCGCCCAGGTGGCGCCGATCGACGCCGTCGTCCCGGACCCGGACTCCTTCGCCGAGGCCAGCGCCCGTGACGCTGCGGCCCGGGCCCTCGCCTACATGGGGCTCACCGCCGGCACCCCGATCCGCGACATCGCCGTCGACACCGTGTTCATCGGCTCGTGCACCAACAGCCGCATCGAGGACCTGCGGGCCGCCGCCGCCGTGGCCCAGGGCCGCAGGGTGAAGGACGGCGTCCGCACCCTCGTGGTGCCGGGCTCCGGCCTGGTGAAGGCACAGGCCGAGGCCGAGGGCCTGCACCGGATCTTCATCGACGCCGGCTTCGACTGGCGCGAGCCGGGCTGCTCGATGTGCCTCGCCATGAACCCGGACAAGCTCGCCCCGGGCGAGCGGTGCGCCAGCACCAGCAACCGCAACTTCGAGGGCCGGCAGGGCCGTGGCGGGCGCACCCACCTGGTGTCGCCCGAGGTCGCCGCCGCCACCGCCATCCTCGGCCGTTTCGCCACCCCCGCGGATCTGTGAGGTGGATTCCATGACTGTCACGCGTTCTGCCTCACAGAACACCGAGTGCACCGGAGGGGCCCGATGAAGGCTGTCCGCATCGTCTCGGGTCGGGCCATCCCGCTCGACCGCTCCGACGTCGACACCGACCAGATCATCCCGAGCGACTGGCTGAAGCAGGTCGAGCGCACCGGCTTCGAGAAGGGCCTGTTCAGCGAGTGGCGGGAGACCCCCGGCTTCGTCCTGAACGACGAGCGCTTCGCCGGGGCCAACATCCTCGTCGCCGGGCCGAACTTCGGCACGGGCTCGTCCCGTGAGCACGCGGTGTGGGCCATCCAGCAGTACGGCTTCGACGCGGTGATCTCGCCTCGCTTCGCCGACATCTTCCGCAACAACTGCACCAAGAACGGCCTCGTGCCGGTGCAGGTGCCGGCGGAGGTCGGCGAGCAGCTCCTCGCCGCGGTGGCCGCCGACCCCGGGCTCGACATCACCGTCGACCTCGAGCGGCTCCTGCTCGAGGTGCCGGCGCTCGGCCTGTCGGTCCCGTTCCCCATGGACCCCTCCACCCAGGAGCGGTTCCTCGAGGGGCTCGACGACATCGGGCTCACGTTGCGCCACGAGGCCGACATCACCACCTTCGAGGCGGGGCGGCCCGAGTGGCTGCCCACCACGGCCTGAGCCGGGCGAGGTCCCGGCGGTGAAGGCGAACGACGCGGTCGCCTCCTTCGACCGGACGGCCGCCACCTACGACCGGGCCCGGCGCCAGCTGATCCCGTGCTTCGACCGCTTCTACGGCACCGCCGTCGAGCTGGTCGGAGCGCGGGGCGAGCCCGCACGCATCCTGGAGCTCGGCACCGGCACCGGGCTGTTCGCGGCGATGCTCGCCGTGGCCCACCCATCGGCGGAGCTGGTGCTGCTCGATGCGTCGGCGGAGATGCTGGCGCAGGCCGAGGACCGCCTCGGCCACGACCCCCGGTGCAGCCTGGTGCAGCAGACGTTCGATGCGCCGCTGCCCGACGGGTCGTTCGACGCCGTGGTCTCCGCCCTCGCCATCCACCACCTCGACGACGACGCCAAGCGCGACCTCTACCGGCGGGCCGCAGCAGCGCTCACCCCGGGCGGGGTGTTCGTGAACGCCGAACAGGTCGCCGGGGCGACGCCGTGGGTGAGCGGGTACCAGCAGGCCCGCTGGCGCGAGGAGGCGTTCGACGCCGGCGTGTCCGAGGCCGACATGGCAGCGTCCGACGACCGTCGCCGCTCCGACCGGTGCGCCCCCGTCGCCGACCAGCTCGCCTGGCTGCGTGAGGCCGGCCTCGTCGACGCCGACGTGTTCTTCCTCGACCGCTGGTTCGCCGTCCTCGCCGCCTGGCACCCCTGATCGTGGTTCTGTGAGGTGGATTCCATGACTGTCATGGAATCCACCTCACAAATCACCGGAGGGGGCGGGAACCGGGGGGTGGGTGGGGACGTCCAAAGGGTCGACCGGGGCCGTGGACACGGACCGGCGAGGGAGGACGACCATGCGCAGGATCGGCGCACTGCTGTTGGGGGTTGCGCTGGTGGGCGCGGCCTGCAGCAGCCACGACGACGGGGTGACGCCCGTGACCCCGACGACCGGCACCACCGGGGCCGACACGACCGACTCGCCGGTGGTCGACATCGACGACCTGGCGTTCGTGTCCCGGCTGACGCCGCTCGGCGACTGCGACGCCGTGCTCGCCCACCTCCGCGAGGAGGCGCTGGCACGGGTGGGCCCGTACGGGTTGGACGGCTTCGGCGGTTGGTACGGCCCGCTCGGCGGGCGGGACGACATGGTCGTGGCCGCGGAGGCGGCGACCGACGGCGCCGTCGACGCCGGGGGCGCCACCCAGAGCACGGTCGCGGCGAGCGACGACTTCTCCGGCACCAACACCGCCGAGGTCGGCGTGGACGAGGCCGACATCATCAAGACCGACGGCGAGCGGATCTACACGGTCCACGAGGGCAAGCTCGTGATCGTGGACCTCACCGGGACCGAGCCGCGGCGGGCCGGCTCGGTCCGCCTCGACGAGCAGGCGTGGCAGGGCGAGCTGCTCCTCGACGGTGACCGCGTCTACGTGGTGAGCACGGCCGGCGGGTTCGCCGTGCCGCTCAGCGATGTGGGCCTCTCGCGGACCACGCCCACCTACGGCGCCACCACGACGGTGATCGAGGAGGTCGACGTCTCCGACCCGGACGCCCCGGCGGTGACCCGGACGCTCACCGTCGACGGCTCGTACGTGTCGGTCCGGGTCGTGGACGGTGTCGCCCGGATCGTGGTCAACGCCACCCCCACCGAGCTGCCGTTCCTGTACCCGGCCAACGAAGCGGGCGAGGCGCGGGCCGAGGAGATCAACCGCCAGGTGATCGCCGAGTCGACCCTCGAGCAGTGGCTCCCCGCCTACACGCTCGAGGTCGCGGGCGGAGACACCACCGGCGGCCTCCTGCTGCCCTGCGAGCAGGTCGAGGCCCCGACCGAGTTCGCCGGGTTCGGCACCACCTCGGTGCTGAGCCTCCCCCTCGACGGCGGGCTCACCGACCCCACCGGCACGAGCGTCGGCGTGCTCGCACCGGGCACGTGGGTCTACGCCAGCACCGAGAACCTGTACGTCGCCACCGCCAGCTACGTGCCGCCCGAGGCGTTCGAGGACCAGGACTGGGACCAGCGGGCGCTCGACGAGCGGTACGGGACCTCGATCCACCGTTTCGGGATCGCCGGCACCGAGCGGGCCGAGTACCAGGCGTCGGGCACCGTGCCCGGCCACCTCCTGAACGACCTCTCGCTGTCCGAGCTCGACGGCGACCTCCGGGTCGCCACCACCCTCGGCTCGCCGTGGTCCGACGAGTCGAGCGAGAGCGTCATCACCGTGCTGCGACGCGACGGCGACACGCTGGCGGAGATCGGTCGCGTCGGCGGGCTCGGCGAGGGCGAGCAGATCTACGCCGCCCGCTTCGTCGGCACCAACGCCTACGTCGTCACCTTCCGCCAGACCGACCCGTTCTACGTGGTCGACCTCTCGGACCCGGCGAACCCGGTCGTCCGGGGCGAGCTGAAGGTCCCCGGCTACTCCGGCTACCTGCACCAGGTGGGCGACGGTCTCGTGCTCGGCATCGGGCAGGAGGGCACCGAGGAGGGGATGCTCACGGGCATGAAGGCGAGCCTGTTCGACGTCTCCGACCCGGCGAACCCGACCGAGCTCGGCACGTGGACGTACGGCGGCGGCTCGTCGTCGTCGGTGGAGTACGACCGCAAGGCGTTCCTGTGGTGGGAGCCGCTGCAGCTCGCCGTCGTGCCGGTGACGGATTGGGAGGGCGGCTTCTCCGGCGTCGTCCTGCTGCGGGTCACCCCCGAGGGCATCACCGAGGTCGGCCGCATCGACCACCGGACCGACCAGCTCGGCGAGCCCCAGTGCCAGGTGGTCGACGACCAGACCCTCCAGGAGTACGGCCGGTACTTCTCGCCGGGGACCATCGTCCAGGTCTGCGGCCCGAACGACCAGCCCGGCATCGAGGGCTACGACTGCTACCAGCCGGCGATGTCGGAGATCGAGGCCGTGCTGGGCGAGGTCCCGGAGGAGCTGAGCGAGCAGGGCGCCGTGGTCGACATCTGCACCCCGCCCTGGGACGGCTCGGAGCCGATCCAGCGGTCGGTCGTGATCGGCGACGACCTCTGGACGCTCAGCTGGAGCCGCCTCCAGGCCAACGCCCTCGACGGCCTCGCCGAGGTCGCCGGCTTCGGCTTCTGACGCTCACCCCTCTCGGTTCGGCGTTGTTGGGGGACCCACGGGGTGGGGG
>JBEIGA010000274.1:0-5224 GCA_040382135.1 Acidimicrobiales bacterium
AAGATCACCCCGAAGAGCACCAGGAAGATGATCGGGAAGGCGAGGGTGAACACCGCCGAGATGGGGCTGCGCCAGAACAGCTTGTTCTGGAACCGGACCTGCGAGGCGACCAGTCGCAGCGCGCCCGGGAAGCGGGCGTCGGCGCTCATCGCCGCTTCCGCCCGCGGCCACGGCGGCCGCTCCCGACCGCCGGGGCCTCCGCCGCAGCGGCCTCGGCGGTGAGCGCCAGGTACACGTCCTCGAGGGTGGGGCGGGCGACGGTGAGCCCGTCGAGCTCGAGCCCCTCCCCCACCGCCCATGCGGTCACGGCCGCGACGTCGGCGGTGGGCGTGGTGGTGGTGATCTCGATGATCCCGTTGCGGCCGGCGATCTTGCCGTTGACCCCGCCGAGCATCTCGGCGACGGGGTGGTCGGTCACGGGCATGCGGAAGCGGATCACCGTGGAGGGCGTGCCGCCGCCGATCTCGTCGGGCCGGCCCTCGGCCACGATGCGCCCGCCGGCGATGACCGCCACGCGGTCGGCGAGCTGCTGGGCCTCGTCCATGTAGTGGGTGGTGAGCAGGATGCTGCGCCCCTCGCCGCGGAGCCGGTCGATCAGGTCCCACGCGCCCCTGCGGGCCGAGGGGTCGAAGCCGGTCGTGGGCTCGTCGAGGAACAGCAGGTCGGGGTCACCCACCAGCCCGAGGGCCAGATCGAGCCGGCGGCGCTGGCCGCCGGAGAGGCTGCGCACCCGGGCGTCGGCCTTGTCCTCCAGCCTGACCAGGGCGATGACCTCGCCGACCGGCCGGGGCCGCCGGTAGGCGACGGACGCCGTGGCGAGCACCTCGCGCACCGTGAGCGCCTTCTCCACGCCGGTGTCCTGCAGGACGATGCCGATGCGGTCCCGGAGCTCCCGCCCGCCGGACGCGGGGTCGTGACCGAGCACCCGCACCTCGCCCGAGGTGGCGGGGCGGTAGCCCTCGAGGATCTCGATGGTGCTCGACTTCCCGGCGCCGTTCGGCCCGAGGAGGGCGAACACCTCCCCGGGCTCGATGCGGAAGCTGACGTGGTCCACCGCCCGGAACGGCCCGTAGTCCTTGACCAGGTCCCGGACCTCGACGACGGCGGCGGACGGCGTGGCCACGCGGGTCAGGCGAGGTCGGGGTTGAGGGTGTAGGTGCCGTGCGTCGACGCGCTGCCGAGCACGTGACCCTCCATGGCGGCGCGCACGTCGGCGAGCCGGAAGGCGCCCCCGAGGCCGAGCGTCGGCACGTCGAGGGCGTGCACGGTGAAGACGTACCGGTGCACGAGCTCGTCGTTCCAGGGCGGGCACGGCCCGTCGTAGCCGCCGTAGATGCCCTGCATCTCGTAGTCGCCGAGGAACCACGACGTGTAGTCGTTGGCGCCGCGGATCCCGAGCGGCGTGGCCCCGACGACCTTGCCCTTCGGAGTGACCATGTGGGAGTCGGCACCTTCGGCGATCTCGGTGACGTCGGGCGCGATGTCGACGAGCAGCCAGTGGGCGAAGTCGGCCCGCGGCAGCGACGCGGGGACGGTCACGCCGTCCTGGTTGACGTTCGTGGGGTCGGTCGGCGCGTCCGGGTCGACGCACAGGAGCGCGAACGAGCGGGTGCCCTCGGGGGCACCCCGCCACGCGACCCTGGGGTTCCGGTTCGCCCCCATCTCGGTCCTGCTCGCGCAGAACGCGAACGAGGCCGGGATCCGGTCCCCGTCCCCGATCCCATCCACCACGATCTCGAACGACATCACCGCCACCTCCTGCTCGGTGCAGACGGGGCGGACCCTAGGACAGCCCGAGCGCTCCGAGGAAGGCGCGAAGGTCCTCGGTGAACAGCGCCGGCTGCTCGAAGGCGGCGAAGTGCCCGCCCCGGGGCTGCTCGACCCAGTGGACGATCGGGTAGCGCCGCTCCGCCCACGCACGCGGGGTCTGGAGCAGCTCACCCGGGTAGACGGCGTGGCCGGTGGGGACCTCCACCCTGCCGGTCCACGGGTCGGTGGCGGCGGTCCCGGCGCGGGCCGACTCGCAGTAGAGCCGCGCCGCGGACTGGGCGGTGCCGGTGAGCCAGTAGAACATCACGTTCGTGAGGAGCTGGTCCGGGGTGTACACGGACCAGAGGTCGCCGTCGGTGAGGTCGCTCCAGGCGTGGAACTTCTCCAGGATCCAGCCGAGCAGGCCGGCGGGCGAGTCGTGCTGGGCGACGGTCAGCGAGTGCGGCCTCGTGGCCTGGATGGCCATGTAGCCGGTGCCGCCGGCGATGCGGGCACCGGCCCGCTGCAGCCGGGCGGTGTCGGCCTCGGTGACCCCGGCCATCGGGTCGGCGTCGTCCGGGCCGGGCATCGCGAAGAGCATCGTGCTGTGGTGGCCGATCACCCGGTGGGCGTGGGCCTCGGCCAGGCGACGGGCGACGATGGCGCCCCAGTCACCGCCCTGGACGACGAACCGCTCGTACCCGAGCTGGGTCATGAGGTCGGCGACGCCGTCGGCCACCGCGTGCACGTCGACGCCGCGGCGCCGGGTGGGACCGGAGAACCCGTAACCGGGCATGGAGGGCACCACCACGTGGCAGGTCTCCGAGAGCGGCCCGACGACGTCGAGGAACTCGACCACCGATCCGGGCCAGCCGTGGAGCAGCACGAGCGCCGGCGCCGCCGGGTCCGCGCAGCGGGCGTGGAGGGCGTGGACCTGCTCCCCGTTGCAGGTGGCGAGCACCTGCGGGATCTCGTTCAGCCGGGCCTCGACGGCGCGCCAGTCGTAGCGGTGGCGCCAGTGGTCGAGCACCTCGCCCAGCACGTCGAGGTCGCAGCCGTAGTCCCAGCCGGCGCCGGGGAGGGCGTCCGGGAGGCGGGTGCGGTCGAGGCGGCGACGGAGGTCGTCGAGGTCGGACTCGGGCACGTCGATGCGGAAGGGCTGCACGGTCGGGGACGGTAGCCCGCGGAGAATCGAGTCGTCGCCGGGGCGACCGGCGTGCGACCATCGGGGGCGTGAACGAACTCGAAGACGGCACGGCGCTCCAGCTCGACTACGGCAAGCTCCAGAAGATCGCCGCCACCGGCAGCCAGGTGGTGCCCGTGGTGCTGCAGGACGCGGAGAGCGGCGAGGTGCTGTTCATCGGCTACGCCAACGAGGAGGCCCTGCGCGCCACCCTCGAACGGCGCAGCGCGGTGCTGTGGTCCACCTCCCGCAACGAGCTGTGGCACAAGGGCGCCACCTCGGGCGACGTGCTCGAGCTCGTCGACGTGCGGGTCAACTGCGAGCAGAACTCCCTGCTGTACCGGGTGCGCCGCTCGACCGGCGGCGCCTGCCACACCAAGGACGCGGACGGCGTCGCCCGCCCCACCTGCTACTACCGCGAGGTCGTCTCCCCCGAGGACCTGCGCTTCGGCTGAGCCGCGCCGACCCGCTCCGTTCAGAGGACGTCGGCGAGGAAGGCCAGCATCGCCGAGGCGGCGTGCTCGAGGCCGGGGCCGTCGTAGTCGGCGAAGTGGTGGCCGGTGACCATCTCGAGGCGCTTCGGCTCACCGGCCGCCGCGAACGCGGCCAGTGCGGCGTCGGCGGAGGCCAGGCGCTCCTCGGTGGCGACCACCAGCAGCACGGGCGTGGGCGCGAGGTTCACGAGCGCCACGCCGGGGTCGAGCACCGGGTCGATGGCCCCGAGGTTCGTGAGCAGCACCCGGTTCTGCCAGGTGCTGCCCGGCCGGCGACCGGCGTCGAGGAACCACTCGGTGGACTCGGGCTGGGGCAGGAACACCGGCAGCTCGACGCCCGGCTCCTCCACCACGGCGAGCTCGATCGGCGCCGGGGGTGCATCGGCGGGACCCGTACCGCTCTCGTCGAGCAGCGCGGCCTTCATCGCCGGGAACCGGGCGACGATCGCCGGGTCCGCGTAGTCGACCCCGCCGAGGGCGGCGAAGGGCACGTTGGCGACCACCGCCTTGACCCGCGTGTCACAGGCGCCGACGAGCAGCACCTGGCCGCCGCTGTAGCTGCTGCCCCAGATCGCGATCCTGTCGGCGTCGACCTCCGGGCGGGCGGCGAGCCAGGTGATGGCGTGGCGGTAGTCGCGGGCCTGCGCCCAGATGTTGACCAGCTGGCGCGGCTCGCCGTCGGAGGCGCCGAGGCACCGGTGGTCGTAGACGAGCACGGCGTAGCCCGCGGCGGCGAACCGCTCCGCGAAGGCGGGCAGCCCCATCTCCTTCGTGGCCGAGAAGCCGTGGGCCATGACGATGCCGGGGACCTCGCCGTCGGGTCCGTCGGGCAGGTACAGCCAGCCCCGCAGGGTGACGCCGCTGGCGCCAGGGAACTCCACGTCGTGACGCATGTCGGCCTCCTCCTACCGGGAAGGCCGTTCTAGCATCGACCCCATGGCCGACTCCTCGCTCACCGCACCCGACCTGCTGGCCCCCGAGTTCTACCTGGGTGACCCGCACGCCTCGTACACCTGGCTGCGGGAGAACGATCCGATCCACTGGGACCCGGTCAACGAGTTCTGGGGCGTCTTCCGCTACGACGACATCATCGAGATCGAGAAGAACAAGCACCTGTTCATCAGCTCGGGCCAGCACGAGAACGGCTACCGGCCGAAGATGGCCGCCGACCCGTCGATCATCGGCCTCGACGACCCGAACCACCTCGTGCGCCGCAACCTCGTGTCGCGCCGCTTCACGCCACGGGGTGTGCAGAAGTTCGAGCACCACGTCCGCGAGGTCATCGCCGAGCTGTTCGACGCCGTGGAGGCGAAGGGCGGACGTGACGTCGAGGTGATCGAGGAGCTCGCGGCCCGCCTCCCGGCCACGATGATCGGCGAGCTGCTCGGCTTCCCCGAGGACATGTGGCCCCTGCTCAAGCGGTGGTCGGAGGAGACGATCGCCCTCGGCGGCGGTCCCCGCTACTTCGACCCAAAGGGCATCGAGGCCTTCGGCGAGTTCACCGAAGCCTGCACCCACCTCTACGAGGAGAAGAAGGGCTGCCCCGCCGACGACGTCATGTCCGTGTGGGTCGAGACCGAGCGCAAGGGTCTTGCCGACCAGGAGTTCGGGCTCGCCCAGATCCTGTCGGACTGCCTCCTCCTGCTCGACGGCGGCGCCGAGACCACCCGCACGGTGATCGGCTGGACGATCCTCAACCTCATCGACAACCCCGGGGAGTGGGCGAAGCTCAAGGACGGCGCCGACATGACGGTGGCCACCGAGGAGTTCATCCGCTGGGTCACCCCGATCCACAACA
>JBEIGA010000275.1:0-5169 GCA_040382135.1 Acidimicrobiales bacterium
CTCGTCCACGTCGAGCAGGCGGACGTGGCGGTAGCCGGCCACCCGGGCGCCCTTCTCGATGGAGCTGTGCGCCTGCGTCGACGCGTAGGCGACGAGGTCGTCGAGCGACCGGCCCGGGTCCTCGGCCAGCGCCCGCTGTCGGGCGACCACGAGCGCGGTGTGGGTGGCGTCCGACGCGCTCATCTGGATGACGCCGCCGCCGGGCCCGCTGGACTTCCAGGCCTCGGGAACCCCGAGCAGGTCGACCAGCCAGTCGAGCACCGCCTGCTCCACCTCGGTGACCGCAGGGCTGGTGGACCACAGCATCCCCTGCACGCCGAGGCCGGCGGCGACCAGCTCGCCGAGGATCGAGGGGCCGGAGGTGGAGGCCGGGAAGTAGGCGAACCAGCCGGGGTGCTGCCAGTGGGTGATGCCGGGCAGGACCACGTCGTCGAGGTCGCGCAACACCGCGTCGAACGGTTCGGGGTGCTCGGGCGCGGTCGCCGGGATGCCGGCGCGCACCTCGCCGGGGGCCACGGTGCTGCGGACGGGCCGCTCCCCCACCGTGGCGAGGTAGTCGGCCACCCAGTCGATCAGCGCGTGGCCGTGTCGGCGGAACTCCTCCGGCGACATGTGGAACCCGTCGGTCGTCATGCCCCCATCCTGCCGGTGAGCGCAGGGTCAGAGGGTGCCGGCGTCGAGGCGGGCGAGGACCTCGGCGGCACGGACCCGGACCTGCTCCATGTCGGCGAGCTTCCCGGCGGCCCGCACCTGCTGCACGACGCGGGGGTTGCGGGCGAAGCGGTCACTGTGGCGGTCGAGGAAGTCCCAGTAGAGCGTGGTGAACGGGCACGCCCGCTCCCCCACCCGGGCGCTCCGGTCGAAGGCGCAGCCCTTGCAGTAGTCGCTCATCCGGTGGATGTAGGCGCCTCCCGCGGCGTAGGGCTTGGTGGCCATGCGGCCGCCGTCGGCGTGCAGCGCCATGCCGACCACGTTCGGGAGCATCACCCACTCGGCGCCGTCGACGAACCCCGCCCACATCCAGTCGGTGAGCGCAGCCGGTTCGACGCCCGCCAGCAGGGCGAGGTTGCCGAACAGCATCAACCGCTGGATGTGGTGGGTGTAGGCGTGGTCGTGCACGTCGGCCAGGGCGTGCTGCAGGCACCGCATCGACGTGGGCGCCCCGGTGAACACCGGCGGCAACGGCCGGTGGGCGTCGAGCTCGTTGGCGTGGCGGTACTCCGGCATCCACTGCCAGTACCGGCCCCAGACGTACTCCCGCCAGCCGATCACCTGGCGGACGAAGCCCTCGGCCGATGCGATCGGCACCTCGCCCCGTCGATACGCGGCCTCGACGGCGTCGCAGACCTCGCCCGGGAGCAGCAGCCCGAGGTTGAGGTACGGGCTGAGCAGGGTGTGGGCGAGGTGCCAGCTCGTCGAGAGCATGGCGTCCTCGTGCGGGCCGAACACGGGCAGCACCACGCGCACGGCGTGGTCGAGGCGGCGCAACGCCTCGGCGCGGGTGGTGGCCCAGGTGCCGTCGGGCTCGGCCCCCCAGCACGTGTCGGGCAGGTCGGCGAGCACCGCCTGGTCGATGGCGTCGAGCGGGTTCCGCAGCGGCTCGGGCCATGCCCGCCCGTCCTTGGGTGGCGGCTCGCGGTTGTCGTGGTCGAAGTTCCACCGGCCGCCCGCCGGCTCGCCGTCGCCCTCCATGAGGTACCCGAGCCGGCGGCGCTGCCAGCGGTAGAAGTCCTCCATCTTCGTGCTCCGCCGCCCGGCCACGAACGCGGCGAACTCGTCGCGGTGGCAGAGGAACTGGTCGCTGCGGCGGACCTCCACGCCGAGCCGCTCGAGCAGGGCGAGCCCGTCCCAGGAGGCCGGCTCCATGGCCACGACCCGATCCGGCCGGTGCTCGGCGACGTGGTCGCGGAAGCCGTCGGCGAGCGTGGCGGCGCGGCGGTGGTCGACGGCGAAGCCCTCGGCCTCGAGCTCGGCGGCGAGGTGCCGCATCGCCGAGAGGACGAGGTGCGCACGCTGGCGGTGCCAGGGTTTCGACGCCAGCTTGGCGGTGCTCTCGACGAGGAGGATCCGCTGGCGACCGGGCACTGCGTCGCGCAGCGCCCCGAGGCCACGGTTCAGCTGGTCACCGAGCACCCACACCGTGTCCACGGCGCAGGTGTAGCAGCCCTGGCGATCAGTCCCGGTGGCGAGCGGCCTCGTCCGCGAGGAGGGCTCGGAGCTCGTCATCGAACCGGGCGGTGTCGCGCTCGGCCGCGAAGAGGATCAGGAGCGGGCCGAGGATGACCCCGAGGGGGATGAGGTCGGCGTTCCCGCTGCGGATGGCGATCCGCACCCCCATCCACACCCAGACGACCAACACCACGAGCGACATGGCCACATCCTGCCAGGGATTTCGTGATGTTTCAATCCATGTGGATGACCGCTGCCCCAGCGACCCGACCTTCGGCCAGATCGACCAGCGCGTCACCGACCTCGGCGAGGGGCCGGTCCTGGTGGCGGGTCACCAGGGGGATCTCCGCCGCCAGGGCGAGCAGGCCGCGGACATCCGCCCGGGTCACGTTGGCCACGCTGCGGATCGACCGCTCCCACCAGAGCTTGTCGTAGGCGAACGCGGGGATGCGGTCGAGGTGGATGGCGTTGACCGCAACGGTCCCGCCGCGGTCGAGCGCGTCGAGCGCGGCGACCACCACGTCACCGCTCGGGGCGAAGGTGATGGCGGCGTCGAGCGGCTCCGGCGGACGGTCGCCGTACCCGCCCGCCCACACGGCGCCCATGGCGAGCGCCCGCTCCTGCTCGGCGGGGTCGCGGGTGGCGACGAAGACCTCGCAGCCGAGGTGACGGGCGAGCTGGATCACGACGGTGGCCGACGCGCCGAAGCCGTACAGCCCCAGCCGCTGACCGGGCTCCACCCCGGACACGCGCAACGACCGGTAGCCGATCGCGCCGCCGCAGAGGAGGGGCGCGGCGTCGAGATCGGAGAAGCCGTCCGGGATCGGGTGGACGAAGCGGGCGTCGGCGGTCGTGTAGCGGGCGAACCCGCCGTCGCGGTCCCAGCCGGTGAAGGTGGCCCGCTCGCAGAGGTTCTCGCGGCCGGCGAGGCACCGGGCGCAGGTCCCGCACGCGCCGGCGAGCCAGGCGATGCCGACACGGTGGCCGACGGCGAGGTCGAACCCGTCACCCTCGGCGCCCGGCCCCAGTGCGGCGACCCGGCCGACCACCTGGTGCCCGGGCACGACGGGCAGCCGTCGGGCCGGGAGGTCGCCCTCCACCAGTTGCAGGTCGGTACGGCACACGGCGCAGACCGTCACCTCCACCAGGATCTCGCCGGGACCCGGCTCGGGGACCGGGCGGTCCTCGAGCTCGAGCGGTCCCGTCGCCGCGGGGCGCGGGGCCCGCAGCACCGCCGCCCGCTGTGCCCGCCCGCGGTCGGGGGCACCCACGTCGGCGCTACTCCACGTGGGCGTCGCTGCCCGGGAACACCAGCACCTCGGCGGCGCGGTCGTCGTCGAGCCAGCGGACGATGAACGGGCTCGTCCCGCCCTCGCCACGGCTCTCGACGATGATGCCCCGCCGTTCGTGCCCGCCGAGCTGTTGGGGGCGGACGACCAGGTGGTCCCCCGGCTGGGCCTTGAGCGCCCCCGTGGCCAGGCGGTGCGAGAGCTGCTCGACCCGCCCGGCCAGGTGCTTCAGCAGGTCGAACGAGCTGAGGATCCCCGCGACGCGGCCGTCGTCGTCCACCACCACCAGGTGGTGGATGTGGGCGTCGAGCATGCGTCGGGCGGCGTCGGCCGCGCTCGTGTGGCGGGCGACGGTGACCAGGTCGGCGGACATGACCGTGGCCACGCCCATCGAGGGGGCCCACTCCTCGACGAGGTCGGACGAGGTCACGATGCCCACAGGCCGGCCGTCGTCGTCCACGACCGGCACGGCGTGGATGTCGTCGGCGAGCATGCGGTCCCGCAGCGGTCCCACCACTGCGGACCGGGGCACGGTGAAGGGGTTCGGGGTGTACACGTCGGCGATGTCCGGCATGGTCAGCTCCGCTCTGGTCGGTCGGTGAGGTCGGATCGGTCGGTGAGGTAGGCGGCGAACTCGTCGAGGGTCCCGAGCTTCCCGTAGTCGCGCTCGGGGATCTCGACGCCGGTCGACTCGTGGACCGCCACCACGATGTTGAGCAGGTCCATCGAGTCGAGCAGGAGCTCGTCGAGCAGGTCCTCGTCGCCGACGAGACCCGAGGTGTCGGCGTCGGGTGCCACACGGGCGATGGCGTCGAGGACGGCGGCGCGGGCGGTGGCGGGGGTGAGGGGGCTCATGCTTCCTCCGTGGCGGGGGGACGAGGGGTCGGGGGATCGAGCGGGAGGTCGAGGGCAGCGGGGTCCTGCAGCAGTCGGTCGATCTCGAGGAGCAGGCGCGAGCCGGTCTGGCCGTCGGTGGCGCGGTGGTCGGCGGCGAGCGTCGCGGTGACGACGGGGCGGACGGCGCGCGCGCCGTCGACCACCCAGGGACGCTCGCGGATCCGGCCGAACCCGACGATGGCGACCTGGGGCGGGTAGATCACGCCCTGCACCGTGTCGACGCCGCGCTCGCCGAGACTGGTGACGGTGATGGTCGGCGCCTGCATCTCCGAGGACCGCAGCCGCCCCGCCCGGGTGCGGGTGACGAGGTCCCGGAGCGCGGCCATCAGGTCGGCCAGGGAGCGGCGGTCCGCGTCGAGGATCGCCGGCGCGATGAGGCCACCGCCACGGAGCGAGACCGCCACCCCGAGGTGGACGCTCTCGCCGGGGACGAAGCCGCCGTCCTGCCAGAACCCGTTGAGCTCGGGGTGGGCCGCCACGGCGAGGGCGGTGGCGCGCAGCAACAGGGCCGCCGGCAGCAGGCGCTCGGTGACCGGGCGCGACTCGTTGGTGGCGGTGAGCCACGCGGTCGCGGCGCCGAGGTCGATGTCCTGGCTCAGGTAGTAGTGCGGGATCTCCCGCTTGGAACGGGCCATCAGGCCGGCGATCGCGTGCCGCATGGCGAGCTGCGGGTCCTCCCGGACGCGAGGTGCCGGCGCCGTCGGGACGTCACGGGCGACGATCGCACCACCCGGGCCGGACCCGACGAGGTCCGCGAGCCGCACGCCGCGGGTTGCCGCGAGCGCCCGCGCCCGCGGGGAGGCCGGCGGTCGGC
>JBEIGA010000276.1:0-5131 GCA_040382135.1 Acidimicrobiales bacterium
CGCAGTGCATTCGGAGGGGACCGCCTCAACATCGGGCGGGCTCGCGCCGATGAGGAACACGGAGCCGAAGGATCGGCTCCGGAACCAGGAGTCACACGGACGTGGCCACCAACGATCCCTATGCCGTCCTCGGCGTCGCGCCCGGCGCCGACCCCGACACGCTGCGCCGCGCGTTCCGACGCTGCGCGCGCCACACGCACCCCGACGCGGGCGGCGACGCCCAGGCCTTCGCCCGCGTGCGCGGGGCCTACGAGATGCTCAGCGGACCGCGGCCCCGGACGGCGACCGCGCCCACCACCCCGACGAGCCGTTCGGGTGACCTCGTCCGCCGCAGCGCCGGCATCCCGTTCCAGCGCAGCGAGCCCGGCCGCACCTGGACCCGCGAGGTCCGCGAACCGGCGCCCGCACGGCCCACCCCGGACTTCGCCCGCATGCTCGCCGACGCCCTGCGGGCCGCCTGACCGGTCACGTCGTCCACCCCGAGGCCCGCCCGGAGGCCTACGATCCGGGAGGACCCCGGGGTGGACGACGTGAGCAGCCGCAACTTCCTGACCGAGATCGGCGAGGGCGGATTCGGCACCGTCCACCTCGCCGCGGACGAGGCCCGGGGCGTCACCTATGTGGTGAAGCTCGGCCGGGTCGGCGCCCGTGACGGCATCCCCGCCCGCTGGCCCCAGCTGCTGCCCCGCCTGCGGGCGCTCGCCGGACACCCCTCCGTCCTGCCCATCATCGACGCCGGCACCACCGGTCCCGGCCGCCCGTACCTCGTGCTCGAGCGGGCCGCCGGCGGATCGTTGGCCGACCGGCTCGCCCGCCGACCGCTCGACCTGCTCGACGCCGTCCGCATCGGCATCCAACTCGCCGGCGCTCTCGAGGCCACCCATCGGCTCGGGCTCGTGCACGGCGACCTCAAGCCCTCGAACGTCCTCTTCGACGACCGCGGCGACGCCCTCCTCGCCGACGTCTCCACCGGCAGTCTCTCCGCCGGCCGGTCGGCGCCCGTGCGGACCTACCTCGCGAGCGTGGAGCACCTCGCACCGGAGGTCCTCGCCGGGGGCGAGCTCAACCCGTCCGCCGACCAGTACGCGTTCGGGTCGCTCCTCCACACGATGATCACGGGCGAGGCGGTGTTCCCCCTGGCTGCGGGCGAGCCGCTCCCCGAATACGCCCGGCGCGCCCGGGGCACCCCGTTGCCGTCGCTCCGTTCGCTCGACTGGCCCGCCGACCTCGCCGAGGTGATGGAACGGCTGCTGGCGAAGGACCCCGCCGATCGGTTCAGCGGGATGCGGGCGGCGGCCCAGGCGCTCCAGGCAGTGGACTACGCGCGCCGGGGCGTGACCACCCCCCTCCACGTCCGGATCGACCAGGGTGTCGCGGAGCCCGTGCAGCGGGCTGCGCCCGTGCCGGACCGTACCGCAGCAGCGGTCGCAGCGGCCTACGGCGCCGGCGCGATGGGGGTGTCCGCAACCCCAGCGGCCTCCAGCGCCCCGCACCCGAGCCCGGCCGAGCCGGCCAACGAGCCGCCACGCACCGGGCGCCGTGTCGGCAGCGTCCGTCGCAGCGGCCCCCGACGCGCGTTGGTGGGCGGCGCCGTGGCGGTGGGTGGTCTGCTCGTCGTCGGATCCTGGCTCCTCGGTGGCAGCGACGACGACCAGCCCGACGACACCGAGGTGCTCGAGGAGACCGAGGTGGCCACGGTCCCGGAGACCACCACCACGTCGACGACCACCTCCACCACGACCACCACGTTCGTGCTGCCCCCGCTGCCCACGCTGCCGCCCGACTTCGTGCCGATCCCCGAGGAGGAGTAACCGTCCCGAAGGCGAACAGCCAGGAGGGGCGGCGGGCTCAGCCGAGCAGGTCGTCGCTCAGCTGCACCCCACCCTCGACGAGCTGCTCGAGGTAGGTGGGCAGGAACACCAGCACGCCACCGATCGTGAACAGGGCGACGAGGATCTTCAGCGGCAGACCGATGAGGAACACGTTGGCCTGGGGCACGAACCGGGAGGCGACGGCGAGCGCCACCTCGGTCAGGAACAGGGCGCCCACCACCGGGGCGGCGATCTGGATGGCGGCGAGCATGAGCTGGCCGACTGCGGTCGCCACGGTGGCGAAGGCCCGTTCGTCGAGCGGCAGGCCGGTGCCGAGCGGGAACGCCTCGAACGACCGCACGAACCCGACCAGCAGGACCCGGTGCGCCGGGGTCACGAACAGCAGCACGGTGAAGAGCACCTCGATGAACCGACCGAACACGGCCACCGGGTTGCCGTTCGCCGGGTCGAAGATGGTGGCGGCGCTGAAGCCGCTCATGAAGTCGATGAGCGACCCGGCGGCGAGGAACGCCGACACGACCGTCGTGGTCGCCCAGCCGAGGATCAGACCGATCGCCACCTGGACCAGCACCGCGCCGACGAACCCGGCGACGTCCGTCGGGACGTCGCCCCCATCGAGCAGCGGGGCGAGGAAGACCGCCAGCGCGAGCGAGAGCGCCAGCCGACCCGTCGCCGTGACCGTGCCCCGCGTGCCGATGATCGGCGCGGTCGTCGCCCAGGCGGTGGTGCGCACCAACGCCAGCAGGAAGACGGTCAGGTCGACGGTGCTGAGCGTCACGGGTTAGCGGACCAGCGTGGGGAGCATCGCGAAGAGCTCCTCCGTGTAGTCGACGAGCTCGGAGATCATCCAGCGACCGCTGACGACGATCACGACGGCGATGGCGGCGAGCTTCGGCACGAAGGTGAGGGTCATCTCCTGCACCTGCGTGACCGCCTGCACGAGCGAGATGGCCACGCCCACCACGAGGCTGACGATGAGGATCGGCAGGGCCAGCTCCGTGGCGACGAAGATCGCCTTGGCGAGCAGGTTGACGGCTTCGTTCTCGGTCACAACGGCCTCCCGGGACCTTTCGGATCGACTACGTGGCGAAGGACGCGACGAGCGACTCCGCGAGGAGGCGCCAGCCGTCGACCAGCACGAACAACAGGAGCTTGAACGGCAGGGCGATGGTCACCGGCGGGAGCATCACCATGCCCATGGACATCAGGCCGGCCGAGACCACCATGTCGATGATCAGGAACGGGACGAAGATCACGAAGCCGATCAGGAACGCGGCCCGCAGCTCGCTGATCACGTAGGCGGGTACGAGCGTCGTGAGGGCGACGTCCTCGGGCGTTTCGGGGCGCTCGTCGCCGGACATCTCGATGAACAGGGCGAGGTCCTCCTCGCGGACCTGGCCGAGCATGAACTCCTTGAACGGCTCGACGCCGCGCTCGAACGCCTCACCCTGCTCGATCTGGCCGTCGAGGAAGGGCTGCAGGGCCTCCTCGTTCGCCTCGCGGAACACCGGGGCCATCACGAACAGGGTCAGGAACAGCGCGAGGCCGATGATGACCTGGTTCGGCGGGATGCCCTGGAGGTTCAGGGCGTTCCGGGCGAGCCCGAGCACCACGACGATGCGGGTGAAAGCGGTGACGAGGATCAGCAGCGCCGGCGCCAGGGCGATCAGCGTGATGACCAGGATCACCTGGAGCGGGCCGCTGCCGTCGCCGTCCACCTGGGCGTCGTTCAGGTCGACGGTGATGGCCGGCTGGTCCACGGCGGGCTCGTCCGGCTCCATGGGGTTCTGCGGGAGGGCGGGACCCTCGACGCCGAGCGGCCCGGACTCGCTGTCCTCCACCGACGGCAGTTCGGGCGGGACCACCGGTTCGGGCTGCTCCTGGGCGGCGGCCGCTGGGGCGCGAAGGACCGACGCAGTGAGCATCACGAGCAGGGCGCCGGCCAGCAGCCAGGGCCACGCGCGCACGGAGCGCGTCGAACTCGATTGCACCGGTCGGGCCTCTCCCGGACCGTGCGGGTCAGCGGATGGTCCGCTCCCGCAGGTCCTCGATCAGGTCCTTCCATGGGCGGGCAGGGGTGACGGCACGCATCCGTGCGGCCGCGGTGTTCGCAGGGGTCGAGAGGTCGCCGAGGGACGAGGTGGTGAGGTCGATCACGTCGATGACCTCGCCGTGGTCGGCGTCGTCGGGCGCCTCGAGCGCCTCGGGCTCGGGGTCGAGCTGGAGCAGGACGTCGATGCGCTGGTCGGTGACGCCCAGGGCGACGCGCCGGTCACCGATGCGCACGAGGGCGATGGAGGTGGTCTTGCCGAGGTTCTGCCGGTCGAGCACCTCGACCAGGCGCCGCGTGCCGGCGCCGCCGCCGAGGTTGCGGCGCACCACGCCGCGCCCGCCTCCGGGCGCGCGCCGACCGGTGATACGGCCGATCACGCGCAGCGTCCCGAACAGCAGCGCCATCACGATGGCGACGCGCACGAGCGCAGAGAAGAGGCTGGGATCGCCCATCACTCGTCCCGCTGGACCACGATCTCGCTGATCCGCACGCCGAAGTCCTCGTCCACGACGACGACCTCGCCGCGGGCCACGAGGGTGCCGTTCACGAGCACCTCGACGGGCTCGTTCGGCTTGCGGTCGAGCTCGAGGATGGCGCCGGGGCCGAGGGCCAGCAGCTCCCGGATCGGGAGGCGGGCACGACCGAGCACCACCGAGACCTCGGTCTCGATGGAGCTGATCATCCCCAGCCGGTGCATCGGCGAGTCCGAGCGGGCGGCGGCACGGGGCTCGGGACGCAGGCCGTCCGCGAGGCCGGCGCCGCCCGTGGGGGGCTCGGGGTGCTCGGCGGTGGTGGCGTCGGGCGGGAAGGCGTCGGTCATGATGCGTACTCTCCGTGCAGCACGTCGGTCACCTCGACGGTCAGGTGGCGGCCGGGGCGGCCGGGCACGACGCGCACCAGCGGTCGTCCGCCCACCAGGCCGGTGAGGGGGACCTCCTGGCGGTGGTCGAGCCGGAGCACGTCCCCCACCTCGAGGCCTTCGATGTCGAGCGCAGACACCCGCAGGGGCTCGAAGGCGACCTCGAGCTCGAGCGGCACCTGGGCGACGGCCTGCTCGATCCCGCCCTGGTGCGTGACCGCGGCGAGCTCGTCGCCCTCGACCATGGACCGGGGCAGCACGAGCGGCAGCTCGTAGTCGACGGGGTCGATGTGGAGCGTGAACGGGGCGAGGACCACCACGCCGAGCTGGCGGGCGGGCAACGTGGGGACGACGGGCGGAGCGAGCGTGAGCGTGATCGGCGGGAGC
>JBEIGA010000277.1:0-5124 GCA_040382135.1 Acidimicrobiales bacterium
CCGCGACGCCAGGTACTGGTACGAGCACCTCCAGACCGAGTACCCGGGTCAGGTGCTGCCGCCCGTCCACCTCCGGGCCGCGATCCCCGAGGCCTCCGCCCGCTCGTTGCCCATCCACGGCACCGAAGGTCGGCCCGGCGCCGCCGAGGCGGCCGCCGAGTTCGACGTCCTGCTCAGCCGCCTGCTCCAGCGAGGTTCCGGTCATGCCCGCGTACGACCCTCAGCGTGACCGCGGCCGGCCGGAGGCGGCGCCCACCAGCCCGGTCGACGCCCTGCTCGACGGCCTGGCCGGCGATGCGCCGGCGTCGCCCGCCGAGCCGGACGACCCGTCCGAGCCGGCGACCGTCACCCCGCTGACGCTCGTCCCCGGCACCGGGCCCGTCGACGAGGAGCCGGTGCCCGCGGCCCCGACCGCCACGCTCGACCCGGATGCCGAGTCCTCTGCGTGGTCCCCGACGGTCACCCCGTCCCCGGTCGATCCGGACAACGACCGCGCGCTCGTGCGGCTCGGCGTGATCGGCGCCGCGGTCGGCACCGTGGCCCTCGTCACGGTGCTCCGGCAGCTCCGTCGCCACCGGCGCTGAGTCGCCACGGGTCTTCACGGAACCGCTACCCGACGTTGTCCGGTCGTCGCCCGATCGGCGACCCGTGTCCTCCTAGGTTGCCGTCGTCGCCCCGGAGTCCCCAGGGCGTGGACGAGTGCGGCGATGCCGCCGGATCTCCCGGGAGGAACCGATGGGCGCAGGGATGCGGACACGGCAGACGTGGGTGCGGGCGGCGGGCGTGCTGCTCGTCGCAGGACTGGTCGCCGCAGCGTGTGGCGACGACGACGAGTCCGGTGCCGGGACCGGAGCGACCACGACCGTTGCGGCGGACTCCGGCGGAAGTGAGCCCGCAGGTGACGACCTCGACGCGCTGATCACCGCAGCGCAGGCTGAGGGCCAGGTCAACCTCATCGCCCTGCCCGACACCTGGGCCAACTACCGCGGCATCCTCGACGCCTTCATCGAGACCTACGGGATCGACGCCCCGGTGGCGAACCCGGACGCGTCCTCGGCGGACGAGATCACGGCGGTGAACACGCTGCGCGGCCAGCCCGACATGCCGTGCGCCTTCGACGTCGGCCCGTCCTTCACCACCCAGCTGATCGAGGAGGACCTGGTCGAGCCCTACAAGCCGACGACCTGGGACGAGATCCCCGACAGCCTCAAGGACCCGGACGGCAACTGGGTCGGCGCCTACTACGGCGTGATGGCCTTCGGCGTCAACACCACGATCATCGACGAGGTGCCCCGGAACTGGGCGGACCTGAAGGACCCCGCGTACGCCAACGCCGTCGCCATCAACGGCGACCCCCGCGAGGCCGGCGCCGCGTTCGCCGCGGTCATGGGCGCAGCGGTCGCCAACGGCGGTTCGTTCGACGACGTCATGCCGGGCATCGAGTTCTTCGCCGAGCTCAAGGAGCTGGGCAACCTCGTCGCCGTCGACGTGAGCGAGGCCACGCTGATCTCCGGCGAGGTCCCGATCGCCCTCGACTGGACCTACAACTTCCCCGGCCTGGTGCCGGTGCTCGAGGAGAACGGTATCGAGATGGAGGTCGTCGTCCCCGAGGACGGCGTGTACGGCTCCTACTACGCCCAGGCCGCCGTGAAGGACTGCCCGCAGCCGAACGCGGCGAAGCTCTGGATCGAGCACATCGTGTCCGACGCCGGGGCGCTCGGGTACCTGGAGGGCGGCGCCATCCCGGCCCGGTACGGCGCTCTGGTCGCCGCGGGGCTGGTCTCGGACGAGCTCGCCGCCAACCTGCCGTCGCAGGAGGTCATCGAGCAGATCGAGTTCCCGTCGCAGGAGCAGGTCGACGCGGCCAAGGCGGTCATCCAGGAGAACTGGGGCCCGATGGTCGCCGACTCGTGACTCTGGCTCCCAGCACGCCAGGCACGCCGGCGTCGGATCCCCTCCCCGACGCCGAAGCGGAACCGGCGGCCGGCCCCCACGGGGTCGGCCGCCGGTGCCGCGCCGTGCCCGGGCTGGTGCCCGTCCTCGGACTTCTGCCTTTCCTCGCCTTCGTGGGGGTGTTCCTGCTCTGGCCGGCCCTCTCCGTGGTGCGGTCGGCGGTGACCGCCGACGGCGCGCTCACCGGTGAGTACCTGGGTGAGGCGATGTCAGGGCAGTACCGGCGGTCGTTCGAGTACTCGATCCGGCTGTCGGTGGTCACGGCCCTGGCCGGCGGCCTGATCGGGACGGTGCTCGCGTACGCCGTGGCCACGCTCGAGCGGCCACGGTGGCTGCGCCAGGCGATGACGGCCTGGTCCGGCGTCGCCGCCAACCTCGGCGGCGTCCCGTTGGCCTTCGCCTTCATCGCCGCCCTCGGGACCCAGGGACTGGTCACGAAGCTGCTCGCCGGGCTCGGCCTCGACATCATCGGCGCCGGGTTCCGGATCTCGGACTTCTGGGGCCTTGCGGTGGTGTACCTGTACTTCCAGATCCCCCTGATGGTGCTCGTCATGGGCCCCGCCATCGACGGGCTGCGGCCGACCTGGCGGGAGGCGGCGATGACCCTCGGCGCCTCCCGCAGCGACTACTGGCGGCGGGTGGCGATCCCGATCCTCGCGCCGAGCGCGATCGGGGGCGTGCTGCTGTTGTTCGCCAACGCCTTCTCGGCATACGCGACGGCTTACGCCCTCTCGTCGCAGGCCACCATCGTCCCCCTGCAGATCCGCTTCGTGCTGCAGGGCAACGTCATCACCGGCGAGGAGGACCTCGGGTACGCCCTCGCCACCTGGATGATCGTGATCATGGCTTCGGTCGTGGCCGGCAACGTGGCGCTGCAACGGCGGACCGCCCGATGGCTGCGGTGACGGCGCATCGACCCCGGGTCGGCCTCGCCGCCGTCGTGGTGCTGTGCGGCCTCTTCTACCTGCTGCCCCTCGTCGCGATGGCCCGGTTCGCCTTCCAGCGGATCCCCGTGGCGTCGCTCACCTGGGGGCAGGCGTTCGACCGCTGGACCCTCGACGGTCTGACGACGGTGCTCGGTGACGAGGACTTCCGGTCGGCCCTGTGGATCAGCCTTCGACTGGCGGTCGGCACCGTGGTCCTGAACACTGCGGTCCTGCTCCCCACCGCGCTGTGGGTGCACCTCCGGGCGCCTCGCCTCCGGCCGGTGGTCGAAGGGATCACCCTCCTCCCGTGGATCGTGCCGCCCATCGCCCTGGTGGTCGGCGTGGCGGGCACCTTCCGGTCGGCGTTCCCCGGGTTCCTCGGCAGCGACGTCGGTCTGGTGCCGTTCTACGCCGTCCTGGCCATGCCCTTCACCTACCGCTCCCTCGACGCCGGGCTCCGGGCGGTGGACCTGCGCACCCTCACCGAGGCGTCCCGGAACCTCGGGGCGGGCTGGTGGACCACCCTGGGACGCGTGGTCGTCCCCAACCTCGGCACCGCGCTGGTCGGCTCCGCCTTCCTGACTGCGACCGTGGTGCTCGGCGAGTTCACCATCGCGGCCCTGCTCCTGAAGGAGACGCTGCCCACCTTCATGGCGGAGTACCAGCGACGCGAGCCCCAGGCGGGCATGGCGCTGGCCCTGCTGTCGATGTTCGCGACCTCGCTGGTGCTGTTCGTGCTCACGTTGGTGCTGCGACGGCGCAGCGGCGGGGCGGGCGTCGCCGTGGGTCGTGCCCTGTGACCACCGGTCGTGCGCGACCTGCCGTGACGGAGCCCGTGCCATGACCCGACTGACCATGACCGCGGTGACCAAGCGCTTCGGTGCCACCACCGCCCTCGCCGGCCTGGACCTCGATGTGGCCGCCGGCGAGCTCGTCGCCCTGCTCGGACCGAGCGGGTGCGGCAAGACGACGGCCCTGCGCATCGTCGCCGGGTTCGACCGGGCCGACGAGGGCAACGTGCACGTCGGCGGCGCCGACGTCGGGGATCTGGCGCCCAACCGACGCAACATGGGCATGGTCTTCCAGGCGTACTCGCTGTTCCCGCACCTGACCGTGGCGGACAACGTGGCTTTCGGGTTGCGAATGCGTCGGCGCGGCCGCAGCGAACGGGCGTCCCGCGTGGCCGAGATGCTCGAGCTCGTGGGCCTCGGTGATCGCGCCAGGTCGTTCCCGCACCAGCTCTCGGGAGGGCAGCAGCAGCGGGTCGCGCTCGCACGGGCGCTCGCGGTCCAGCCTTCCATCCTGCTGCTCGACGAGCCGCTCTCCGCGCTCGACGCCAAGGTCCGGGTCCAGCTCAGGGGTGAGATCCGCCGGGTGCAGCGGGACCTCGGGATCACGACGCTCTTCGTGACCCACGACCAGGAGGAGGCACTCGCCATGGCCGACCGGGTCGGGGTGATGGCCCACGGGCGGCTCGAGCAGCTCGACCGACCCGACGGGGTCTACGACCGCCCCGCCAGCGCGTTCGTGGCCCGGTTCGTGGGACGCACCAACGAGCTGCCCGGCGAGGTGCTGGGCCCTGACGCCGTCCGGGCGGACGACCTCGTGCTGTGCGGTGTGGCGACCGGCGGGCGCCCGACGGGAGCCGCGGTCACCCTGCTCGTCCGGCCCGAGCATCTGCGCCCGACCATGGACGAGGGCCTCCGTGGCCGGGTCGTCGCGCACGTGTTCAGCGGCCCCTGCACCGAGATCGTCGTCCGGCTCGCCGGCACCGACCGTGAGGTCACCGTCGACGTGGCCAGCAGCGAGGCGTCCAACTGGCCTCTCGACGGGTCGGTCGTGCTCGCCGCCGACCCGTCCCGCACCGTCCTCGAGGACCGGATCGCCTGAGGATCCCTCGGTCGGTGGCGGGTGCCACCGACGAGCGGGACCGGAGCGACCGTCCGGCTCGCTAGGGTCGACCGCCGTGCCGGGACCGGGGGAGCGACGATGGCGCGGGCGGTGAGCCTGCGCCGCTGGCAGCGGGAGGCGCTCGCCGCCTTCGCCGCCCGCAGCGGCCCCGACTTCCTCACGGTGGCGTGCCCGGGGGCCGGCAAGACCACGTTCGCGTTGGCGGCGTGCCGCCAGCACCTCGCCGGCGAACCGGCCCCGGTGGTGGTCGTGGTGCCCACCGCCCACCTCAAGGAGCAGTGGGCGGCCGCCGCCCGTCGGGTCGGGTTCCACCTCGACCCGCGCTGGACCGCCG
>JBEIGA010000278.1:0-5067 GCA_040382135.1 Acidimicrobiales bacterium
GCCGCCGTGGCCGGCGTCGACGAGGCGGACGTCGACGCGCTCGCCCGGCTGCTGGGCGGTCCCGAGCCGGTGGTGGTCCAGCTCGGGCTCGGTCTCGAGCGGCACCGCCACGGCGGCGACGCCCACCGGGCCGTCATGGCCATGGCCGTGCTGGCGGGCCAGGTCGGCCGACCGGGGGCGGGGCTCATGGCCGAGGTCGGCGCCCGCCAGGCGCTGTCGTTCACGGCCCTGGCCGAGGCGGTGCTCGGCGGTCCGCCTCCTCCGCCGGCACGGGTCCTGCAGATGCACCGCATCGGCCACGACCTGCTCGCCGCCGAACCGCCCGTCGAGCTGCTGTTCGTCCAAGGCGCGAACCCCGCCGTCACCGCGCCGAACCAGGAGGCGGTCCTCGGCGGGCTCGCACGCGAGGACCTGTTCTGCGTGGTGCACGACCAGGTGCTGACCGACACGGCCCGGTACGCCGACGTCGTCCTGCCCGCGCCGACGTCGCTCGAGGTGGACGACCTCGTCACCTCCTACGGGTTCACGGTGCAGCAGTGGGCCGACGCCGTGGTGCCCCGGGTGGGGGAGGCCCGGACCAACGACGAGGTCGCGCTCGGGCTCGCCGCACGGCTCGCCGTGGACCTCGGCGTCGTGCACGCTCCGGCCGACCTGGCCCGGCTCCTGGGCGGCCGGGCGTCGGCCGCCGATCCGCTCGTCGACCTCGAGCCGGAGCCCGTCGTCCCCTTCCTCGACGTGCTCCCCGGCTTCCCCGACGGTCGTGCCCGCCTGGCGCCCGCACCCGTGTGGACCCCCGCCGACGACCGCTGGCCCCTCGCCCTGCTGTCGCCTGCCGGGCCGCACACGGTCAACTCCATCTTCGGTGAGCCGGGCGGCCCCGGCGCCGGCCGGGCCGCCGTGCACCTCCACCCCGGCGACGCGGCCGACCGCGGCATCGAGGAGGGGCAGGTGGTCCGCGTCACGAACGACCTCGGGTCCCTGACCTGCGAGGCGCGCCTGGACCCGCGCCTGCGCCGTGGCGTCGCCACGATGCCGAAGGGCCTGTGGTGCCACGAGCTCGCCGACGGCCGCAGCACCAACGTCCTCGTCCCCGACCACGTCGCCGACCTCGCGTCCGGCGCGTGCTTCAACGACACCCGCGTCGAGATCACCCCCCTCAGGAGCGCGCCATGACCACCAACGCCGAGCTGCACGAGCGCCGCCTCGCCGCGGTCCCCCGCGGGTGGGGGAGCACCAGCCCCACCTACGTCGATCGGGCGGAGAACGCCGAGCTCTGGGACGTGGAGGGCCGCCGCTACATCGACTTCGGGGCCGGCATCGCCGTGCTGAACACCGGGCACCTGCACCCGAGGGTGAAGGCGGCGGTGGCCGACCAGCTCGACCGCTTCAGCCACACCTGCTTCATGGTGAACCCCTACGAGGTGGCCGTGGAGCTCGCCGAGCGGCTCAACGCATCGGTGCCGGGCCCGACGCCGAAGAAGACGATGTTCGTGAACTCCGGCGCCGAGGCCGTGGAGAACGCGGTGAAGATCGCCCGGGCCGCCACCGGCCGCCCCGGGATCATCGCCTTCAGCGGCGGGTTCCACGGACGGACGATGATGGCCCTCGCCCTCACCGGCAAGATCGCCCCGTACAAGCTGGGCTTCGGGCCGTTCCCCGCCGACGTGTACCACGCGCCCTTCCCCTACGAGTACCGCGGGGTGTCGGTGGCCGACTCCCTCGCCGCGCTCGACGAGCTGTTCCACACCGACATCGAGCCGTCGCGGGTCGCGGCGATCGTCCTCGAGCCGGTGCTCGGCGAGGGCGGCTTCGTCGTGGCGCCGCCCGAGTTCCTGCAGGCGCTGCGCTCCCTGTGCGACGAGCACGGGATCCTGCTCGTGATCGACGAGGTGCAGACGGGCTTCGCCCGCACCGGCCGCATGTTCGCGAGCGAGCACGCCGGGGTGGAGGCGGACATCGTCACCATGGCGAAGAGCCTCGCCGGCGGGTTCCCGCTCGCGGCGGTCACCGGTCGTGCGGCGGTGATGGACGCTCCCGGACCGAGCGGTGTCGGCGGGACCTACGGGGCGTCGCCCCTCGCCTGCGCCGCAGCGTTGGCCGTGCTCGACGTCATCGAGGAGGAGGACCTGGTCGGGCGCGCCGCGGTCCTCGGCGATCGGATCCGGCAGCGGCTGCACGCCTTCGCCGCGGCTGATCCCCGGATCGGCGACGTGCGCGGCCTCGGCGCGATGGTGGCCTTCGAGCTCGTGACGGACCCGGCCACGAAGGAACCCGACCCGGCCCGTACGGCTGCGCTCGTCGCCGCAGCGGTGGAGCGTGGGCTCATCCTGCTGTCGTGCGGCACCGGCAAGAACGTGATCCGCATCCTCGCCCCGCTCACGATCCCCGACGACCTGCTCGAGGAGGGGCTCGACATCCTCGAGAAGGCCCTGGCCGCCACCGCCTGACCCTGCCACCCGCGCGAAGATCGACCCCATGCCGAGCCCCCGCTTCGCCGCCCCCGTCCTCGCCCTCACCCTGCTGCTCGTGGCGTGCGGCGACGACGACGAGGCGGCCGACCCGGCTACCACCACGGCCGGCCCCGCTCCGGAGACCAGCACCGCGACCGACACGACCGCGGCACCCGACACGACCGCGGCACCGGACGCGACCACGACGACCGTCGCGACCGCCACCCCCACGTCGCCGGCCGGTCCCGACGCGGACGTGGTGCTCGAGGCCGTCGTGGAGGGCGGATCGGTGCTCGAGGGCGGCGGCCGCGAGTCGGTCCCCCTGGGCAGCACGGTCGCCCTCGTGGTGACGAGCGACGTCGAGGAGGAGATCCACCTCCACGGCTACGACGTCGAGCTCGCAGTCGTCCCGGGCGTTCCCGCCGTGCTCGAGTTCACCGCCGACATCCCCGGGGTGTTCGAGGTCGAGCTGCACGGGAGCGGCCTCGGGCTCTGGGACCTCGAGATCTCCTGAGCGTCGTGGCTGCGTCCCTGCTCGCGCCGGTCCTGGCGCACGGCGTCGGCGGCCGCTCGGACCTGCCCCTGCCCCTGTGGCAGGTGGCGTTCGGCGCCGGCGTCGCGGTCGTGCTCTCGTTCGCGATCGCCGTGATCGTCGTGGATCGTCCGCGCCTCGCCCGGCTCGCCGTCGGCCGCCCGCTCCCGATCGGGTTGGACCGTGCGCTCACGCGGGTCCTCGGCCCCGTGTTGCGCGTGCTCGGGCTCGGCCTCCTGGTGGTCGTGATCGTGTCCGGGCTCGTGGGGGCCGAGCGGAGCCCCGACTTCCCCGTCGCCACGAACATCGCGCCGGTCGCCTTCTACATCGTGCTGTGGCAGTACGGGCAGGCGGTGTCGGCCGTGTTCGGCAACGTGTGGTCGGTGCTCAGCCCCTACGAGACCCTGGGGTTGCTGGGGGAGCGGTTCGGCGTGGTCCGCCGTCCCGACGCCTCGCCTGTGCCTCCCGCCTCCACGTGGCCCGCGTTCGTGGGGATCGGCGGGTTCCTCTGGCTCGAGCTCGCCTGGCACGACAACACCGACATCCGGCTGCTCGGCGTCGTGATCCTCGGCTACTCGGTCTGGGTCATGGCCAACGTCGTGCGCTCCGGACGCGGTTGGCTCCAGCGGGGCGAGGGGTTCACCGTCCTGTTCGGCCTCCTGGCCGCGATGGCCCCGTTCTTCCGGGGTGACGACGGGCGCCTCAGGGTGCGCTGGCCGCTCACCGGGCTCGCGCTGGTCCGCGTCCCCACGAGCACGTCGCTGCTGATCCTCACGGTGCTCGGCGCCACCAGCTTCGACGGCTACACGCGCACCGAGCACTGGGACGGCATCGTCGGCGACGCGACCGGTTGGACGGCGACCGCGTGGGCGACGGCCGGCCTGGCGGTCTTCGTGGTGCTCGCGATCGCGCTGTTCCTGGGTGCCTGTGCGCTCTCCGGCCGGCTCACCGGCGACCGGGCCGTCGACGTCCTGGACGACCACGCCCCGAGCCTGATCCCCATCACGCTCGGGTACACGGTCGCCCACTACTTCTCGAACGCGGTCTTCGAGGGCCAGGGGTTCTGGCGGGCCCTGTCCGACCCGGCCGGGCAGGGGTGGGACCTGTTCGGCTCGGCCGACCACCGCATCGACTACCTCGTGGTCTCCACCCGGCTGATCGCCTGGGTCCAGGTCGGCGCGATCGTGGTCGGGCACGTGCTCGCCGTCCTGGCGAGCCACGACCGTGCCCTCGAGCGCCACGCGCCGAACGTGGCGCTCCGGTCGCAGTACCCGTTGGTCGCGGTGATGGTCCTGTTCACCGTCGGCGGGCTGTACCTGCTCAGCGGGTGACCGGTGCGCAGTCGACCTGCCGTGGTCGGCGCCCGTCGTCGTAGGTTGTGCTGAGGAGACGAGCGGAGGTCCGACGCCATGCTGTGGGGACACAAGAAGACCCGGATGCCCGAGCCCGAGGAAGCCCTGCCGGGACGGACCGCGCGGATGCGGGTGGCGCCGGCACACGCGGTGCTGGGCACGCCGATGGAGCCCCCGTTCGCCGAGGGTCTGCAGCAGGCCGTGTTCGGGCTCGGCTGCTTCTGGGGCGCCGAGCGGAAGTTCTGGCAGCAGGAGGGCGTCCACACCACGGCGGTCGGTTACGCCGCCGGGTACACGCCGAACCCGACCTACGAGGAGGTGTGCTCCGGGCTCACCGGCCACAACGAGGTCGTGCTCGTGGTGTTCGATCCCGGGCAGGTCTCCTACGAGCAGCTGTTGCGCGTGTTCTGGGAGTCGCACGACCCCACCCAGGGCATGCGCCAGGGCAACGACGTCGGGACCCAGTACCGGTCGGGCATCTACGTCGTCGACGACGCCCAGCGGGCCGCGGCGGAGGCGTCGAAGGCGCGCTACGAGGCGGCGCTGCGGTCGGCGGGCTACGGCCCGATCACCACCGAGATCCTCGATGCCTCGGACTTCTACTACGCCGAGGACTACCACCAGCAGTACCTGCACAAGGTGCCGAACGGCTACTGCGGTCTCGGTGGTACCGGCGTGTCCTGCCCCGTGGGCCTCGGCGTCGAGTAGCCGCAGGCGCGGCCAGGGCCGGTCC
>JBEIGA010000279.1:0-5043 GCA_040382135.1 Acidimicrobiales bacterium
GGGTGCCGGTCTTGTCGAGCACGACCGTGTCGATCTGCCGGGTCTGCTCGAGGATCTCCCCGCCGCGGATGACGATGCCCATCTGGGCCGCACGTCCGGTGCCGACGAGGATGGCGGTCGGCGTGGCCAGGCCGAGGGCGCAGGGGCAGGCGATGATGAGGACCGCGACCGCTGCGGTGAAGGCGTCGTCCGCGGAGGCACCGGTGGCCAGCCAGACCGCCAGCGTGCCGAGCGCGACCAGCAGGACGACGGGCACGAACACCGCCGACACGCGGTCGGCCAGGCGCTGCACCGGCGCCTGCGATCCCTGCGCATCCTCGACCAGCCGGATGATCTGGGCGAGCGCCGTGTCGGCCCCCACCCGTCGGGCCTCCACGAGCAGCGCGCCGTTCGCGTTGACCGTTGCGCCGACGACCTCGTCACCCGGACCCACCTCCACGGGGACGGGTTCGCCGGTGACCATCGACGTGTCCACTGCGGAGCGACCGTCGACGACGACGCCGTCGGTGGCGATGCGCTCGCCCGGCCGCACGAGGAACCGCTGGCCCACGTGGAGGTCGGCCACCGGGATCTCCGTGCCGTCCTCGAGCCGGGCGGTACGCACGCCGAGCCGGGCGAGGGCACGGATGGCGTCGCCGCTGCGCCGCTTGGCCCGGGCCTCGAACCACTTGCCGAGGAGGATGAGGGCGATGATCACCCCGGCCGTCTCGAAGTAGACGTGCACGGACGAGCCGTCCATACCGGACATGCCGCCCATGCCCTCGTGGCCGTCGGCACCGCCGTCGTCGAGGAACACCAGCGCGACCACCGACCACAGCCAGGCCGAGAGCGTCCCCATCGACACGAGGGTGTCCATCGTGGCGGTGCGGTGCCGGAGGTTCACCCAGGCGGCCCGGTGGAAGCCCCAGCCGGACCACCAGACCACGGGCGTGGCGAGCGCCGCCGCCCACCACTCCCAGCCGTCGAACTGCAGCGGCATGACCATGGAGATGACGACCAGCGGCACGGAGAGCACCACCGCAACGACGAGACGCCGCTGCAGATCCCGGAGGTGCCGCGCCTCCGCCTCCTCGCGGTCGTCCACCTCGGGGACGTGGTACCCGAGTCCCTCGATCTTCGTCCGCAGCAGCGCCTCGTCCACCTCGTCGGGGTCGAACACCACCCGGGCGCGTGCGGTGGCGTAGTTGACCTCGGCATCGGCCACGCCGGGGGTCCGGCTGAGCGTGCGGGCGATGCGGCTCGCGCACGCCGCACACGTCATCCCCTCGACGGGCAGATCGATGCGCACCGGGGCCTGGGCCATGCGGACGAGCATATACCCCCTCCCCCTATTCCACGGCCCGGGCTACGCTGCGGGGATGCCCGGGTACACCATGACCAAGGACGACCACCTCAAGCGCCTCCGCCGCATCGAGGGGCAGGTGCGGGGCCTCCAACGACTGATCGAGGAGGACGCCTACTGCATCGACGTCCTGACCCAGATCGCCTCGGTGACCAAGGCCCTGCAGGGGGTGGGCCTCGGTCTGCTCGACGAGCACATCCGCCACTGCGTCGCCGGGGCCATGGCCGAGGGGGCGGCGACGGGCGACCACACCGCCGGCGACGAGAAGGTGCACGAGGCGGTCGCCGCCGTGGCCCGCCTGCTGCGCACCTGAGCCCGGGCGACCGGCCCCTACACTCGCCGCCGGACCGAGGAGGCAGCCATGACCGTGTCCGAGATCTTCGACCCGGCCGCGTGGACGCCGGTGCCGGGCTTCGACTTCACCGACATCACCTACCACCGGGCCGTCGACCAGGGCACCGTGCGCATCGCCTTCGACCGGCCCGAGGTGCGCAACGCCTTCCGGCCCCGCACCGTCGACGAGCTCTACCGAGCCCTCGACCACGCCCGCATGTCCACCGACGTCGGCTGCGTCCTGCTCACCGGCAACGGGCCGTCGCCGAAGGACGGCGGCTGGGCGTTCTGCTCCGGCGGCGACCAGCGCATCCGGGGCAAGGACGGGTACCGCTACACCGAGGGCGACGCGGTCGACGCCTCGGGCATCGACCCGGCCCGCACCGGCCGGCTCCACATCCTCGAGGTGCAGCGCCTCATCCGGTTCATGCCCAAGGTCGTCATCTGCGTGGTGCCGGGTTGGGCGGCCGGCGGGGGCCACAGCCTGCACGTCGTGGCCGACCTCACCCTGGCGAGCCGGGAGCACGCCCGCTTCAAGCAGACCGACGCCGACGTCGCCAGCTTCGACGGCGGGTTCGGCTCCGCCTACCTGGCCCGGCAGGTCGGGCAGAAGTTCGCCCGCGAGATCTTCTTCCTCGGCGACGAGTACTCCGCCGACGACGCCCACCGCATGGGCATGGTGAACGCCGTCGTCCCCCACGCCGACCTCGAGCGGGTGGCGCTCGAGTGGGCCCGCAAGGTCAACGGCAAGAGCCCCACCGCCCAGCGGATGCTGAAGTTCTCGTTCAACCTGATCGACGACGGCCTCGTGGGCCAGCAGGTCTTCGCCGGCGAGGCCACCCGGCTCGCCTACATGACCGACGAGGCGCAGGAGGGCCGCGACTCGTTCCTCGAGAAGCGCGACCCGGACTGGAGCCGGTTCCCGTACCACTTCTGACCGACGGGCCCGAGGGCCCTCCGGTCACCCGAGGCGGGACAGGATGCGCTCGGCCGCAGCGATCGCCGCCGCCTCGTCCGGCATCTCCACCAGCAGGTAGGGGTCGGCGTCGGTGCCGAGCTTCACGGCGACCTGGTAGCCGGTCGACAGGATGCCCTCCGGGTCGGTGAACGGCTCGGAGCAGAGCGCCTCACGGCCGTCGACCTCGCACGCCTCCGCCGGAGGCGGCGCGTCCTCGCCGAGCTGCAGGCTCACGAGGCCGGCGTAGTCGGACCAGGAGAGGAACCCGACCTCGTGCTTGGCGACCGTCTCGAACGTGCCCGCCTCGGTGTAGAGGCAGTTCGTGCCCAGACCCTCGAACGTGGTGTAGTCGCCCTCGTCGACCTCGACCCCGGTCAGCTCGACGACGTCGTCACGGGTCAGCAGGCCGCAGAACTCGGCCTCGGGCAGCTCCGCGATCGCGATGATGTCGGGGTCCATGCCCCCGATCGGCAGACCATCCGCCGGCTCGCCCGAGCCGCCGCCGTCGCCCTCGGGTGCCGTGGTCGCATCGGTCGCGCCGCTGTCGGCGCTGTCGGACCCGCCCGCCTCCTCGGCGTCGTCGCCGCCGCACGCCGCGGCCGCGGCCCCGAGCGCGAGCACGAGCGACAGGGTGCGGATCGCCACACGGCGACGGTCGGGGCGGGTTGCTCGGGACATGGGGTACCTCCGGGGACGACGCAGTCTTGCCGACGTGGCGCTCCGCCGCCGGGAGGGCGCGCTCAGGCGCCGACGGCCACCAGCGCGATCTCCATCCGCCACGACGGCTGGGCGAGGGCGGGCACGAGGACCAGCGTGGACGCGGCGAGGTGACCGCCGAGCGCCCGGTCACGGGCGGCCATCACCGTGGCCAGGTCGTTGCCCACGACCACGTAGGTGGTCACCGACACGACGTCCGCGACGCCCATGCCCGCCTCGGTGAGGATCGCGAGCAGGTTCGCCCAGACGGTCGCCGCCTGCTCGGCGAGGTTCTCCGGCACGGTCCCGTCGGCACGGGTCGGCACCACGCCTGCGGTGTGCAGGATCCGGCCCGGCGCCTCGGACACGACGGCGTGGGCGTAGGAGGCGGCCGGCGGCGCCATCGTCGGCGGGGACACGATCCGGTGCATGCCCGCATGCTGGCACGCCGGGCGGGGCCAGGACGTCAGGTGGAGGTGGGGGGCGGCTGGACGCCCTCGATCAGGTAGAGGGTCTGGGTGGCGAACTTGACCGCGTGGTCGGCGATCCGCTCGTAGTGCCGGCCGATGCCGCCGAGGTCCACCAGGAGGTCGACGTTCGCCGGACGCCCCCTCGAACGCCTCGCGGAGCGCGGCGCGGTAGGCGCGCACCGAGTCGTCGACGCGGTCGTCCGCCGGCTCCACCGACCGGGCGAGGTCCATGTCACGGGTGCGGTAGGCGGTCACGGCGAGCCCGTAGAGGGTGACCGTCCGCTCGCCGAGCACGCGGGCGGCCTCCCGGACCGGCTCCGGCAGCAGCTCGCCGTCGATGCGGGAGCCGACGTCGGCGATGTGCGAGGCGAGGCGGGCGGACCGCTCGATGCTCGTGGCCAGGCGGAGCACGGCGAGGATGGTCCGCAGGTCGGTGGCGACGGGCTGCTGCAACGCCAGCAGCGAGTTGCAGGTGAGATCGAGGCCGAGGGTGCGCTGGTCGATGTCGACCAGCATCCGGCGGATCTCGGCGGCCTGTTCGTGCTCACCGTCGACGAAGGCGAGCGTCGCCCGCCGCACCGCATCGACGACCCGGTCGGCGAGGTCGGCGAGGTCGATCGTCAGCTCGTCGAGCGTGTGGTGGTAGCGGGACCGCAGCGGTCCCCGGTCCTCGAGTGCCACCCGCCCATCATGCCCCCTCCGCGGCGGCCTCGACGCCATCCACCCGGCGGAGCGCCGGCCGACGGAGGCTGGTCACCGGCGCCAGGAACGGCGACCGGAACAGGACGAGGCCGGCGAGCGCGGTCCCGGCCACCACCAGGTACATGACCCGGTACCCGGCGCCCGAGGCGATCCACCCGAGACCGAACGACCCGACGAAGTTCGCCAGGTCGCCGAAGGCGGAGATGGTGGAGACCACGCGGGCCCGGTCGGCGGCGGCCGCGCTCTCGGCGCCGAGCATCACCGTGAGCGGCACCTGGAACGCGAGCCCTCCCGCCATGAGCGGCGCGGCGAGGTACAGGGCGGGCACCGTGGGGACCAGGGCCAGGAGGAGCGCGGCGGCCACGATCGAGGCCTGGGCGACCGAACCGAGGCGGAGGCGGTCCATGCGGTCCATGGCCCGACCCGCGGTGGCCCGCAGCACGATGGTCGTGGCCGAGTAGAGGAGCAGCACGGGGGCCACACGCTCGAGCCCCAGCTCGTCCTCCGCGTAGAGGACGACGAAGCCGCTGAACCCCATGAAC
>JBEIGA010000280.1:0-5029 GCA_040382135.1 Acidimicrobiales bacterium
CGCCGCCCTCGCCGCCGGCCGCAGAGGGCGCAGCCGGGACCGGAAGGGTGTCGCCGATCTGCGGCTTGCGCCGCGGCGGCGGTGGGATGTCACGTCGGGCTTCGGTCGACGGAGAAGGGCCGCCCGAGCCGACGGGATCAGCCGACCCGGTGCCTGCGGGTGTGGGGGGTGGTGTGGCCGCCGTGGGGGCCGGTTCGGGCGCGTCGCCCGCTCCGGTGTCCTGGCGGTCCGAGTCCGTCGTGTCGGACATCGTGGCGTTCCTCTCTCATGACGCACGCTCCAGGGCGTGCGGAGCGGACGGCGCGGCGAGCCCGATGGGCTCGTGCCGTCCGCCGTCGTGCTCGATCCATTGGTGCAGCCTGCGCACCCGCGCCGGCGGGGCCGAGGGCGCCACGGCCGTCAGCAGCTCGGCGGGTCGCAGGGTCCGGGGCTTGGTGCCGAGCTCGGCGAGCAGCCGGGTGCCGGAAGGCACCGCCCCGACGACGTCGAGCGCGAGGACCTGGGGCCGGATGTCGTCCATGGACGGCCGCCCCTTCCGCTCGCGCTCCACGATGATGCGCTCGGCTGCCATCGTCGTCTCGACGAGGGCAGCCGCAGTGGCGGCATCGACCGCGAGGTCGATGTGCCAGGAACAGGAGGAGATCGCCTCCTGGATTGCGTCGGAGTCCCGGTCGACCTCGACCACGGCGAGCACGCGGATGCCCTCGGGCAACACGGCGTCGAGCCGGGTGTGCAGGTCGTCCGGCGACGCCGGTGGCTCCCCGGCGGACCCGAGGTCCTCGAGCTCGATGTCGAGGTACTCGGCGTCGGACTCGTACCCGGTGGGGAGGGCCAGCCCGAACGCGAGCTTCGGCCGGGGCGAGAAGCCCTCCGTGTACCGGACCGGGAGCTGGGCACGTCGGAGGGCGCGTTCGAAGATGCGCGCGACGTCCCGGTGGCTGGTGAAGCGGATCTTGCCCTGCTTGGCGAAGCGGACCCGGACCTTCACCGTGCACCGACCTCTGCGGGTCGGCGCGGGAGGAGGCGGACCGGGATCTCCCCGCCACTGGCGAGGTCCTGGCCCGTCCCCTGACTGCCGCCGGCGGGTGGCACCGCCGAGGCGACGATGTGCTCGAGCCCGTAGCCCGTGCACGCACCGCAGTCGTAGCAGGGGGTCCACCGGCAGTCCGGCAACCCCACCTCGGCGAGCGCGTCCCGCCAGTCCTGCCACAGGAAGTCCTTGTGCAGGCCGGCGTCGAGGTGGTCCCAGGGAAGGACCTCGTCCTCGGTGCGGTGCCGGTGCACGTACCAGTCGAAGGACAGACCGGCACGCTCCACGGCCTCGTTCCACAGCCCCAGGTGGAAGCGCTCGCCCCATTCCTGGAAGGTGCCGCCGTGGCGCCAGACGTCCTCGATGACCGGACCGACCCGCCGGTCACCCCGGGCCATCAGCCCCTCGACCAACGATGCTTCCGGATCGTGCCACTTCAGCTGGACGCCCTTCGCACCCCGGACCGCCTCGCGGAGCACGGCGACCTTGCGGCGCAGCTCGGCCAGCGTGTTCTGCCCGAACCACTGGAACGGGGTGAAGGGCTTGGGCACGAAGCCGCCGACCGACACCGTGATCGAGGTCCCACGACCGTACCGACGGCCGATCTCGGCGCAGTTCGCCGCCAGCTCGGCGATGCCGCGGGTGTCGTCGTCGGTCTCGGTGGGCAGCCCGGTGAGGAAGTACAGCTTCATCCGCCGCCAGCCCTGCGAGTAGGCGGCGTCGACGGCGCTGTAGAGGTCCTCCTCACGGATCAGCTTGTTGATGACCTGGCGCATCCGCCACGTGCCCGCCTCGGGGGCGAACGTGAGACCGGTGCGGCGGGCCCGCTGGATGTCGGCGGCGATGCCGACGGTGAACGCGTCGACCCGGAGGCTCGGGAGGGCGACCGAGATGCGCCCGCCGACCTCGGGGTCGTTCACCGTGTCGGCGACGACCTGGTCGATACCGGAGAAGTCGGCGGTGGACAGCGAGGTGAGCGCCACCTCGTCGTAGCCCGTGCGCTGCAGGCCCTCGCGGACCATCGCCCGCACCTGCTCCGCCGGTCGCTCCCGGACCGGCCGGGTGATCATCCCGGCCTGGCAGAACCGGCACCCGCGCGTGCAGCCGCGGAAGACCTCGACGGTGAGGCGGTCGTGGACGACCTCGGTGAGCGGTACGAGCTGCTGCTTGGGGTAGGGCCAGTCGGCGAGGTCGGCGACCGTGCGCTTGCGCACCACGGCCGGCACGTCCGGGAACCGCGGGTGGACCCCGGCGAGCGCCTGCCCGTCGTAGGTGACCTCGTACATGGAGGGCACGTACACGCCCGGGATGTGGGCGAGGCAGCGGAGGACGTCCTCGCGGTCCTCCCGACCGGCGGCCTTCCAGGCGTGGAGCACCTCGGTGATGTCGGCGATGACCTCCTCGCCGTCGCCGAGCACCGCGGCGTCGATGAAGTCGGCGATCGGCTCCGGGTTGTAGGTGCAGTGACCGCCGACGATCACGAACGGGTGCTCCGGGCCCCGCTCGGCGGATCGGACCGGCACCCGGGCCAGGTCCACCATGTTCAGCAGGTTCGTATAGGTCAGCTCGGCGGAGAGGTTGAACGCCAGGACGTCGAAGTCGCCCGCGGCGAGGTGGGTGTCGACCGAGAACAGCGGCACGTCCTCGGCACGGAGCAGTTCCTCGAGGTCCGTCCAGGGCGCGTAGGTGCGCTCGGCGACCGCGTCCGGCCGTTCGTTCAGGATCTCGTAGAGGATCTGGAGCCCCTGATTGGGCAGACCGATCTCGTACGTGTCCGGGTACGCAAGCAGCCAGGCGACCGTCCCCGGCCCGTGGGCCGGCGTCCGTGCACCCAACTCGCACCCGATGTAGCGAGCCGGCTTCTGCACCCTTTCGAGCAGGGGCTCGAGCCGGGTCCAGACCGCTTCCATGACCCGGCCATGCTACCCCCCGACCGCCTCGACCCGCGGCTTTCCCGGATCGCCCACGTTCCGCGGCGACGATCGGGGCTGTTCGTCGCGCTCCGTGGCGGTTCCGCCGAGGCTCAGCGGAACCGATGGACGTTCGTGCTGAGGACCAGGCCGATCGCGGCGAACGTGGTGATGGTCGACGAGCCGCCGTAGGAGAGCAGGGGCAACGGGATCCCCGTGATCGGCATCATGCCCATGGTCATCCCGACGCTCTGGAAGATCTGGAAGAGCAGCATCGAGGCGACCCCGGCGCAGAGGAGCGCGCCGAAGCGGTCGGCGGCGCGCTGGGCGGAGCGGATGACCCGCCACAGCAACAGCCCGTAGGCGGCGAGCACGACCGCGGCACCGCGGAACCCGAGCTCCTCCCCCACCACGGTCCAGATGAAGTCGGTCTGCTGCTCCGGCACCAGACCACCGCGGTTCTGGGTGCCGTTGAAGATGCCCTCGCCGGTCAGCCCGCCGTTCCCGATGGCGATCTGGGCCTGTTCGAGGTTGTACGCGGCGCGCACGTCGGCGCGGTCGTCGACGAAGACGATGAGCCGGCCGACCTGGTAGTCCTCCAGGACGTTCGAGTTGAGGACGAAGGTGGCGCCGAGCACCAGCGCGGTGAGCAGCACGGCGAGGTACCGCCCGCGCACGCCCGCCACCACCACGATCCCGGCGGTGATGGCGCCGTACACGAGGACGGTGCCCAGATCGGGCTGGCCCATGATGAGCAGCACCGGCAGGCCCACCAGACCGAGGCCGGTGATCAGGCGCCGTGCGTCGATCTCCTCGTCGCTCCCGAAGAACGCCGCGAGGACCACGATCACGACGACCTTGCCGAACTCGGACGGCTGGAGCTGGAACGGCCCCACGTCGAACCAGGCCTTCGCCCCGTTGACCTCGACACCGACGAGGAGGACGGCGAACAGCAGCACGAGCATGCCGCCGTAGAGCTGGGGGACGAGATCGCGGAGCTGGCGGTAGTCGAAGAGCGCGACGACGGCAGCCACGCAGGAGCCGATGACCACGAACGCCGCCTGACGCTGCAGGAAGGACGTCACCGCCGGCTCCGCCGGCGTGCCCGGTCCTCGGGTGGCGCTGAACACCATCAGCACGCCGACGACGGCGAGGAACAGCGCCAGCACCACGAGCACGAGGTCGAGGTCGCGGACCGACAGGCGGGCCCGTCGGGTCCCCCGGGATGCCGACAGGGCGACCATCAGTCGACCGCCCCGGCACCGGACCCGACAGACTCGGCCTCCTCGAGCTCGGCCGCCTCGGCGGCGAGGTCGGCGAACACGTCGATGCAGGACACCTCGACCCTGCCGATCACGACCGTGCCGTCGGCGTCGACCTCGGGGACCTCCGGGAGGAGTGAGTCGAGGACCACGGTCGATGAGGGCGGGGTGACCGCGATGGTCGTGGTGGTCGTGGCAGAGCCGTCCTCGGCGCCGACGGCCGCGGCCTGCGCCTCCTGCCAGGCCGTGCAGGCGCCGCGGGCGGTGAAGCGGGCGTAGCGCACCTCTTGGGGCAGCGCCGACCCGCGGATCCTGCCGTTGGCGATGGGCTCGAGGATGCGGGCGACGAGCGGCGCGGCGACCCGGCTGCCGAACCCCGCTTCCTCGAGCACGGCGCCCACCACGTACCGCGGGGCGCCGAAGGGCCCCCACCCGACGAACAGGGAGTAGTCGGCCTCCTGCGTCGTGGCCGTCTTCTTCTCGGCGGTGCCGGTCTTGCCGGCGACCGGGAACGACGCGATCGGGAAGGCGACGGCCCCGGCCCCCTGCCCGTGGAACGCGCCGTAGGCGGTCCCGCCGTCGGCGCCGCCGATGGTGGTGACCCCGAGCAGGCCTTCGAGGATGGGGTCGAGGTGCTCGGGCGGCAGATCCACCTCGCCCAGCACCCGGGGGCCGAACTCGGTGACCTCGACCGAGCCGTCCTCGGCGCGCCGGTGCACCTCGCTGACCATCTGCGGCGCGAACCGGGTGCCGCCGTTGGCGAGGATCGCATAGCTGTTCGTGAGCTGCAGCGGGGTGGCGAGGAAGTCGCCCTGCCCGATGGACAG
>JBEIGA010000281.1:0-4928 GCA_040382135.1 Acidimicrobiales bacterium
GCCGTCGAGCACGCCCGCCTCGCGGAGGCGGCGGGCGCGGACGCCATCAACGTGTCCGCGATGTCGCCGAACGCCCTCGGCCCGGGCTTCACCGACGGCCCCCTGCCGTGGAGCGCGGGGCAGTACGTCGAGCACACCCGCGCCATCAAGGCGGCGGTGCGGGTCCCGGTGATGGCCGTCGGCCGGATCATGCCGGACCAGGCCGAAGCGCTCATCGCCGAGGGCGCGTGCGACTACGTGTGCATGGGCCGCCAGCTCCTCGCCGACCCGGACCTCGGGAACCGCCTCGCGGCCGGCCGCCCGGACCTCGTCCGCACCTGCATCAACTGCTACGTGTGCGTCGCCGCGAACTTCTTCGACGCCGTGCCCGAGTGCGCCGTCAACGCGGAGCTCGGCCACTACGACCGGCCGGCCCCCGCCCCGGCGTCCCCGGCCCGCCACGTCGTCGTGGTCGGTGGGGGCCCGGCCGGCATGGAGGCCGCCCGGGTCGCGGCGTCCCGGGGGCACCGCGTGACCCTGCTCGAGAAGGCGGAGCGGCTCGGGGGCACGGCCCACTTCTCGTCGCTCACCACGCCCATGAACGGCGAGCTGGTCCGGTACCTCTCGGCCGCGATCGCCGAGGAGGGGGTCGAGGTCCGGCTCGGTGCCGCTGCCACCGTCGACGCGATCGTGGCCCTCGCCCCGGACGCCGTGGTCGTGGCCACGGGTGCCCGACGCAGCCGGCCCGACGTGCCCGGCGGCGATCTGCCCCACGTGCTCTCGGGCGACGACCTGCGCGGTCTGCTCACCGGCGACGACCCGAAGGCGGGGAAGCGCCTCGGGATGGCCGATCGCCTCGTCGTGGCCGCCGGCCGCAAGCTCGGGATCACCGACGACATGGCTCGCGTCCGCTCGATGTCCAAGCGGTGGATGCCGCTCGGCGACGACGTCGTGGTGGTGGGCGGCGGGCTCGTCGGCGTGGAGCTCGCCGAGTTCCTCGCCGAGCGCGGCCGCAACGTCACCGTGCTCGAACACGGCGACAAGGTGGGCGTGGATATGGCCCACCCGCGTCGGGCCCGCGCCGTCCGCGACGCCCGTGCCCACGGGGTCCGCTTCGAGACCGGGGCCGAGCTGGTGTCGATCGACGAGCGGGAGGTCACCTTCCGCCAGGGCGACGAGACCCGCACCGTGCGCGCCGAGCAGGTGATCCTCGCCTCGGGCGTCCACGCCGACGCCTCGCTGGCCCACGCGCTCGCCGAGCGCGGGATCGAGGTGCACGTCGCCGGTGACGCCGGCGACGTCGGCTACATCCAGGGCGCGATCGCCTCAGGGCACGCCGTCGGCCGGTCGGTCTGAGCCGCGACCGGCCGTCCTGACGGACGGTCAGGACGCCGGCAGGTGGAGGTCCTCGGGGTGCAGGTACGGATCGCCCGGCGCGATCCGGGCGAGCATCGCCTGGTTGCCGGGGCGGAGGATCACGACCTGCTGGGCGCGCTGCTCGAAGGCGGTGCTGCCGACCGACGGCCCTCCGGGCGAGGCGAGGTCGCCGGCGTCCACCTTGCCGACCCTGAGCCAGACGTAGATCGCCACGTCGCGCTCGTCGATCCCGGGGACGTCCACGTCGTAGCGCCGGGTGGCGCCGTTCGTGGTCGGCTCCGACCCGCCGAAGCTGAACCAGGGGTCCTCGCCGCTCGACCACAGCACCTCGCGGGTCGCGACGTCGACCACGTCGACCTGGTCGACCCGGACCGAGGTCTGCTGCTCGCTGCTCCCGCCGATCACCAACGGGATGGCGAACCCGCGGGGCACCGCAACGGCATCGGCGAAGAGTGAGCGGGCCACACCACCGGGGCTCGAGGTGTCGAGGTCGAACGAGACGGCGAAGTCCTCACGGGCCTCGCCCCAGGTGAGCAGCTCCGGACCCTGCCCGGTCACGACCCAGTCGTCGGCCGCGTCGCCGGTGACGAGGTCCACGACGTCGCCGCCGACGCCGAGCACCGTGTCGACCACACCCGAGAGGATCTGGTCGGTCTCGCCGGTGAGCACCTCGAACAGGTTGACGCCCGCGTCGAGGTGCTCGTCGGAGAACTCCGTGATCTCGAAGACCTCGCCGTAGTCGGCGTGCATCTCGGTGAGGTCGATCTCGGACTGGGTGGCGTGGCTCTCGTAGGCGTGTCCCTGCACCGAGACGTCGACCCCGACCAGCTCGTGCGTGCCGTCCCAGTACTCGGCCCCGACCCGGATCGCGTAGTTCCCGAACCAGGTGTACATGGCCGCGGACGGCAGGCCGAGGAAGCCGGGCCAGGAGGCCTTCACCATCCAGCTCGTGTAGCCCTCGACGGTGGACGACAAGCGGAGCTCGCCGAGGTCGGCCGCCGACGGCGCGACGACGAGCACCTCGGACCGGACCTCGCCACCGCGGAGCATGACCTCCCACACCCCCTCGCCGGTCTCGCTCGGGCTCGTGGCCGTGATGCGGTAGGCGGCGCTCGGCGCGGCGGGGAGGCGGACGTCGCCGAACCGCCCGTCGTCGTCGACGCCGACGGTGATGGGGTCGACCTCGGGATCCACGGGGTCGATCGTGACGACGGCGTCGGCGAGCGGGCGTCCCCGTGGACCCACGACGCGCCCGCTGACGATCCCCTCGTCGGCCTGCTCGACCACCACGCTGCGGGTCGTCTCCGTGTCGAACACCACGTCGACCGTGGTGGGACCCGCCGGCCAGTGCCCGGGGGCGCTGACGACGAGCTCGTAGGGCCCTGCGGGGAGCGAGTAGCGGACCGTGCCGTCCGCCTCGACCGTCGTCGTCGGCCCTCCGCCGAGGAGCTGTGCGGAGGCGCCGGACACCGTGCGGCCGAGCTCGTCGCGGACCTGGAGCACGAGGGTGCCGTGGTTGTCCGTGAGCAGTCGGGCGAACGCGAAGGGCCGGTCCCGCGTGACCGTGACGTCGACGGTGGCGGGCGTGAAGCCCTCCTTCTCCGCCGTCACCGTGTACGTGCCGAACGGCAGGTCCTCCACGCGGAAGAAGCCGCCGTCGTCCGTGAGCACCGCGGGGAGGTCGCCCACCGTGACCTCGGCGCCACCGATCCCGGGGATCCAGTCGCTCGTCCGTGCGAGGTCGTAGGAGACGTCCGCCAGCCGTCCGCTCACGATCGCGGTCTGGCGGACCTCCAGATCGAACGCAGCCGTGTCGTTGCCGGTCGTGTACTGAGCGGTCGTGGTCGAGACGCGGATCTCGACCGGCACGGTGGTCGCCGTGGTGGACGGGGGTGGGGTCCAGTCGACGGCGATGCGCTGCCGCTCCTCGGCCTGCAGCGATCCGGCGGGGATCGAGGTGTGCAGCACCCCGGCGATCCAGACCTCGACGGTCACGCCCTGCGCCGTCTGCTGACCCCGGTTGACGACGGCGGCCTCGATCACCACCGGCGCCCCGACGACCGCCAGCCGCGGGTTCTGGGCGAAGCCGTCCGCGTCGACCAGCACGTCGGGCCGCACCGGCGTGCCTCCCTCGAGCACGGTGGGTCCGCCCGGGAGGCCTCCCTCCAGCACGGGCCGCAGGGTGAACCGGGCGGCGCGGGAGATGCCGTCGACGGCCGGGCTGATGGCGTGGACCGGGTCGAGGGCGAGCAGGTGGGTCGCGGCGCCGAGCTGGACGAGGGCGTAGCCGCCGGAGTGGCCGAACAGGTCGGCGGTCGCATCCGTCCGGGGCGCGGCGTCGAGCACGCGGGTCACCGCACCGCTGCCGGGATCGATGCGGGCGAGGAACAGGCGGACCGATCCCGAGACGCTCCGGCGCCAGAAGACCGTGGCGGTGTCGCCCGACCCGGTCACCGTCGCTCCGGGAGCGGTCGCCGATTTCCCGGAGGGGTACCAGGAGGACGTGACCTCGAGGTCCCGTTCCACCGCACCGCTCGCTGGGGTGATCACGGCGGCGCGCAGCGTCGCGCTCCCGGTCCGGGGCCGGCGCTCGTACGCGACGACGAGGCGGTCATCCGCGACTGCGAGGTCGGGGTAGCGGTCCGCCGCCGCGGTCGGAGTCGTGACCTGTCGCCACGTGGTCGCCGCAGGGCCGGTGTCGCCCGTGACCAGCCCGACGAGGACGATGGCGTCGCCCTCCTGCGCGGCCAGGAACAGGTCGTCACCGTGTCGTCCGAGGCTGGGCCAGGCGAGGGTGTCGAGAACGAGAGCCGGAGCCTCCGGCTGCAGGTCGTGGTCGACCTGCTGGACCACGACGCCACGTCCGTCGACGTGTTGCGCGATCACGAACCCGTCACCATCGCCGATCACGTCGGTGGCGACGACCCGCCGATCCTCGCCGAGCGGACGGTCGACGACGCCGGCCTCGAGGACGGGTGATGCCGTGAAGGCGCCGTCCGGACCGTTGCGCTGCCAACGGAGGCGACCGTCGGTCCCGAGGTACGCGACGAACAGGGTGCCGTCGGCCTCCTCAACCAGGGAGAGCTGGGACGCGCTCGTGCCCGACGAGTTGGTGGCCCGTGCCGGACGGAGGAGCCCGGCGGTCGGCGCGGTGTCCGTGCTCGTGGTCGTGGTGGAGGTGGTGATGTCCGTCGTCGGTGGCGAGGCCTCGTCGCCGCTCGTCATCCAGACCACACCGCCGGCCACGCCGACCGCGGCCATCAGGCCGAGGACGATCGGGAGACGGCCCACGCCACGCGCACGAGCTCCCACGGGCCGGACGGTACGCAGCGCGGGTGGGGACGCACAGTGACCTTGTGCCCCATGCGACGGGGTCGGTCGTCACCCCGTGGTGGCGATCACCCTGCCCACCGTCTCGCGTCGGCCCATGGCGTCGATGGCGCGGGGGAGCTCCTCGAACGGCACCACCGCGCCGACGACCGCACGGATCCGGCCCGCCCGGTAACGGTCGACGATCTCCTGCTGGATGCGGACCCCGAGGGAGGTGGGACAGACGTTCCAGCCCATGGCGC
>JBEIGA010000282.1:0-4895 GCA_040382135.1 Acidimicrobiales bacterium
AGGGCTTCGAGAAGGCGTACAACCGCTGGTACCAGCGGGACCACTTCTACGCCGGCTGCATGATCGGCCCGTTCCTCTTCGCCGGTGACCGCTTCGTCGCCACCCGGGCGCTGAAGGACCTGCGCTGGCCGGCGGGCAACGAGACCATCGCCCGACCCACCGACGCCGGCTCGTACGTGGCCGTCTACTGGGTCGAGAAGGGCCACCACGCCGACCACTTCGACAACTGGGCCCGCACCCAGGTGAACGCCCTCTACGCGGAGAACCGCGGCTTCCCCGAGCGGCGCCACATCCACACGATCCTGTTCGACCACATCGCCGCCGTGTACCGCGACGCCGATCCCGTGCCCGTCGAGCTCGCCCTCGACCACGGCTACGACGGCCTGGTCATCGCCTGGTTCGACGCCACGTCCGGGACCGCCCAGGACCTCCACGCCGCCCTGGCGCCGGAGCTGCTGCCGAACCTGCTCGCGGGCAGCAGCATCGAGATCGCCTCGTCGTGGACCCCGTCGGCCGGGGAGAACGACCCGCGCGACGTCCCGATGGACCTCGGCAGCAAGGCCGGCGGCCCGGAGCGCCTGTGCCAGCTCTTCTTCGTGAAGGGCGACGTGCGCGACAGCCTGGACCGCCTCCGCGCCTACACCGACGCCATCGAGGCGCAGGGCCTCGCCACCGTCCAGCTCGTGGCCCCGTTCTTCGAGACCGAGATCGGCACCGACAAGTACGTCGACGAACTCTGGTAGCAGGCCGGTACGCGTCGTCGAGGTGGTGGGATCGCTCAGCGCGGGGTGAGGCCGATGAGTCCGGCGAGCTGCTCCATGGAGCGGAGCCAGTCGTCGGGGTCCTTGCGCCACGGGGCGGCGACGACGTGCTGGATGCCGGCCTCGGCGAACTCGTCGCGTTCGCGACGGATGCGATCCGGGTCCATGCCCTGGGGGTCCCAGCCGGTGCGGAGCGAGATCGTGTAGGCGGGGTCCGGGTGGTCCTGGCGGATCCGGGCGCAGCGCTCCCGTGCGCCCTCCGGATCGAGACCGATGAGCTGGAAGCCGGTGCCGACGCGGGCGGCGCGCCGGTAGGCGGCTTCGCTGCCGCCACCGATCCATATCTCGATCGGGTGGGCGGGCTTGGGCAGGACCCGGAGGTCCTCGAAGGCGTAGTGCGCACCGGCGTAGCTGGTGGGGTCGGTGGTCCAGCAGGCGTGGAGGATCTCGAGGATCTCGTCGGTGCGGCGCCCCCGGTCGTGGAACGACTGGCCGAGCGCCTCGTACTCCGCCTTGCTCCAGCCCACACCGACCGCGAGCTTCAGGCGTCCGCCGGAGAGCGCGTCGAGCGATGCCGTCGCGTTCGCCAGCCACAACGGGTGGTACTGGGCGGCGACGACCACGGACGTGCCGAGGCCGACCTGCGCCGTGACCGCCGACGCCAGACCGAGGGTGAGGAACGGGTCGTACAGGTACGGCGACGGATAGCCCTGCGACGCCGGCTGGACCACGTGGTCGCTCACCCAGACGTCCTCGAAGCCGAGGGCCTCGGCGGCGACGGCCGCCCGTCGGATGGCATCGGGGCCGGCGGCGGAGCCGTACTGGGGGAGGTGGATGCCGAGGCGCATGACCGGACCGTAGCGGGCTGCGCCCGAGGAGGGCCTCGCCACGGTTGTCGCACCCTGCGGGCAGACTCGGGGCCGTGGACGGGCAGACGGTCATCGACGAGGCACAGCACCATCTCGGCGCCGTGCTGGCGCGGCTGGCGGGCCCGGGTGCCGTACCCCGCCCCGACCAGCTCGACGCCGTGGCCGCAGTGCTCACGCCCCACGCCCGGGTGCTCGTGGTCCAGGCGACCGGCTGGGGCAAGTCGGCCGTGTACTGGGCGGCCACCGCCGCCCTCCGCGCCCGCGGCGCAGGCCCCACCCTCGTGGTGTCGCCCCTGCTGGCCCTCATGCGTGACCAGGCCGACGCCGCGTCCCGGGCCGGGCTGCGGGCCGCCACGGTCAACTCCACCAACCTCGACGAGTGGGACGACGTCTTCCGCGCGCTCGACGCCGACGCGCTCGACGTGCTCCTGGTCTCCCCGGAACGGCTCGGCAACCCGCGCTTCGCTGCGCGCCTCGGTGGCCTCCTTGCCGCGGTGGGCCTGATCGTGATCGACGAGGCCCACTGCGTCTCGGACTGGGGCTTCGACTTCCGGCCCGACTACCAGCGCCTCACCCGGGCCCTGCTCGCGGCGCCCGAGGCGGCCGTGCTCGCCCCCACCGCCACTGCCAACGAGCGGGTCACCCAGGACATCGCCGGCCAGCTCGGTGATCACACGGTCACCTTCCGGGGCACCTTGGCCCGCACGTCGCTCCGCCTGTCGGTCGTCCCCGGTCTCACGCCCCTGGAGCGCTACGCCTGGGTGGCCGACGCCCTCGACCACCTGCCGGGGTCCGGCATCGTCTACGTGCTCACCGTGGCCGAGGCGGAGCGGCTCGCCGGGTTCCTCGCCGCCTGCGGTCACGAGGTGGCCGCCTACACGGGCTCGCTCGACGCCGATGCACGGGTCGCGGTGGAGGACGACCTGCGGCACGACCGGGTGAAGGCCGTCGTCGCGACCTCCGCCCTGGGCATGGGCTACGACAAGCCGGACCTCGGCTTCTGCATCCACGTCGGCTCGCCGGCAACGCCGGTGGCCTACTACCAGCAGGTCGGACGCGCCGGCCGTGCGCTGGACCGCGCCGAGGCCGTGCTCCTCCCCGGCGTCGCCGACGAGCGCATCTGGGACTACTTCGCCACCGCCTCGGTCCCGGACCCCAAGGCGGTGGCGGCCATCCTCGCCCGGCTCGAGCGCTCCGAGGCGACGCTGGGTGAGCTCGAGGCGGCAACCGCCCTCCGCCGGGGTCGCCTGGAGGCGCTGCTCAAGATCCTGACGGTGGCGGGGGTGGTCGAGCGGCAGGGGAGCGGGTGGGCCGCCACGGGTCAGGCGTACGTGCACGACCACGCCCGCTGGGACGCGCTCGCCGCGGTCCGCCGGGACGAGGCCGACACCATGCGCCGCTACGCCCGCGGTGAGGGCTGCCTCATGGCGTTCCTCCAGGCCAGCCTCGACGACCCCGACCCCGCCCCGTGCGGACGCTGCTCGGTGTGCACGGGGGTGCTGCCCCACCCGGGCCCACGCCCGTCGGACGACCGCGTCGCTGGCGCCCGCGCTCATCTGCGTCGCTCGGACCTCCCGATCGAGCCCCGGAAGCTCTGGCCCACGGGCTACGGACGCCGCGGCCGGATCGTCGGCGCCGACACCGGCCGGGCGGTCGCGTTCGGCGACGACGCGGGCTGGGCCGAGGAGCTCGCGTCGTTGCAGGCACGGCCTCCTCGCCTCGAACCCGCCCTCGCGGACGGCGCCGTCGAGGTCCTGCGCCGTTGGCGCACGCAGTGGGTGCAGCGTCCGGTCGCCGTGGTGGTGGCCCCGTCGCCAGACCCGCGGGCCTCGGTGGCCCTGGCGGAACGCATCGGTCGGGCCGGGAAGCTGCCGGTCTTCGACGTCTTCGCCTGGGACGGCCCCCCGGCGCCCCAGGAGGCGGCGTCCGGGGCCGTGGTTGCCCACCTCGAACAGGTGCTCCGCCTCGATGACACGGGCGCCATCCCGCCGGGGCCGGTGTTCCTGGCGGCGGCCACCATGCGGACCGGCTGGGTGGTGACGGTGGCGGCGGCCATGTTGCGGGAGGCGGGCGTCTCGGCGGTGCTGCCGATCGTCGCCCACCGCCTCCCCTGAGGGGCCTCAGCCCGAGCGCTCCCAGAGCACCGGGAACAGGGGGTGGTCGAGCGGTGCGCCGTCGGCCAGCTCCTCCTCCAGGCCGGGGAACGGCGGCGAGGTGGTCCACGGCCGGGGCCGGTGGACCATGTCCTCCCCGAGGAACCGCACCGACAGCACCCGGCGACGGCGGGTCCCGTCCACGCCGGCGGCGGCGTGGAGGGTGAGCATGTGGAAGAAGACGGCGTCGCCCGGCTCGAGCGCCCAGCCGAGCACCGGGAACCGCTCCGGGTCGGCGTCGATGTCGGGGAGCTCCGCGAGCCTGCCCTCGGGGAACCACTTCGCCTGCCCGTCGAGGAAGGTCCGCGGCGTGTACCAGGGTCCGAGGTGCGAGCCGGCCACGAACTCCAGGGTGGACGAGCGGGGCACGGGGTCGATCGGCAGCCACATGCTGACGTTCATGCGCCCGTCGACGTTGTAGTACGGCAGGTCCTGGTGCCAGGGCGTCCGCTGCCGGGTACCGGGCTCCTTCACCAGGACGTGGTCGTGGTAGTGCCGGACGGTGGCGGCCCCCAGCAGCTCGCCGGCGATGGCGGCGGCGCCGGAGGTGCGGACGAACGCCTCCATCTCCGGGATCCGCTGCCAGCTGCAGAAGTCCTCGACGAAGGCGCCGTCCTCGGTCGTGCTGGCCCGCTTGGCGAGCGGGGACAGGCACGCCAGGTTCGCGTCGACCGCCCGCTCGGCGAGCGCCATCCGCGCCGCGTCGAACGCGCCACGCACGCACACCGCGCCGTCACGGGCGAAGTCCCCGACGATCTCCATGCGGGACGCCGTCAGCCCATCGACGGGTCGGCGGTGTCGCGTCCCGAGCGCAGCAGGGTGCCGCGCCGTTCGGTGGTGAGGGCACCGTCGCTGACGATGGGGGAGCCGTTCACGAGGACGTGCTCCACGCCGTGCGAGCCCGCGTAGAGGCGGCCCGCGCCGCCGGGCAGGTCGAAGCGCATCGCCGGGTCGTCGGCGCCCACCGTGGCCGGGTCGACGACCACGACGTCGGCGTGCCAGCCCTCGCGCAACAGGCCACGCTCGCGGAAGCCGTACAACTCGGCCTGGCGCTGGGTGAGCAGGTGCACCGCCTCCTCGAACGAGAGGAGGCTGCGGTTGCGGACGGCCTC
>JBEIGA010000283.1:0-4872 GCA_040382135.1 Acidimicrobiales bacterium
CCCGTCGTCGACCGCTTCGACGCCACGGCCACGCTCACCATCGTGACGGAGCAGGCCCTGTCGTCGTTCAACCTCGACCTCATCGGCTGGGAGGTGGGCGAGGTCACGGTCGACGGTGTCGTCGCGGACGTCGGCCGTTCCGACGGGGAGCTCGTCGTCACGCCGGCGGAACCGCTCGCCGCCGGAGCGACCGTCGAGGTGGTGGTGCCGTACACGGGCAGCCCCCTCGACCAGGATCCCGGCCGCTTCCTGTTCGGCCCCGGCTGGGTGGACCTCGGCGACGAGGGCTCGTTCGTGGCCAGCGAGCCCGACGCCGCCCGCGGCTGGTTCCCGGGCAACGACCACCCTGCGGACGCGGCCACCTTCACCTTTCGCATCACCGTGCCCGAGGGGTTCACGGTGGCGGCGAACGGCCTGCTGCAGGAGCGCATCCCGCAACCGGACGGGACGGTCACGTGGGTCTGGCGGGCGTCCGACCCGATGTCGACCTACCTGGCCACCGTGGCGATCGGCGACTTCGTGCTGACCGAGCCGCAGACGGTCGACGGCGTCGTCCTCCGCGACGCGTTCGACGCCGACGTCGCCGAGGACGCCGCGGTCGACTTCGCCCCCACGGCCGAGATGCTCGAGGTCTTCGGCGACCTGTTCGGGCCCTACCCCTTCGAGGCCTACGGCCACCTGGTGGTGGAGCAACCCCTGGGCTTCGCGCTCGAGACGCAGACGCTGTCGCTCTTCGGGGGCGACCTCGTCACCGGCGACGGCCTCCACGAGGAGATCGTCGCCCACGAGCTTGCCCACCAGTGGTTCGGCAACCTCCTCCGTCCTGCCACCTGGGACGAGATCTGGCTGAACGAGGGGTTCGCCACCTACGCCGAGGTGCTCTGGACCGAGGCGTCCACCGGGCGGTCCGCCGACACCCTGATCCGCGGCTACGTCTTCCCGGGGCTCGGACCGATCGCCGATCCGGGCACGGAGGAGCTGTTCGGCAGCTCGGTCTACAACCGGGGCGCCATGACGCTGCACGCCCTGCGCCGCACCGTGGGCGACGACGCGTTCTTCGAGATCCTGCGCACCTACGTGGCCCGCCACGCCGGCGAGGCCGTCACCACCGAGGACTTCGTCGCGGTCGCCGAGGAGGTCGGCGGGCAGGAGCTGGACGCCTTCTTCGACGCCTGGCTCACCGACCCCGTCCCGCCGCCCCTGCCTGGCTGATCCGGGCCCGCGCGCGGCCGGGCCCGGCTCGTGGAGCCGGGCCCGGTGCAGTCCTGTGTTCGGATCGGGGTCGAGCGGGTGCTCAGCCCTCGGCCAGCATGGCGCACTCCATGAGCGCCGACATGAGATCGGCGTCCTCACCGATCATCGCCTCGGGGTCCTGACCGGTGAACCCGGCGATGAAGAAGCTCCGGAGCGAGTCGTCGTCGATGGCGTCGTTCACACAGTCCATCGCCTCCTCGGGCATGCCGCCGTCGCCGGCCATGCCCTCGAGGAACAGCGCCCGCATGTCGACACAGCCCATGAAGGTGTCGACCACCGCGCCGGCGTCCTCCTCCGACAGACCGACCTCGTCCACCGGGCTCACGTTGTCGGCGGTGATGCCGTACTCGGCGAGCTTCTCCTCACCGAGTTCGGACACGACGCCCGAGGCGATGCAGTTCGCGTCGTCCTCGCTCAGCTCACCGGCCGCACCGGTGTTGCCCTCCAGCAGATCAGCGGCGAGCGCGTCGACCAGCGGGCCCGAGGCCCCACCGCCGTCGTCGTCGCCGCCGCACGCGGCGCCGGCCAGCGCCAGCGCGAGCACGGCGATCGAAAGCTGCTTCTTCACGGTTCCTCCCGTCCCGGTGTTCTTCCCGCCCCTGGTCGACCGGGTGCAGTCCTGAGGCCGCCCCTCCTTTCGGCTGGGCCGAACGGATCATGAGCCATCGCGCCGTGCCGACCGCGGATGGCCCGTCTCCGGCCGGCGACGCCATGTGCCGCGTCCCGGGAGGTGCCAGCGGGTACGTTCGACGGGCACAGCGCACCGCACCGGCCCGACGCCGCTAGTGTGCGAACAGATGTTCGCCGAGCACCCCCCGTCACGGACCCTCCCCGGAGCCCCACCCCGATGCCCGACCAGCAGGAGCTGATCCCCTTCGCCCGTGACGTCGTCGACGTCCCGGTCGCCGACGAGATGAGCGAGTCGTTCCTCGCCTACTCGCTGTCGGTGATCACGGCGCGGGCCATCCCCGACGTGCGGGACGGGCTGAAGCCCGTGCAGCGCCGGATCCTCTACTCGATGCTCCAGATGGGCATCCGGCCCGACACCCCGCACCGCAAGAGCGCCCGCGTCGTGGGCGACACCATGGGCAAGTACCACCCCCACGGCGACTCGGCCATCTACGAGACCCTCGTCCGCATGGGCCAGGACTTCTCCCGGATGGTCACCTTCATCGACCCGCAGGGCAACTTCGGCAGCCTCGACGACCCGCCCGCCGCCCCTCGCTACACCGAGTGCCGGCTGACCGACGCGGCCATGGAGATGGTGCGCGAGCTCGCCGAGGACACCGTCGAGTTCCGCACCACCTACGACGGCGAGGGCGACGAGCCCACCGTCCTGCCGGCGCTGCTCCCGAACCTGCTCGTCAACGGCACCTCCGGCATCGCGGTGGGCATGGCCACCAACATGCCCACCCACAACCTCACGGAGATCGCCAAGGCCATCGAGCTGGTGATGACCCAGCGCCGGCCCCGGCCCACGGTCGACCAGCTGCTCGAGCTCGTGCCCGGCCCGGACTTCCCCTCCGGCGGCATCGTCATCGACGACGGCATCCGTGACGCCTACGAGACCGGCCGCGGCTCCATCCGCATGCGGGCAACCGCCCAGGTGGAGCAGGTGAGCCGCAACCGGCAGGGCATCGTCGTGACGGAGCTGCCCTACATGGTCGGCCCGGAGCGCGTGATCGCCCGCATCAAGGAGCTCGTGAACGAGGGCCGCCTCCAGGGTGTGGGCGGCGTGGTCAACCTCTCGGACCGCAAGAGCGGTCTGCGCCTCGTCATCGAGTGCAAGCCGGCGGCCAACCCCCACGCGGTGCTCGCCGAGCTCTACCGGCTCACCCCGCTGGAGGAGACCTTCGGCATCAACAACGTGGTGCTCGTCAACGGCGTGCCCACCACCCTCGGCCTGATCGACCTCTGCCAGCACTACGTCGACCACCGGCTCGACGTCGTGGTCCGCCGCACCCGGTTCCGGCTCGCCAAGGCCGAGGCGCGGCTCCACATCGTCGAGGGGCTGCTCATCGCCCTCGACGCCATCGACGAGGTCGTGCGGATCATCCGCAGCTCCGAGGACACCGCCCAGGCACGCGAGCGGCTCATGGAGCGCTTCGCCCTGTCGGAGATCCAGACCAACGCCATCCTCGAGATGCCGCTCCGGCGCCTCACCGCGCTGGAGAAGCTGAAGCTCGACGAAGAGGCCGCCCAGCTCCGCCGGGACATCGCCGACTACACCGACATCCTCGACTCCGAGCGGCGCCAGCGCCGGATCGTGCTCACCGAGCTGCAGGAGGCGGTCGAGCGCTTCGGCGTCCCCCGCCGCACCCGGATCGTCCCGGCCGGCGAGATCCCCGTCGTCGAGCTCCCCGCCGCCACCGCGGCCACCGCGCTGGTGGACCAGCCATGCGTGGTCACCCTGTCGGCGAGCGGCCAGATCGGACGGATCCCCGCCGAGGGCGGCAACCGGGGCACGCCCGGCCGCCACGACGTCCTGCGTGCCTCGGTCCTCACCCGCACCACGGCCACGATCGGTGTGATCACGAGCGAGGGCCGCGTCCTGCACGCCACCGCCGGCGATCTCACCGACGCCGCCGGCCGTGCCCGCGGCGTGCCCGCAGCGCCGCTGCTGGGCGCGAACCGGGGCGAGGAGCTGCTGGCCCTCGTCGCGCCCGAGCAGACCGAGGCCGTGGTCCTCGTCACCGAGCAGGGCGTCGTCAAGCGGATCACCCCCGAGGAGGCGCTCGGCACGCGGGCCGGCCGGACCGTGATCGCGCTCAAGCCGGGTGACCGCCTCGTGGCGGCCTTCGGTGCCCCGGAGGGCAGCGAGGTCGTGCTCGTGGCCTCCGACGCCCAGGCCCTGCGCACCCCGGTGGAGCAGATCAGCGTGCAGGGCCGCGGCGCGGGCGGCGTGGTCGGCATGAAGCTCCGCGAGGGGGTGCGCATCGTGGGCGCCGGACCGCTCCTGGGCGACGCCGCCGTCGTCGCCGTCACCACCGCCGCCGCGGTCAAGGTCACCACGGCCGACGAGGTCCCGTCGAAGGGTCGCGGTGGACAGGGCGTGCGCCTCACGAAGCTCGCCGACAAGGAACGGGTGCTGTTCGCCCACATCGGCCGCCTCGAGGGGCTGCTCGCCACCATGAGCACCGACGACGACCGCACCAAGCCCGACCCCAACCCCGTTCCGTTCGGCGTCGCCCCCACCCGCCGCGACCTCGTCCCGACCCCGACCGAGCGCCAGGTCCTGGCCCTCGGCCCCGCACGCTGGTGAGGACCCCGTGAGCAGCAAGACCCCCGCCTCGGGCTACGACGCCGACAGCATCCAGACCCTCGAGGGCCTCGAGGCCGTGCGCAAGCGGCCGGGCATGTACATCGGCGGGACCGGCAGCGCCGGCCTCTCCCACCTCGTCTGGGAGATCATCGACAACTCCGTCGACGAGGCCGCCGCCGGCCACTGCAACCGCATCGAGGTCACCTTCCACCGCGACGGCTCGGTGGAGGTCGGCGACAACGGCCGCGGCATCCCCATCGGCCTGCACGCCAAGCGCAAGGTGTCGGCCCTCGAGGTCGTGTTCACCGAGCTCCACGCCGGCGGCAAGTTCGGCGGCGGCGCCTACACGTCCTCCG
>JBEIGA010000284.1:0-4861 GCA_040382135.1 Acidimicrobiales bacterium
CAGGAACAACGCCAGAACGAAGGAGAGGGGTGGGCGGGTCAGGCGAGGGTGGCGCCGTCGACGCGGATGTACTCGCCGTTGACGTGGGCGGCGTCGTCGGAGGCGAGGAAGGCGATCGTGGACGCCACCGTCTCCGGGCCGCGGAAGGCGTCGACCGGGGAGATGCGCAGGAGCAGCTCGTGGTCGAGGCCCTCGGAGGGGAGCTGCACGCCGGCGCTCATCGGGGTCTGGATGCCGCCGGGGGCGACGGCGTTGACCCGCAGGCCACGCTTCGCGTACTCCACGGCCAGCGTGTAGGTCATGGCGAGCACGCCGCCCTTCGACGCGGCGTAGTGCAGCATCCACGGGTGGCCCGAGAGGCTGGACGTGGACGCCGCCATCACGATGTTGCCCTTGGTCTCGAGCAGGTGCGGGATGCACTCCCGGCTCATCAGGAACGTGCCCGTGAGGTTGATCCCGATGATCTGGTTCCACTCGTCGAGGGTGATCTCGTGGCTGTGCTTGGCCCGCAGGATGCCGGCGATGTTGCACAGCGAGTCGAGCTTCCCGAAGCGGGCGACCACGGCGGCGACGGTGGCCTGCACGGCGGCCTCGTCGCTGATGTCGCAGACCCAGGCCTGGGCGTCAGCGCCGGCGGCACGGGCCGCGGCGGCGACCTCCTCGACGGCGTCGGCCTGGACGTCGATGCAGGCCAGGGCCGCACCCTCCGACGCGAGCCGCTCCACGGTGGCCCGGCCGATGCCCGACGCCGCTCCCGTCACCAGCACGACCTTGCCCTCGAACCGCTGCATGCTTCGCTCCTCGTCTCCGGTCGTCCCCGATGGACGACCCCCGGGCCGGGTGATCCGACGCCGGGATGATAGGGGCGTCAGCGGGGCAGACCTCGATGCCGCTCCTGGCGGAGGTCGAAGCAGACCTTGACCGCGCCGCGGGGGCCGGCTTCGGCGGCGTGGGCGAGGGCGTCCTGCCAGCGTTCGAGCGGGTAGGTGGCCGACACGAGCCGCTCGAGCCGCATGGCGGCGACGAGCTCGAACGCCAGGGCGAAGCTGGTGGTGGTGCGTCCGTCGGGCAGGGTCTCGGTGCCGTAGGTGTAGGCGCCGACCAGCTCGGTCTCGCGGTGCCAGAGGCCGGTGAGGTTCAGCGACACGCCCGCCGGCATGCCGAGCAGCACGACCCGGCCGCGGGGACGGGTGATGCCGATCGCCTGCTGCAGCGACGGCCCAGAGCCGATGGCGTCGATCACGACGTCGGCGCCACCCGAGAGGTTGTCGCCGATCATGAAGCAGCCGGTGGCCCGCCGCACGGCCCGCGGAAGCTCGCCCGGGTCGACCACCTCGTCGGCGCCGAGGGCCTTGGCCAGCTCCCGCTGGACCGGGTAGCGGGCGGCCGCGATGAGGTGGGCCGGCGGGCAGAGGTGGCGGATGGCGGCGATGGTGACGAGGCCCATGGTGCCCGCGCCCTGGACGGCCACCACGTCGTCCGGACCGATGTGCCCGCGCAGGGCGGCGTGGACGCCGCCGGCGGCCGGCTCGAGCATCACGGCGCGCTCGTCGGTCATGTCGTCGGGCACGGCGTGCAGCTGGCTGCGATGGGCGATCATCTGGGTGGCCCAGCCGCCGCCGGTGCTCTCGCAGGAGCCGATCTGGATACCGGGCTCGAGCGGCCCGGCCACGAGGTGCCGGTAGTCGTCGCCGTCGCCGGGGGCCGCGCCGGGGAACGGCGGCTCGAAGCCGCGGGCCTCGTGCCCGAGCACCGGCTCGACCGCCACCCGGGAGCCGTCGGCCAGCTCGCCCACGACCTCGTGGCCGGGGACGAACGGGAAGGTGATGAACTCCTCGAAGTACCGCGACGAGTGACCCTCGACGGTGGAGAGGTCGGAGCCGCAGATGCCGGTGAGCCGCGGCCACACCGGCACCCAGCCCTCGAACGGGGGCTCGGGCGGGTCGGTGTCGACCAGGCGCAGGGGCGACACCTTGGACCCGGAGCCGGGCCGGAACCGCGACGCCACGTTGGCGGCGGCGTACCGCACCTCGGACCGCTCGAACCGCAGGGCCTTCATGGGGGGCAGTCTGCCCCGTGACGGCCGACGGCGTGAACCCCACGCCGGAGGACCCCGGTTAGGCTCGCCGCTCGCATGGCCGACGCACCCACCCCGCAGCAGCAGCTCGTCGAGATCGTGAAGGCCAAGGGCCTCCAGCACCTGCCCGAGCCCGTGCAGCTCGCGTCCGGCGGCTGGTCCCGCGACTTCGTCGACGGCAAGCTCGCCCTCGCCCACTACGACGACCTCGAGGTCGCCTGCCGGGCCATCGTCGACCGTGTCCGCGCCGCCGGCATCGAGTTCGACGCGGTGGGCGGGCTCACCATGGGTGCCGACGCCCTGGCCGTGGGCGTGGCCGCCGTGGTGCGCTGCCGCTGGTTCTTCGTCCGCAAGGAACCCAAGGGTCGGGGCACCGGTCGCCAGATCGAGGGCGCCCGCATCGGGCCCGGCGACCGCGTCCTGCTGGTGGACGACGTGATCACCACCGGCGGCTCCACCCTCAAGGCCTACGACGCCGTCGGCGCCGTCGGCGCCACGGTGGTCGCCGCCTCGGCGCTCGTCGACCGCGGCGACGTCGCCACCCGCAGCTTCGCCGAGCGCGGCGTGCCCTTCCTCCCGGTCGCCACCTACGCGGACCTCGGCATCGAGCCGGTGGTCCCACCCGAGGCGTCCTGACCGTGCGCCTCGTCTCGTTCCTGGTCGACGGCGTGGCCCGCTACGGGATCCACGAGGGATCCGAGAGCGCGGGCGTGCTCCGGGACGTCACGGACCGGCTGCCCGAGCCGGACCTCGCCGCAGTGCTCGCGGCGTCCGACGGCCTCCGCCGACTGGCCGGCGCGGTGGGCATCGCACCCGAGGTCGATCCGGGCACGGTGACCTGGCTGCCGCCGGTGGTCGCCCCTGCGAGGATCCTCTGCATCGGGGTCAACTACCGCGCCCACCGTGAGGAGATGGGCCGTGGCGACGACGCGCCGCACCCCACGGTCTTCGTGCGCTGGCCCTCGTCGTTGGTCGGGCACGGGCAGCCCGTCGTGCGTCCCCTCGAGAGCGAGGCGTTCGACTACGAGGGGGAACTGGCCGTGGTGATCGGCCGTCACGGCCGCCGCATCGCCGTCGCCGACGCCCTCGGCCACGTGGCCGGCTACAGCTGCTTCCTCGACGGCTCGGTCCGCGACTGGCAGCGCCACACCACCCAGTTCACCGCGGGCAAGAACTTCGACCGGTCCGGCGCCTTCGGTCCCTGGATCGTCACCGCCGACGAGGTCCCCGACCCCGGCGCCCTCCACGTCCGCACCACGGTCGACGGCGAGGTGCTCCAGGACAGCGGCACCGACCTGCTGATCGCCTCGGTGCCCGAGCTCATCGCCTACTGCTCCAGCTTCACCACGCTCGAGCCCGGCGACGTGATCGCCACCGGCACCCCCGGCGGTGTGGGCTCGGCGCGGACCCCGCCGCGTTGGCTCCGCCCCGGCGAGACCGTCGAGGTCACGATCCGCGGGGTGGGCACCCTCCGGAACCCGGTGGCCGACGAGCTCGCCTGAGGCGTTCAGGCCGGGAACAGGCCGACGCCCACGGTGGCGAGCGCGAGCAGGGTCCCGTCGCTGACGTCGTGCAGCTCCAGTCGGACCACGGCCGAGCGGTCGTCGTGGCGGAGGACGTCCGCGGTGGTGCGCGCCGGCCCGGCCTTGGTCTGGGCGAGGTAGTGGACCTGGAGGTCCAGGGTCTCGACCGGGGCACCTGTGGCCGCAGCGCCCGCCGCCTCGGCCGCCGCCGCGAGCGTGGCCGCGACCACGCCGCCGTTGATCGTCCCGAAGCTGTTGCGGACGTAGTCGTCCTTGTCGACCTCCACGATCCCCGCCGCAGGGTCGACGAACCGCAACCCGAGCGCCTCGTGGAACGGTGCCCGGAACCCGCTGTCGGGCAGCGCCATCGACGTGACCCTGCCCACGCCCTCCTCGATCGCCCCCGGGGTGATCGTGCTGGCCGATCCCGGGATGCGGGCGAAGGTGATGGTCGCGATCCCCGCGGGCTCCCCGGCGTCGACGGCGTCGTCACCGAGGCCGTCGCGCACCTCGCATCCCACGACCACGATGCTCCTGCCGGCACGGATCGGACGGGCGGTCATCACGACCGGGCCCTGCCGGACCGGGCGCCGCGCGTGGTACGCGAGGTCGGCGGTGGCGGTCCAGTCCGGGAGCACGGCGCCGAGGGCGACCATCGCGCCCGTGACGTCGACGAGGCAGGCGAGCACCCCCGCTCGGACCCCGCCCGACGGGCCGCACAGCTCGGGTCGCACGTCCGCCCGCACCACGGCATGGTCCCGGGCGACCCGTTCGGTGGTGTGCTCCAGGTCCCGGAGCACATGACGATCGGGCGGGTAACTGTTCATGTGCGACAACGTACGGAACCGGTGAGCACCGCGCCGTACGGGCGGTAGGGTCGGTCGGGCGATGGACGGGACGCGCTCGACCGACGACGATCGGGATCAGGCCGCGGCGATGGCCGCGGTCCGGTCCCTCGCCCGACTCCCCGTGCTCCTCGTCGCCTGCGACTACGACGGCACGCTCGCACCGATCGTCGACGACCCCGCCGCCGCCCTGCCCTGCCGGGAGTCCGTGGCGGCGCTCCGTGCCCTGGCCGCCCTCCCCGACACCCACGTCGCGGTGATCTCGGGGCGCTCGCTCCGCGACCTCGCCGCGCTGAGCCGGCTGCCGTCCGAGGTGCACCTCGTGGGCAGCCATGGTTCGGAGTTCGACGTCGGCTTCGTCAACGACCTCCCTGACGACGTCGTCCGGCTGCGTGAGCGGGTGGGCGCCGAGCTCG
>JBEIGA010000285.1:0-4846 GCA_040382135.1 Acidimicrobiales bacterium
CGACGATCTCCGGCGACCGTGGGATCGAGACCGACGGCCTCGAGGATCTGGTCGATCCGTTCCTTGGTGAAGGTGCCCGAGCCGTTCTTGCCGCTCCAGATGGACGGCCCCTCGCCCACGATGTCGCGCACCTTCCGACGAGGGTTGAGCGACGAGATCGGGTCCTGGAAGATCATCTGGAGACGGGTCCGGACCCGGCGCAGCTCCTCGCCGGAGAGGTCGGTGAGCTCGACGCCCTCCAGCTTGATGGAGCCCGAGGTGGGCGCCGGGAGCTGCATCACGGCGCGGCCGGTCGTGGACTTGCCGCAACCCGACTCGCCCACGAGCCCGAGGGTCTCCCCCTCTTTCAGGTCGAAGCTGACGCCCGAGACGGCGTAGACCTTCCGTCCGCCGGCGGCGGGGAACTCGACGACCAGGTTCTCGACCCGGAGCAGGACGTCGGGGTCGCCGTCTCGCAGGTGCGCGGTGCCGGTGCCGGCCATGTCGTCCCCCTCAGCTCGCCGCGACGGCGAACAGGTCGAGGCCGGCGGCGGTCCGACCGGCCTTCTCGTTGGCGGCGAGCGCCTCGGCGCCCGCGGTGGTGCCCACCGGGAAGAAGCAGGCGTGCTCGTGCCCGGGCGACCCCGCCGGCATCAGCGCCGGGTCCTCCGCCAGGCAACGGGGCTGGGCGTAGCGGCAGCGAGCCGCGAACCGACAGCCCACCGGCGGGTGCACGAGGTCCGGCGGCCGGCCGCTGATGGCCTCGAGCCGGGTGTGGCTCGGGTACTCGACCCGCGGGATCGAGCGCAGCAGCGCCTCGGTGTACGGGTGGCGCATCTCGGCGAACAGGGTGCGGGTCGGGGCCTGCTCCACCACCCGGCCGGCGTACATCACCTGGATGCGGTCGGCGCGTCCGGCCACCACGCCGAGGTCGTGGGTGATGAGGACCATCCCCATGCCGCGATCGGCCTGGATCGACGAGAGCAGGTCGAGGATCTGCTTCTGGACCGTCACGTCGAGTGCCGTGGTGGGCTCGTCGGCGATGAGCAACTTGGGGTCGCACGCCAGCGCGATGGCGATCACGACGCGCTGGCGCATACCGCCGGAGAGCTGGTGGGGGTACTCGTCGAGGCGTCGGTCCGGCGCCGGGATGCCGACGAGCTGCAGGAGCCCGAGGGCCCGCTTCCGTGCGTCGTCCTTCGACAGGCCGAGGTGGTACCGCATCGATTCGGTGATGGCGACGCCGATCTTCTTGACCGGGTTCAGCGAGGTCATCGGGTCCTGGAAGACCATCGCCATCTGGGTGCCCCAGAAGTGGCGGGACTCGCGCCGGGTCAGCTCCCGGGTGTTGCGCCCCTCGTAGAGGACGTTGCCGCTGATCGCCGCCGACGGCGGCAGGATGCCCATGACCGAGCGGACCAGCACCGACTTGCCGGAACCGGACTCGCCCACGACGCCGAGGGTCTCGCCGGCTCGGAGCTGGAACGACACGCCGTCGACCGCGCGCAACGGGCCGCGAGGCGTGCGGAAGGTCGTCTGCAGGTCCTCGACGACGAGGAGCTGCGAGGTGGCGGTGGTCTCCAACGGTGTCCCCCCTGTCGGACGTGCACGGATCGTAGGCATGTCGGGCGCCGGCCGTACCAATGCGACGCCTCGGGGGCTGCCCGGTCGGCGGACGATCCGGTACGGTGCCGCCGTGCCGACCCGTGATCCGCTCCCGACGACCGAACTGAACCACGTCCTCGAGCTCTGGGACCAGCTCGTCAGCCACGAGGCCGGCAAGCGCACCTCGCTCACCTCCGGCCTGATCCCCGTCCGCGAGTACGTCGGCTACGCAGGCATCGAGGCCTGGTACCGCTGGCCCGGGATCTACCGCCGCCTCGACGACGCCGTCCCCGCCGAGGAGCTCGGCCGTCGCATGCGCGGCGTGGGGACCATGACCACCACCGCCCACGCCTTCGCCCTCCCCGTCATCCCCTTCGGCGGGTGGAAGGCCGCGCAGGCGATGGGCGCGTTCGGGCTGCTCCCCGCAGCCGACGCCGACGCGGAGGCGGAGCGCGTCCGGACCATCGTCGACTACTGGATCCGCTGGACCGAGGCGTGGCGCGGCGACGGCTTCCGCACCTGTTGGGACGCCGGCGGCTCGCTCCACACCTGCGACCGGACCGTGATCGACGCCCTCGCCGCGTCGGCCGTCGGCGTCGACACCCCCGAGGCGAACCGGTCGGCCCGCCGGTTCGTCGCCGGCCTGCAGCAGTACCTGTTCCTGCTGTACCTCGACACCCGCCTCGGCACCGGCGACTCGGGCCCCTACCCGCTGCCCGGCGGGCGGACCATGATCGTCCGGGAGTACTCGGCGCTGGCCGAGAGCTGGATCCCCTGGAGTGGCGTCGGCGCGTCGGTCCCCCACGGCAACCTCGTCGTCGGCCTCGTCTTCCGGCCCGGCGTGAGCAACCGGGTGAACGACCTGTCCTCCACCTTCTCGGTCCCGGCCGACAACCTCGCCTGGCTCGAGGCGATGGCGGTGGCGGCGCCCACCCCCGACGGCGAGCTGGTCCCGGTCGATCCGTCCGACCTCCCGGGGATCCTCGCCGAGGTCCGCACCGCCCAGGCCGCCTGCTACCGGATGATCAACGGCTGGAGCTTCGAGGAGAAGGTCCGCAACGGCGCCCACGTCTACTTCCGCGGTCTGCTGTACCCCTTCACGAAGGCCGCGGGCATCGACGACGACATCGACTGGAACATCCCCGGCGCCGACGCCGGCGCCGTGCTGCCGATCTTCGCCGGCGGGCTCCCCGAGGACCCCGACGCCGACAAGGTCGCCTACCCCATGTTCCCCCGCCTACCCGGCTGACGCCGGGCCGGACCCGGCTCAGGCCTCGCCGAGCAGGAGCGCTGCGGCGTCCTCGAAGTCGCGGGCGGCGCGGTCGAGGTCCGACCATCCGTTGACCCAGCCGAGCAGCCCGGAGAACCACACGTGCTCGAGGGTGCGGATCACCTTCGCCCGCCGCTCGGGGTCGTCCTCGGGGTCGAAGGCCGAGACCATCAGCCGGTTCCAGACCTCGTTCACCTGCAGCTGCGCCTGGCCGGCGTCGGGGTCAGGCGCCGTCAGCCCGGTGAGCAGGGCCATGGTGAGCGTGGGGTCCCGGCCCATGCCGTCGGTCATGCGGTGCAGCAGGTCGACGAGGCGCTCACGGGTGGTCGCGCCGGCGACCGGGCGACGACGGATGGCCCGCTCCAGCGGCTCGGTCCACTCCAGGAGCGCAGCGGCCAGCAGGTGGTCCTTGGAACCGAAGTAGTGGTACACGGTGCCGAGCGCGACCTCGGCCCGGGTGGCGACGTCGCGCATCTGCACTGCGTCGTACCCGCCTTCGGCCGCGAGCTCGAGGGCGGCGCGCAGCACGCGACGACGACGTTCGATCTGGCGCTCGGTCAGGGCTGTGGGGTCGACGGCCACGGCGTCGAACGGTACCGGTTCGGCACGCGTCGGGCCCGGGTCGGAGCGCCCCGATCGGGCCGGGGGATCAGGCCGAGGGGATCAGGCCGAGGGATCGAGGTCGCCGTCGGCGAACGACCCGAGGTGCAGCGGTCCGGAGCGCTCGAGCAGCAGCACGTTGGTGCGCCGGCGCGACCGCTCGGCGTCGAGGTCCACGACGGCCTCCACCGCACGACGGCGCCGGGTCCCCGTCCGCGTCGCCGCCGCCGCCCGTCCGAGGGCCCGCATCGACGTGCGGTACTCGGCGAGGGCCTCGAGGTCGCTGACGACGTCACGGTGCCGTTGGTTGCGCATGCCCTCCCATCGGCAGCCGCCCGGGGAACGTTGAGGTGTCGCGCCCGGGATCCTGCCCCCGGGGTCAGAGGTAGGTGGGCTCGGGCCGGTCCGAGGCGAGGACGGCGTAGAGCAGCGAGTCGCGCCGCTCCCCGCGGACCAGCAGGTCGCCGCGCAGGCGACCCTCGTAGCGGAGCCCGGCCTTCTCCAGCACCCGCACCGAGGCGACGTTCTCCGGATCGCAGACCGCCCAGATCCGTTCGAGCCCGAGGAGCTCGAAGCCGAGGTGCAGCGCCAACCCCACCGCATCCGTCGCGTAGCCGCGACCCCAGGCGTCCCGGCGCAGGGCGTACCCGACCTCCCCGCGCCGGTGGACGGCCGAGTCGACCGAGAGCGCCACGGTCCCCACCGGCGGGGCGGCGCGGTCGGCGAGCGGGACGACGGCCAGGCTGTACTCGCTCCGCAGACGCTCGGTGGCAGCGGCCCGGTACCCCGTGACCAACCGGCGGGCACCGCGTGGGGTGGTCGGGCCCAGCGGGATGAACCGCACGACGTCGGGATCCGAGGACCAGTCCTGCACGGCCGCGGCGTCCCGGGCGCGGAACTCCCGCACCAGCACGAGCGAGCCCTCCAACGCGACCGGGTACACGCCGGACTGCCTAGCAGGCCGTCGGCGGGGAGCAGGTCAACCGACGAGCTCGGCCACGAGCGCGAGCTGCTCGGGGGTGAAGGGACCCCCGACCCGGGACACGCTCTCGCTGCCCACCAGCCACGTGGCGTACGCCTCGGCGAAATCGCCGGCGAGGGTGTCGAAGTCGTACGTCGTGCCGTCCGGCCACCACGGCACCTCGGGCCCCGCGCCACGCGCCGCACGCCACCGTGCCCGGTCGGCGGCGTCGTTGTCGGCCACGTCGACCGCGTGGCCGAGCTCGTGGGCGAGCACCCGGACGAGGGCCTCCGGTGTGTCGCTGTCCCGGACGTACACCTCGATCCGCCGATCCCGGGGGAAGGTCAGGGCGCGCACCCCGTCCCGCCCCGGGAGGAAGGCGAGCTCCCAGTCCGGGAGGCGGACGGCGGGATCGACGGGCAGGAGCGCGA
>JBEIGA010000286.1:0-4835 GCA_040382135.1 Acidimicrobiales bacterium
ACCCCGTCGTGGAGGGGCGCACGACCCAGCACCGGATGGTCGCCGAACGCGTCGAGTAGGCAGACGACGAGCCCGGGCCGGGCGGCGCGGAGCGCCTCGGCGTCGGCGAGGGATCCCCGGATCCCGAGCCGGGCCCCCGCCCGGCTCCCGGCGCTCAGCAGCACGACGTCGGCCTCGTGGAGGCGCCGTGCCACCTCGACCTCGAACGCCTCCGGGGTCAGGTCGAGCACCGTCGTGCTGCGCCGCCACTGCCGCATGCCCGGGGGCTCGATCCGGTCGTCGGCCTTCGGATCGGCGGCGGGAGCGGCCGGTCGGACGACGGCGGCGCCGTTGTCGCCGAGCACCATCGCGCAGAGCGCCCCGGCGAAGCCGTCGGTCAGATCCAGGACCCGGAGGCCCGTGAGCGTGCCGTCGTCCTGTGGCGCTTCCCCCATGCCCGGACCCTAACGCCGCCCCCGGGACGCACGCGGTGGTCCGATGCGCGAAGCTCGCCGCATGGCGCCTCCGTTCCCCGCCGAGGTGGACGACCTCCGGACCTGGGTCGAGCTCTCCTACGAGCTGCGCCTCACCGACGGCCTCCCCGTGCACCCACCGCTCCGGGAGGTGGTCGACGCGCTCGTGGCCGGGAGCGGTCGCGATGCCGACGACCTGGTGGCCGTGATCCCGCCCCGGGACGGCCGTGCCACCGTCGAGGTCGTGGCGGCGAACGCCGCGATGGCGGGGGCCCTCCCGGAGCACATGCCGGTGGTCCTCGCCGCTCTCGAGGCGATGGCCGAACCCCGGTTCAACCTTCGGGGCATCACGCTCACCACCCACGCGGCCTGGCCCCTGGTGATCGTGTCCGGGGACGAGGTCGGCCGGCTCGGCATGGCCACGGGTGAGACCGTGTTCAGCGGCGGCGGCAACCGGGCGAACGTCGCCATCGGGCGCGCCGTGAAGCTGGTGCTCTGGAACGTCGGCGCCCAGTTCGTGGGTGAGCCGGTCAAGGAGGTGTTCGGGCACCAGGGCCGGCTCAGCGGCTCGTGCATCGCCGAGTCACCCGACTCCCCGTGGGAGCCCTTCCACCGGGCCCGCGGTCTGGACGACCCGAGCGGGGTCACGGTCTTCGGGTGCGAGTCCCCGCACTCGGTCGCCATGTGGGGCGCCGACGACGAGCCGCACAACCGGCTGGCGCAGGCTGCCGACGCCATGGCGACGCGTGGCTCGAACAACATGCACACGATGGGCGAGATCCTCGTGGTCCTCACGCCGAGCGAGGCCCGCCACCTCGACCGCCGAGGGCTGGGCCGGGCCGAGGTGCAGCAGGAGCTGTTCCGGCTGGCCCGGCGGCGCCTCGGCGACATCCGGCCCCGGGGCCCGCTGCGGCCCGACGCCTCGCCTGAGCACTGGTACACGTGGTGGCCGGACTGGGTCGACCAGTCCGACGACGACACCATGGTGCCGGTGGTCGAGCGGCCCGAGGACATCCACGTCGTGGTGGCGGGCGCCGACAGCATCCCGTGGATCGCGGTGTGCCCCGGGTGGGGCAACCTCGGCGGGTTCGCCGTCACCCGGCCGATCCGGCTCCGGGCCCCCCGTGACGCAGGAGGCGCGCCATGACCTTCCGCCTCGTCGATCCCCGCGGGCTCCCGGACCGCCCGGAGCCGTCGGTCATGGCACCGCGCCCGGGCGCCGTCCCGGACCACATCGGGATCGGCTTCCTCATCAACGAGGTCAGCCGTCAGAGCGGCCCGGACTTCACCCGCTACAGCCTCGTGATCGAGGAGGTGCTGCGGGAGCGCTACCCGCGCGTCGACGTGGTCCGCGACGCCAAGCCCGTGCTGTCCCGGCCGGCGGAGCACTCCCTGCTCGACCGCTACAAGCACTGCCGGGGCGTGGTCACCGGCCTCGCCAAGTGAGGGAGCTGCACGTCGGGCAGTGTGCTCGACTCCGTGAACCTGGAACGCATGGGCATCCCGTCGGTCGTGGTCGTGGTGGAGCAGTTCCTCGGCGCGGCGAAGGCGAACGCCCGGGCGCAGGGGATGCCGGACCTCGCCATGGTGGTCATCCCGCAGGACTACCTGGTCGAGGACGACGCGCAGGTGCGCGCCGTCCTCGAGCCGGTGGTGGACGAGCTGCTCGCGCTGCTCTACGTGGACCCGCTCAGCCGGTGAAGGGGCCCTTGCCCATCTGCTCGCGGATGGTGATCACCGCGGGGTTGGTCATGGAGCGGCGCTGCCAGTTTGCGCCGTCGACCACGAGGGTGTGCCCGGAGATGAACGAGGCGTAGGGCGAGGCGAGGAACGTGGCGGCCCAGCCCAGCTCCCGCAGTCGGCCCACGCGCATGGCGGGCTGACACGGGTCCTTCTCGTTGGTGCGGTCGAGGTTGCCGCGGATGTCGGCGGTCATGTCCTCGTGGGGGAACAGGCCGGGTACGAGGCCGTTGACCTGGATCCCGTAGGGGCCCCACTCGACGGCGAGCGTCTCGACCATGTTCTTCACGCCGGCCTTGGCCGCTGCGGAGTGGGCGAAGCCGGGGCCGCCCGTCCAGGCGTAGCTCGCGCCGACGTTGATGATCGACCCCGGGGACCCGGCGAGGAGGTGGCGACGACCGAACTCGCGGGCGCAGAAGAACGTGCCGTTGAGCGTGATGTCGACGACCGTGCGCCACGCGTTGGGTGACATCTCCTCGGCCGGCACCGGGAAGTTGGCGGCGGCGTTGTTCACCAGCACGTCGGGCATGCCGAGCTCCGCCTCGACCGCGTCGAACGCGGCGGCGATCGACTCCGGGTCGCGGATGTCGCAGGCGACGGTCATGGCCGTGGCGCCGACCTCGGCCATGGCGGCCATGCCGGCCTCGAGGTGGTCGGGCTTGCGGCTGGCGATGGCGATGCGGGCGCCGAGTCGGGCGAACTCGGTGGCGATGGCCTTGCCGAGCCCGGTGCCGCCGCCGGTGACGAGGACGACCTTGCCCTCGTAGGTGCCGGCCGGGAGGGCCCTGGCGCCCAGCTCGGGCGGCTCCGGAAGGCCGGGGGTGGGGATGGTCTCGCTCATGTCAGCTCCCGGAGTAGTTGGGGGTGCGGCCTTCGGTGCGGGCGGCCCGCATCTCGGCCATGTCGTCGGACCTGCTGATGAAGGTCTGGTAGATCAGCTCGTCCTCCATGGACGAGCGCAGGGTGGGCTCCGAGAGGTGCCGGATCACCTTGCGCGCCATCTTCACCGACACCCGCGGTGCGGCCGCGATCTTCTCGGCCATCTCACGGGCGGTGGCGTCGAGGTCGGCCTCGGGCACCACCCGGGACACGACCCCGTGGTGGTAGGCCTCGTCGGCGCCCATCGGCCGGCCGGTGAGCACCATGTCGCTCGCCACCCCGTGGCCGCAGATCTGGTAGAGCCGCCCCATGCCGCCGGTGTCGGGGATGACGCCGTGGTTGAGCTCGGGCAGCATCATCCGGGCGCCCTCGGCGGCGATGCGGATGTCGGCGATCAGCGCCCGCTGGAACGATGCGCCGATCGACCAGCCCTTCATCGCCACGATCACCGGTGCCTCGATGTCGAGCATCCGCAGGATGCCGCGGTGCCCCCGGGACATCAGCTCGTGGTGGGTGAGCTCCACCTGTCCGCCGCCGATGGCGGCGACGTCACGTCCGGAGGAGAACGACTTCCCCTCCGCCCGCCAGATCACGGCGCGCACGTCGGGTCGCTGCGCGAGCTCGTCGAGGATCTCGAACAGCCGGAGGTCCATCGCGTCGTCGAACGCGTTGTGCTTCTCCGGATGCGCGTTCGTGATCGTGGCGATCTGCCCGTCGTACTCGAGCCGGACCCGTTCGTCCCCCATGGACATCACCCCTCGTCGACGGCCCCGGCAGGTCGATAACCGGAGCAGGTCCGACATTGTCCCGCACCGGCGGGGCTGGCTGCGAAGGGGGCGGGGGATCGGGGCACGGGTTCCTCGTGGCGGACCGGCGCATGCTCCGCCGACGGACGGTCGGCCCGACCGGCATGGCGGAGGATGTCGAACCGCGGAGCCACGCGCAGGATCCGACGTCGGCCCGCGTCGAGCTCCTGGTCGCCGCCGACTTCCTGGACCTGTTCGCCGTCGAGGAACGGCGCACTGGCCTGCACGGCACCTTCACGGTGGAGTGCGGCGCGCTTCACCTCGCGTTCGCATGGCGCGGACCGGAGGGTGCCCGGATCACTGTCGTCGACGTGACCGGCCTCGGTACGGCCGTCGTCACCACCGATGGCTTCAGCTGGAACATCCCACTCGGACCCGGTGCGGGGCACCATGAGGCCGCCGCACGCGTCGCGCAGGGCCTGGTCGCCGCGGCGGAGGAGTTCCGGCACCACCTCCCCGAGCGGCTGGACCGTCCGGCAGCTGCCTGCCTGACCCCGGCCCCTCCAACCCCGCGCACTCATCGCAGCCCCTCTCGACGGCCTGCCGGGATCCACACCCCGGCGGAGCCGGCGTCACACCCTCGACGACGGACTGCCAGGAGCCTCCGGCACAGACGAAGGTGATCGTCGACCATGCGCCGCGCGCTGAAGCGGGTCTCGACGGCGTGCCTGCAGCGCTGCCGGTCGAGCTCGTCGACACGCCCGGGCGGCTCGTGCATCTTCCCCGCCAGGTGCCCTGGTACACCGCCGGGTGGGGGAGGAGGTGGCAGTGCGGAGCAACCCGGCGTTGGGGTTGTGACGCGGAGCCACCTGGTGCTCGATCGATAGGCACGTCGTGGGGGCCGGGGGGGAAACACCGGGGCCCACAAACCCCACGGAAGGGACCACCCCAGGGGGGGGGGTACGAAGAACGGGACGGGGCCCCCGGGGGGAGGGGAGGACGGCCCCCGAAACCACCC
>JBEIGA010000287.1:0-4818 GCA_040382135.1 Acidimicrobiales bacterium
GCAGATCCAACGCCGAACTGGGACGGGCGAGCACGCCGAGCACCTGACCGGCCAGCCAGCCCGGTCGTTGCGAGGCGTCCCGGTACGTGTACCGGAGGACCGTCCAGCCGAGCAGGACCAACTGGTTCTGCCGTTCCCGGTCCCGGTGGAACTGCTCCACGCTCATGTGGAAGGCCGTGCTGTCGCACTCCAGCGCCAGCCGATGCTCCGGCCACGCGAGGTCGAGATAGGCGACGAAGTGCTTCGTCGCCACCCGGTGCTGGCGGACGGGCGCCGGCACCCCGTGCTCCGCGAGGGCACGGATCACGAGGCGCTCGAGGTAGCTGTCGGGAGGGATCTCGCCCCCCGGCCGCTCGGCCAGGAGACGCCGCATCGTGCCGATGCCGTTCCGGCCCCTGCGCGCCAACTCGACGAACCGGGTCCGGACCTGCTCGATGGTCACGAGTCTCCGCCGGCAGGCGTCGTCGAGCGCGGCGCCGACGCGGCGACGCGGTGCCACGGCCCCGAGGTCGATCAGCGTGCGGACGACGGTCGTGACCGGGATCCCGTCGACCACGGTCGTGTCGATCGCCCGGAGGTCCCTCGTCTCGTGGAGGATCGCCGGGTTGTCGACCCGGCGGCGCCAGCGCTCGCTGACGAGCTCCGCCCGCCGCTGCGCGTCGAAGCCGTCGAGCCCCCACAGGGAGGCGGCGGCCCGGTGCGAGGCATACCCGTTCGACGCCAACACCGCCGCCATGACCCGCTGGTGGAAGGACCCGGGAGCTCCGGCGACGCGGAACACCGCCGCGGCGGCCGGCACCAGCTCCCCGCGGTGGAGCAGACCCGAGATCCGCCGATCGCTGAAGCCGAGGTCTCGGAGCTGGGCGCGACCGACCAGCCCGTACTGCCGCTCGGCGAGCGCTGCGGCCCGCCGCCAATCCCCTGCTGCCATGTTCGCTCCGATGGTCGGAGGTCTGCAGGGGGAAGCAGCCTCCGAACCCTACCCGGACCACCGCACCCCCCGATTCGGCGTTGGATCAGAACCGGGCAGGTACAGATCCAACGCCAAAACGGATGCGGGGGGCGGACGGGGGGGTGGGGAGCGGTCAGAGGGAGCGGTCAGAGGGAGCGGTCAGAGGAAGCGGTCGAGGTTGCGGTGGAGGTTGATGATCCGGCACTCCTCGCCCGAGAGGGTCAGGTGGGTGAGGCCGGGCTGGTGGAGGCCGCGCTGGGCGCGGGCGAAGTTGGCGACGTCCTGGTTCAGCACCAGGCCGAGGTCGGCGGCGCCGGCGTGGGGCAGGTCGACGACCATCGGGGCGGTGCGGGGCGCCGACGGGTCGGGGGCGCGGACGTAGCTGAACACGTCCATCCAGGCGTCGTCCGGGGTGGCGCCCGGCCGGGACTTCACGACCTGCAGCATGTCGGCGAACACCAGCACGGTGACGTTCGGGAACAGGTTGTACTGCTGCAGGTCCATCACCTGCGCCGTGCTGAACCGGGACAGGTCACAGCCGCGGGTGGCGAGCTGGTGCGCCCGGATCCGCTCGGCGAGCACGTCGCGCAGGGTCTGCCCCTCGGGGATCCCGGGGACGGGGACCGCATCGGTGGCCGAGACGCCCATGCGCCCGCCCATCACCTCGACGAAGCCCTCCCACACCTCCTGTGGCGGGAGGGTGGCCCGCAGCCGCGGGCTCTGCACCCCGTAGGGCTGCTCGAGCTTGCCGTGCCAGTCCCAGATCACCTGGGGCGAGTTCACGTCGTCGGCCATCCGCAGCATCTCGCGGTGGATGCCCTGCACGTGGTACGTCTCGCTGAAGGCGTCGATCAACGTCTTCCAGTTGCACGGGGCCGGCTGGGTGATCTGCGCGACGCAGCGGAACTCGTCGAGGTCCGCCCAGGCGCAGTCGGCCGGGACCTCACCGAGGAACTCGGCGAGCGGCGGGGCGTCGGGATCGAGGTTGACGAAGACGATCGGCCCCCACGTGTCGACCCGGACGGGCACGAGCGGCAGGTCGTCGTTGCGCAGCGGCCCGAACCCCTTGCGGCTCGGGACCTCCCGCAGGCGGCCGTCGAGGGTCCACGCCCAACGGTGGTACGGGCAGCGCAACTCGGTGAGCCCGCCGCCGTGCCCCTCGCACAGGGCGTTGCCCCGGTGGAGGCAGACGTTCTGGAACGCCCGCAGCACACCGTCCTGCCCGCGCACGACCACCACCGTCAGGTTGCCGACCCGGTACTCGAAGAAGTCGCCGGGATGGGCGACGGCGTCGAGCGAGCACGCGATCTGCCAGACCCTCGGCCAGAGGCGCTCGTGCTCGAGCGCGGCGTACGCGGCCGACACGTAGCGGTCGACCGGCACGCGGACCGGGAGCGCCGCGTCGGGGGCGACCACCGAGGCGATGGTGCTCCCGACGGGCGCGTCGTCGGCGTGGACGGCGTCGTTCCCGATGATCGTCACGAGACGGTCCTCCCCCCGACCCTGCACCGGTGAGCGACGCTCACGAGGAGAGCAGGGCCGTGATCCGGTCCTTGGGCCGGCCGATGATCGCCCGATCCCCCTTCGCCCGGTCCTCTTTCACGATGACGGGCCGCTGCAGCAGCGCCTTCTCCTTCACCAGCAGGTCGACCACGGCCTGCGGGTTCCCGACGTAGTCGGCGGGGTCGAGCCCCAGTTTCTCGAAGCGGCTGTCCTTGCGCACGAGGTCCTCGACCGGGTCCTCGAGGATCGCCACGATCCGCTCCAGCGTCGCCCGGTCGGGCGGCGTCTTCATGTACAGCACCACGTCGGCGTCGACTCCCAGCTCCTCGGCGACCGCCAAGGCGTTCTTGGAGGACCCTCAGTTGGGGTTGTGGTAGATGGTCACCTCGGCCATCGCACGGACCTCCCGGTCACTGGTTCGCGGGCCTCGGCCCGCAGGTTCGATCAGTTCATGGGTTCGATGTGTGCCTGGACGAACTCCCCGGACTCGTCGGTCCAGCCCTTCCTCCGGGCGTAGTCCAGCATCTTCGCGAAGCCCTCGCGCCACGCATCGTCGACGAGACCCTCGACGGCGGCGCCGGCCCAGCGCTCGACCGCCGCGGCCCGGACCCAGACGTGACCCTCGCCCGCGACCCTGCCGTCGGGACCGAGCGCGGCGACCACCGCGGCCTCGTCGGCGCCGGCGGGCGCCACGACCGTGAACCCGGTGAACGCCGCCGGCTCCTCGAGCACGACGGTCCCTGCGGCGGTGTCGACGCGCACGATCACGGCAGCATCCTCAGAACCCGCGCCACTCGGGGTCGCGGCGCTCGCGGAAGCTGTTGACGCCCTCCTGGGAGTCGAGGGTGCGGTTGTTGATCTCCACCGCCCAGGCCTCCTCGTGCATCATCGTCGCCCGGTCGACGTCGAGCGACCGGTTGAGGAGCCACTTGGTCAGCGACAGCGACCGGGTGGGCCCGGAGGCGAGGCGCTTCGCCCATTCGGCCGCCGTGGGGATCAGCTCCTCCTTCGGTACGACCTTGTTGCAGAGGCCGAGCTCGAGCGCCTGGGCCGCGGAGATGTCCTCGCCGAAGAACATCAGCTCCTTGGCCTTCTGGAGGCCGACGAGCCGGGGCAGGATCCACGCGCCGAGGCCGTCGGGGACGAGGCCGCGGCGCACGAACACCTCGATGAGCTTGGCGTGCTCGGCCATGATCACGAGGTCGCAGCACAGCGCGAGGTGCGCGCCCACACCCGCCGCGGTCCCGTTGACGGCGGCGATGACGGGCAGGTCGCAGTCGAGGATGGCCGGCATCAGCGTGAGCTGCCCGTCGAGCATCATCCGTCGGGACTCACCGACGGCCTGGCCGCCCTCGGGCGCCCACTCAGGTCGGGGCGACCACTCCCGGGGCACCGAGATGTCGGCGCCGGGGCAGAACAGCTTCTCCCCGGCCGCGGTGATGACGATGGCCCGGGCGTCGTAGCGGGTGTTCGTGGCGAGCACGAGATCACGGATCCGGTCCCGCATCCCCGGGCTGATGGCGTTGCCCTTGGTGGGGTTGTCGATCGTGATCCAGGCGACCTGGTCCTCGATGTGGAAGTGGACCTTGTCCTCGACGTCGGGCTCGAAGGTCGTCACGGCGGAGCTCCTGCGTGGGCGGGCGGACGGGCCGAGTCTCCCCCGCTGCGCCGGCGGCGGCCAACCTGCGGGTGCGCGACGCCACGCTGCGCGCACGACCCGGCAGGTGTGACGGATGGCGCACTACGCTCCGCGTCGATGCAGCCCGAGACGCACCCCACGCCCCCCTACCGCGTCGTCGCCGAGGGCCTCGGTTTTCCTGAGGGTCCCGTGGCGCTCCCCGACGGCGACCTGCTCGTGACCGAGGTGCGCACCGGCAACATCGTCCGGGTCGGGCAGGACGGCACCACGACCGTGCTGGCCTGCGTCGACCGCATCGGTGGGGCGGGCGGGGCGAACAGCGCCGCCATCGGCCCCGACGGCGCCGTCTACATCACCAACAACGGCGGCTTCCGGTGGACGGTGCGCAACGGCATCGAGTTGCCCTTCAGCCCGGTGGGCAACGTCCCCGACGGCTACGAGGGCGGCCGCATCGACCGGCTCGACCTCGCCACCGGCGAGCTCACCACCCTCTACGACACCTGCGACGGCCGACGGTTCAACGGCCCGAACGACCTCGTCTTCGACGGCCACGGCGGGTTCTTCTTCACCGACATGGGCAAGGACCACGGCCGGACGATGGACAAGGGCGCCGTGTACTACGGGCTCGCCGACGGTTCGTCGGTCCGGGAGGTCGCCTTCCCGCTGCTCACCCCCAACGGGGTGGGGCTCTCCCCCGCCGGCGACGCGCTCTACGTCGCGGAGA
>JBEIGA010000288.1:0-4761 GCA_040382135.1 Acidimicrobiales bacterium
CGCATCCCGGTGTCGACGGCTCGACGACTGTGCTGCGGCGCCGACATCCGCATGGCCGTGCTGGGCGCCAACGGCGAAGTGCTGCACCTCGGCCGCAAGGTCCGCACCGCCACCCACAAACAACGCCGGGCCCTGCTCGCACGCGACGGCGCCACCTGCGCCGTGCGCGGCTGCACCGTGCCCTGGGACCAGTGCCAGGCCCACCACATCACCCCCTGGGAAACCGGCGGCACCACCGACCTCGACAACCTCGTCCACCTCTGCGCCGGACACCACCACCTCGTCCACGACGACCACTGGACCCTCCACCACACCGGCCAGGCCTGGACCCTCCGACCACCCGCAACACCCCGCCCCCCGGCCACGCCACCGGTGCAACGCCGCCGGCCCGGAACCGCCACACCCCGCCGCCGCACCCCCGGCCGCGACACCACCTGGCCCACCCGCACATGAGCCGGACAAGCACTCCCCCACTCCCCCACCCGCGCACCGCCCGGCCTGCAACGGCCGGCCACCGGCACGCGCCCCGACACCGGGACGACCACATCGCCCGGCGCCGACACGCACCTTGACAACCGAACCGCACCGCCGGCTCGCGAGTGACCGCCCGGAGGCAGCCGCCGTTGACGGCGTCAGGACGGCGTCACGCTGCTGCGGTCGAAGAAGTCGATGGCGCTTCGGGTGAGGTCCGCGGACATCGAGTGCTCGGCGCGCATCGTCGTGATCCGGGAGCGGATCGTGGCGGCGTGCGGGCTCGAGGCGATCGTGGGGAACGCCGCCGGGTTGTCCTCGGCTCCGCACATGAACCACGCAGACGGCGTCGTCCGGCCGACATCCCCAGTGCGAACCTCGGCTCGACGTTGCCGGTCGGGCTCGAGTCGGGCGTGGGCGCACAGGCGGAGAGAACGGCGGCTGCGAGCAGCAGCGAGGCCGTCCTCGCCGGAGGCACGTCGGCGTCAGCCGCCGATCTGGGACATCGAGCGCTTGGGGCGGATGAAGTGGACGTCGCCGATGCCGTGGCCGGCCCACTTCGCCATCACGCCACGCTCGAGGAGCTCGCAGATCTCGTCGTCGGTGGCGCCACCCCGCAGCAGAGCCCGCACGTCGTACTCGTCGACGGCGAACAGGCAGTTGCGGAACTGGCCGTCGGCGGTGAGCCGGACACGATCGCAGGTGTCGCAGAACTTCTGGGTGACGCTGGCGACCACGCCGATCTCGCCCTTGCCATCGGCGTAGCGGAACACGCTGGCGGGCGCCGAGCCCCGGGGCACCGGCTCGAGCGGGAACACCTCGCCGATGCGCTGGACGATCTCCTGCTGGGAGACCACGGCCTCGCCGCTCCAGTTGCCGTCGGCGTCGAGGGGCATGAACTCGATGAAGCGCATCGTGACGCCCTTGTCACGGCCGAAGGCGGCCATGTCGAGGAGCTCGTCGTCGTTGCGGTTGCGCATCACGACCATGTTGATCTTGACCGGGTCGAGCCCGGCCTCGAGGGCGGCGTCGATGCCGTCGAGCACCCGGTGGAGGTCGTCGCGGCGGGTGATCTCGAGGAACCGGTCCTGGCGCAGGGTGTCGAGCGAGATGTTGATGCGCTTCAGACCCGCCTCGACCAGGTCGTGGGCGAGCAGACGCAGGGTGACGCCGTTGGTGGTGAGCGCGAGGTCGGTGCCGAGCGGGGCGAGCTTGCCGATCAGCACGGGCAGGTGGGCCCGGACCGTCGGCTCGCCGCCGGTGAGCCGGATGCTGTCGACGCCGTAGCGCTCCACCATGAGCCGGGCGAGCCGCTCGATCTCCTCGAAGGAGAGCAGCTCGTCACGGGGGACCCACTGCATCCCCTCCTCAGGCATGCAGTACTCGCAGCGGAAGTTGCAGCGGTCGGTGACCGAGATCCGAAGATCACGGTGCACCCGGCCGTAGCGGTCGATCAGCGAGCTCCCCACGCGGCCCAGGCTACGCGACCCTGCCCGGTGGTCAACTCGGGACTAGTGACCGCGCCGGGTGGACCCGAGAGCGACCGGGGTCGCGGCCTCGGCGGCCTGCCGGGCGTGGTAGCTCGACCGGGTCAGCGGGCCGGACTCCACGTGGGCGATGCCGAGCTCCTCCTCGCCGACGCGCTTCCACTCGGCGAAGGTGGCGGGCTCGACCCAGCGGGCGACCGGCAGGTGGTTGCCCGTGGGCCGCAGGTACTGCCCGATGGTGACGATGTCGACGCCCACGCCGCGCAGGTCGGCCATGGTGGCCACGACCTCGTCGTCGGTCTCGCCCATGCCCACGATGATCGACGACTTGGTGACCAGTCCGGCGCCCTTCGCCCGGGCCAGCACGGCGAGGCTGCGGGCGTAGGAGGCCGACGGCCGCACCGCCCGTTGGAGCCGGGCGACCGTCTCGATGTTGTGGTTCAGCACGTCGGGGCGAGCCTCGTTGATGACGGCCAGCGCGTCGGGGTCGCCCTTGCAGTCCGGGATCAGCACCTCGACCCGGCAGTCGGGGCGAGCCTCCCGGACGGCGTGGATGGTGGCGGCGAACGCGGCGGCCCCACCATCGGGCAGGTCGTCGCGGGCCACTGCGGTGACCACGGCGTGGGAGAGCTCCATCCGCGCCACGGCCTCGGCCACGTGGGCCGGCTCCAGCGGGTCCAGGTCGAGCGGCTTGCGGGTGTCCACGAGGCAGAAGCCGCAGGCGCGGGTGCACCGCTCGCCGTTGATCATGAACGTGGCCGTGCCGTCGTTCCAGCAGTCGAAGATGTTGGGGCAGCCCGCCTCCTCGCAGACGGTCACGAGGGAGAGCTCGCGCATGGTCTGCTTGAGCCGGTAGTAGGTGGGGCTGGTCTCGAGCTTCACCCGCATCCACTCGGGCTTGCGCTCCCGGACGTCGAGCCCGTCGGCCACGCCGGCCTCGGCGAGGCGGCCGCGCAGGCGCAGCGACGGCTCGCCGTAGGAGGCGCCACCGGCACGCACGGGCGCGCCCGGACCCTCGCCCCGCGAGAACGGGCTGAGGTCCGAAGCGTCGAGCCGCCACACCACATCGGCCCGCTCCACCGGGCGGTCCCGGCCCCAGAGCGCAGCTGCCCGCACGGCGACCGCGTCGACCACCTGCGCCATGGTGACCTGCACGCCCTCGGCAGCGATCGACGTGACCGCCTTGTCCGCGATGCCGCACGGGACGATGTGGCCGAAGTACGCCATGTCGGGGTCGACGTTGAGGGCGAACCCGTGCATCGACCGACCGCGGGTGAGGCGCACGCCGATGGCGGCGATCTTGCGGGGATGGTCCGAGTCCGGATCGATCCAGACGCCCGGGTAGTCCGGGAGGCGGCCGGCTCCGGGCAGGCCGAGGTCGGCGAGCACGTCGATCAGGAGCTGCTCGACGGAGCGGACGTAGGCGACGGTGTCGGGCATCAGCCCCGGCTTCGTGCCCGGCACCGTGAGGACGGGGTACCCGACCAGTTGGCCGGGTCCGTGGTACGTGACGTCACCGCCGCGGTCGGCGTGCACGAGCTCCGCACCCACCGACGCCGGGTCCACGAGGACGTTGGCCGGATCGGCGCGGGTGCCGAGCGTGTAGACGTGCGGGTGCTCGAGCAGCAGCAGGTGGTCGTCCGCCGAGCGCTCGAACAGGCCGTGCTGCAGGGCGTGGGCGTCGCGGTACCGGACCTGGCCGAGCCAGCGGATCCGGAGGGTGGGCGCCCGTTCCGCCATGGCTAGAGCTCCGCCTCCCAGTCGTGGGTCTCGATGATCTCGCGGAGGCGGTTCAGGAAGGCCGCGGCATAGGCGCCGTCGAAGGCCCGGTGGTCCCAGGCCAGGGCGAGGATGCCCACCGAGTGGATGCCGATGCTCTCGGCGCCGTGCTCGTCGGTGATCACCACGGGCTTCCGCTTGACCCCGTCGGTGGAGAGGATGGCTACCTGGGGCTGGTTGATGATCGGGAACTGCATCATCGTGCCGTAGGAGCCGGCGTTCGTGATGGTGAACGTGCCGTCCATGATGTCATCGGCCGACAGCTGCTTGGAGCGGGTGCGCTTGGCGAGGTCGACGACCTCACGGGCGATGGCCCGCAGCCGCTTGCCGTCGGCGTCCTTCACCACCGGGGCCAGCAGGCCCTCGAAGTTGATGTCGACCGCGATCGCCAGGTTCACGCGGTGGTGGACGACGAGCTCGCCCTCCCCGACGCTGGCGTTCATGTACGGGTACTCGCGCAGCGCGTCGGCCAGCGCCCGGGCGATGAACGGCATGTAGGTGAGGGAGAAGCCCTCCTCCTCCTTGAACCGTGCGCCGTGCGCCCGTCGGACCCGGTCCACGGCCTCGTAGTCGACCTCGACCGCAGTGAGCACGTGGGGGGACACCGCCTTGGACATCACCATGTGCTCGGCGGTGCGCCGGCGGATGTTGTTCATCGGCTCGACGGTGTCGCCCGCACTCGAGCGCACGACGGGCGCCGGTCGGGGCGCAGCCGCCGGAGCCGACGGGGCCGGAGCGGGCGCCGGTGCCGGAGCAGGGGCGATGGGCGCCGGCGCGACGGGCGCAGCCGCTGCTGCACCGCGGCCGTCCTGGATGGCCCGCTCCACGTCGCTGCGGGTGATGCGGCCGCCGACGCCGGTCCCGACGATGCGGTCCGGGTCGAGGTCGTGCTCGGCGATGAGGCGGCGCACCACCGGCGAGAGCAACTGGCTCGTCCCCGACCCGTCGCCCGCGGCAGGAGCAGGGGCCGGAGCAGGGGCAGGGGCCGGAGCAGGGGCCGGCGCGGGCTCGGCCACCGCGGCCG
>JBEIGA010000289.1:0-4748 GCA_040382135.1 Acidimicrobiales bacterium
GGCGCTCGTCCCGCGCCGGGTTTCGCCGGCGGGCGGGACCGCCGAGGTGCCGCACGACGGCATCCGGCGCGACCCGGACCCGGCCGCCGGCGGCGCGGATGCGCCAGCTGAGGTCGACGTCCTCGCCGTGGAAGTCGATGGCGGGGTCGATGCCGCCGACCTCGGCGTAGCAATCCCGGTGGACCAGCACCAGCGGCCCCGAGACGCCGAAGACGTCGGTCATGGCGTCGTGCTGGGCCTGGTCGAGCTCTCCCCGCTCGACGACGGGCACCATCGCGCCGAAGAAGTCGACGCCGATCCCGAGGTCCTGGAGCTCCTCGGGTCGTTCCCAGTGGACGATCTTCGGACCGACCAGGGCCGCCTCGGCGGCGAGCGCCTCCTCCACCAGGACCTCGACGGTGCCCGGCCCGGGCGCCGCGTCGTCATGGGCGATGAGCAGGTACCCCACGCGGTCGGGATCCTCGGGCAGGGGCAGCCCGGCCACGACCTCGGCGAGCGCAGCGCCGAAACCGAGCGGCTGCGGGAGGCGCACGACCCGAGCAGCCGGCAGCACCGCCTCGACCTCCGCCTCGAGCAGCCGGCTCGAGGCGTTGTCGACGATCGTGAGCCGCAGCGGGTCGTAGGTCTGCGCCGCCCAGGCTGCGAGCGTCTCGGCGAACCACGGCCCCGGGTCACGGGCGACCACGGCCGCCTCGACCACGGGACGCGCCAGCGTACCGGTCACGGGGCCGGTCTCGGTCCCGGTGGCCCGGGTGGCGTCTGGTGGTCGGGGGTCCACGGCGTCTGGAGGCTAGCCCCCGCGGGCCGCCGTCCCCGGGCACGCGCAGCACTCCGACGGCGGTCGTCGGCCACCCGACGCCGGAGCCGATCGGGCGGGTCGCGTCCGGCAGCGCCCGGCGCGCTAGCCTCCAGCCCGCCGCGTGCCGATGCGGCCTGTGCCCTCGTCCCCGCCGGAAGCTCATGAAGGTCCTCGTCACTGGTGCGCACGGTTTCGTGGGCCGTCACCTGATCGCCCACCTCGTGGCGTCGGGGGATACGGCCGTGGGCACGGACCGGTTCACCGGCGGGCCGGATCTGAACGACGAGGCGGGGATGACGGCGTTGTTCGTGGCCGAGGCCCCCGAGGTGGTGATCCACCTCGCCGCACAGGCCGACGTCGGCGGCTCGTGGACCACGCCGGTCGAGACCATGCGCACCAACGTCGAGGGCACCATGCACGTCCTCTCGGCGGCTCGGGCCGCAGGGTGCCGTCGGGTCGTGGCGGTCACCTCGGCCGACATCTACGGCATCGTGCGCGAGGACGAGCTCCCCCTCGACGAGTCCGCCCCGCTGCGCCCGGTCAGCCCCTACGCGGCCTCCAAGGCCGCCGCCGACATGGTCTGCATCCAGGCCGGCCTCGGCTACGGCCAGGACGTCGTGCGCGTGCGGGCCTTCAACCACCTCGGCCCCGGCCAGTCCGACAAGTTCGTGGCGTCGGCCCTGGCGTCGCGCGTCGCCGTCGCCGAGGCGGCCGGCGAGCACGAGCTGCGGGTCGGCAACCTCGACCCACGCCGCGACTTCACCGACGTCCGCGACGTGGTGCGCGCCTACCGCCTGCTCGCCGTCGCCGGCGAGGCCGGCGAGGCCTACAACGTGTGCTCCGGTCGCGACGTCGCCATCGGCGCCATCGCCGCCGAGCTCGTCGGCCAGGCACGGGTGCCGCTCGAGCTCGTGGTCGACGAGGCGCTGGTCCGTCCGGTCGACCTCCCCGTGCTGCGCGGCGACGCGTCCAAGCTCCGGAAGGCCACCGGTTGGCAACCGGAGATCCCGCTGTCGACCACGCTGCGCGACGTGCTCGACGACTGGCGGTCCAGACTGCAGGCCACGCGCGACTCTTCGCGGACATCGGAGGCACCATGACCAAGCGGGCGCTCATCACCGGGATCACCGGACAGGACGGTTCGTACCTGGCGGAGCTGCTGCTCGACAAGGGCTACGAGGTCGTGGGCATGGTGCGCCGGTCCTCGACGGTCAACTTCGAGCGGATCGCCCACATCCAGGACCGGCTCACGCTGGTGCCGGGCGACCTGCTCGACGAGGTCTCGATGATCGAGCTGCTGCGCGAGCACCGGCCCGAGGAGGTCTACAACCTCGCCGCCCAGTCCTTCGTGCAGACCTCGTGGGGTCAGCCGGTGCTCACCGGCGAGACCACGGCGCTCGGCGTCACCCGGATGCTCGACGCGATCCGCATCGTGGACCCGACGATCCGCTTCTACCAGGCGTCGAGCTCGGAGATGTTCGGCAAGGTGGTCGAGGTCCCCCAGACCGAGACCACGCCGTTCTACCCGCGGTCGCCCTACGGCGTGGCCAAGGTCTACGGCCACTGGATTACGGTCAACTACCGAGAGTCCTACGGCCTCCACGCCAGCTCCGGGATGCTCTTCAACCACGAGAGCCCCCGCCGCGGCCTCGAGTTCGTGACCCGCAAGATCTCCTACAACGTGGCGTCCATCGTCACGGGCCGCACCAAGGAGCTGCGCCTCGGCAACATCGAGGCCCAGCGCGACTGGGGCTTCGCCGGCGACTACGTCGAGGCGATGTGGCTGATGCTCCAGCAGGAGACGCCCGACGACTTCGTCATCTGCACCGGCGAGACCCACAGCGTCCGCGAGTTCCTGGAGCTGGCGTTCGGGCACGTGAACCTGAACTGGGAGGACCATGTGGTCTTCGACGAGGCGTTCATGCGCCCCGCCGAGGTCGACCTGCTCGTCGGCTCCTACGCCAAGGCCGAGGCCCAGCTCGGCTGGACCCCCAAGACCAGCTTCCCCGAGCTCGTCCGCATGATGGTCGACGCCGACGTCATGCTGCTCGAGGGCAAGCTCCGGTCCCTCTCCTGAACCCCGCCCGCCGAACGTGATCTGCGTCCTCGCCGGGGGCGTCGGCGCCGCCCGCTACCTCGACGGTCTGCTGCAGGTGCGGCCGGCCTCGTCCGTCACCGCCGTCGTGAACGTCGCCGACGACGTGGAGCTCCACGGACTGCACGTCTCACCCGACCTCGACACCGTCACCTACACGCTCGCGGGGGCCATCAACCCCGAGACCGGGTGGGGCCTTGGCGGCGAGAGCTGGCAGACCATGGACATGGTCGCCCGCTACGGCGGCATCAGCTGGTTCCGCCTCGGCGACCGCGACCTCGGCACCCACCTCTACCGCACCCACCGGCTGCGCGCAGGGGCCCCGCTGTCGACGGTCACCGCCGAGATCGTGCGGGCCTGGGGGCTCGACCTCACCGTGGTGCCCGTCAGCGACGATCGGATCGAGACCCGCGTCGTCCTCGCCGACGGACCCGACGCCGGCCCTGACGCCGGTAGGGAGATCGGGTTCCAGGAGTACTTCGTGCAGCGGCGCCACGACGTGCCCGTGGCGTCGGTCCGCTTCGTCGGCGCCGACCGGGCCCGACCCGCGCCCGGCGTGCTCGATGCGATCGCCGGCGCCGAGGTGGTGGTCGTCGCGCCGTCCAACCCGATCGTGTCGATCGGGCCGGTGCTCGCCGTGCCCGGTGTGGCCGAAGCGGTCCGTGCCCGCCGCGAGCAGGTGGTCGCCGTGAGCCCCATCGTCGCGGGCGCCGCCCTCAAGGGGCCGGCCGACCGCATGCTGGTGGAGCTCGGTCACGAGGCGAGCGTGGTCGGCGTGGCCCGTCTCTACCGGGAGCTCGTCGGCACCCTCGTGATCGACGAGGCGGACGCCGCGTCCGCGGCCGCGGTCGAGGCGGAGGGTGTCCGGTGCATCGTCACCCGGACGATCATGCGGGAGCCCGGCGTCGCCGCGGCCCTCGCCGAGGCGACGTTGGGAGCCGTGTCATGAACGAGCTGCGCATCATCCCCGTGCCGGGCGTCCCCGAGGTCCGTCCCGGTGACGACCTCGGCGGCATGATCGCCGAGGCCGCCACATCCGCCGAGGCCGGTCTGCTCGACGGCGACGTCCTGGTGGTCACCCAGAAGGTGGTCTCCAAGGCGGAGAACCAGCTGGTCCCGGTGGACCCCACCGACCCCGACAGCCACCGCCCCATCGCCGAGCGCGAGTCGGTCCGGATCCTGCGCCGGCGCGGCATGTTGATCATCTCCGAGACCAAGCACGGCTTCGTGTGCGCGAACGCCGGCGTGGACCGCTCCAACGTCGACGACGGCTACGTGGCCCTGCTCCCCGAGGACAGCGACCGCTCGGCCCGCCGCATCCGCGACCGCATCCGCGCCGTCGCCGGCGTCGAGGTCGGGGTGATCGTCTCGGACACCTTCGGCCGGCCCTGGCGCCGCGGGCTGGTCGACATCGCCATCGGCTCCGCCGGGGTGGCCCCGATCCTCGACCTGCGCGGCACCGAGGACGACCGCGGCCACGAGCTGCAGGTCACCGAGGTGTGCCTCGTCGACGAGCTGGCGGCCGCGGCCGAGCTGGTCATGGGCAAGGCCACCGGGATCGCCGCCGCCATCGTGCGCGGCGTCGACCCGTCGTGGCTGCGGTCAGGGAGCGTCCGGGAGGAGCTCATCCGCTCCCCCCAGGAGGACCTGTTCCGCTGACGGCAGCGCCGCTGCGGCGGGGCTAGGAGGCGTCGGGCCGACGGGCCGCCGTGAGCGACTCGCCCGCCGCCACGGCAGCGTCGTCGCCGATCACGCTGAGGTCGGTCACCGAGGCGCCCTCGGCGACCGAGGCGCCGGCGCCCAGGACCGATCCGGTCACCGAGGCGCCCGCCGCCACCGTGGCGCCGGGGAACA
>JBEIGA010000290.1:0-4740 GCA_040382135.1 Acidimicrobiales bacterium
CTGACCGACCTGCTGGCCGAGCGCCACCCCGGCGTCCGCGTCGATCACGTCGACGTCGCCCGCCGCCAACAGGTGACCAACAGCCACGCCTGGCTCTCGGTCACCTACCACGAGCCGGCCGGCGCCCCGGACTCGCTCTTCTGCAAGCTCCTCCCGCGCGACGACCGCCGCGCCCAGATCGCCGCCACCGGTATGGGTCTCCGCGAGGCCTGGTTCTACGAACGCCTCGCCCCGCTGCTCCCGCTGCGCACCCCGCTGGTCCACGGCGTCGCCGTCGACGAGGACGACGGCGCCTTCGTGCTCCTGCTCGAGGACCTCGAGGCGACGGGCTGCACCACTCCGGACGGCACCACGGGGGTCGGCGCGGACGCCGCCGCAGCCGCCCTGCAGGACCTCGCCGCCATGCACGTTCGCTTCGAGGACCCGGCGGTCCGGGCCGCCGAGGCGCCCTGGGTGGCGCCACCGAAGCTCGGCGGCGACTACGGCGAGCGGATGCTGCGGTACGGCCTCGACCACCACCGCGACCGGCTCCGCGACGACTTCGCCGCCATCGCCGAGCTGTACATCGCCCGTCGGCCCGAACTGCAGGCGATCTGGGTGGAGGGCCCCCAGACCGTGATCCACGGCGACCCCCACCTCGGCAACCTGTTCGACGACCACGGCCGGGTGGGCTTCCTCGACTGGGGGATCATCTCGGTCAGCACCCCCATGCGCGACGTCGGCTACTTCCTCACGATGGGCATGGATCCCGAGGTCCGCCGGTCCCACGAGCGCGACCTGCTCCGGCACTACCTCGACGTCCGGGCCGCACTGGGCGGCACGCCGATCACCTTCGACGAGGCCTGGCTCCGTCACCGCCTCCACGCCGCCTACACCGTGCCGGCGAGTTGTCAGGTCGTGCTGTTCCCGGACGACATCACCGAGCGGCGCCGCATCTTCGCCGAGGCGTTCCTCGAGCGGGCGCAGTCCTGCGTCGAGGACCTCGAGTCGTGCGCCGCGCTGCGCCAGATGGGAATCTGATCCGCATGTCCGCCACCCGCACCGAGATCCCGGTCGTCTCGCTCGCACCGTGGTCCGCCGCCGACGGCGACCGGGCGGCCTTCGCGCGCGAGGTCGTCCGGATCTGCCACGAGATCGGGTTCCTGACCCTGGTCGACCACGGCGTCCCGGACGGGTTCATCCAGCGCTACTTCGCCGACCTGGAGGCCTTCTTCGCGCTACCCGGGGACGTGAAGGCGCAGATCGACAAGGCGCGCTCCCCCCACTTCCGCGGGTGGGAGCGGGTGGGTGCCGAGCTCACCGACAACCGGGTGGACCACCGCGAACAACTCGACGTCTCCGCCGAGCACCCTCCGCACCCGGCGGACGTCACGCCGGCGTACCTCCGTCTCCAGGGCCCGAACCAGTGGCTGCCGGAGGACGTGCTCCCCGGCTTCCGGGCGCGGGTGCTCGAGTTCTTCGACCGCATGGTCGTGCTCGCGGAGGAGCTCATGGAGCTGCTCGCCGTCGGGCTCGACCTCGCGCCCGCGACGTTCCGGGATCGGTTCGGCGAGCTCCCCCACTCGTTCGTCAAGCTCATCTCCTACCCCCCCACCCCACCGGGCGAGGCGGGGGTGAACGGCCACAAGGACGTCGGGTTCCTCACCCTCCTCCACCAGCACGGCGTCGGCGGGCTCGAGGTCCTCGACCCGACGGGTGACTGGATCCCGGTACCGCCGGTCCCCGGTGCGATCGTGATGAACATCGGGGAGATGCTCCAGTCCATGACGGGCAACTACCTCGTGGCCACCACCCACCGGGTGATCAGCACGGAGCACCGCTTCTCGTCCGGCTACTTCCACGGACCTGATCTCCGGGCGAGCCTGGAGCCGATCACGCTCGACGCCGCGCGGGCGGCCGCGGTGGCGGCCAGCCCCCGCCACCGCGATGCCGGGTACATGGCCAAGCGTCACGAGCTCCTCGCCGGCGCTCGTGGCACCGCCAGCGAGCCCGTGCCGATCTACGGCGAGCAGCTCTGGAACTACTACGTGCGGAGCTACCCGGACAACGTCCGGGCCCACCACCCCGACGCCATGCCCTGAGACCGGGCTCCGGATCAGCGGCCGCCCGTCGGAGCGGGGGGGTGGACGTCCTCCTCCTCGACCCGCATGTGCTCGACGAGCATCGTCAGCGTCGGGGGGCGCCGACCTGCGCCGTCAGAAGGGTTCGTAGACTGGTCGGCCCTCGACCAGCGCGATGCGGACCTTGGAGCCGACCAGCGAGACCCCGGACAGATCGGCGGCCAGACGGCACGAGGCGGGACGGGCCCCGGTCCGCGTCCCGTCGGCGAACTCGGCGACCACCGGCGCGCCGGTCACGACCCCGTCCCGGTCGACGCACGTCGTCATGGCGACCACCACCGCCTCGCCCTCCCGGCCGAGATCGGCCGGGGCCGCCGCGGCCACCAACCGCTCCGTCACGTCCTCACCGCGGTTGCTGGCCCAGGGACGGTCACCCGGCTCGGTACCGAGCACGGCGACCGCCATGTTCCCCGCCATGCCGCCGAGGCCGACGACGGTGCCGAGCGAACCCGGGTCGAGCCGACACTCCTCGACCATGCACGCGATCGAGTGCACCGCGTACGCGGCGCCGGGCCCGCCGAAGGCCGGGAGCCCGCCGGTGACGGTCAACCCTCGGGGATCGTCCAGCTCGATGCCGAGCGCCGCGGCGGCGAGCTGCACCGCGGCGGGGAAGCAGGAGTACAGGTCGAAGCGGGCGACGTCGTCGGGGGTCCGACCGGCGAGCGCGAACGCTCGTTCCACGGCGGCGGCGAGGGCACCCGAGCGGTCCATGCGCCGCCGGGTCGACGGGGCCGTCCCCTCCGCGGCGTAGGCCACCGACCAGGGGTGCACCCGCTGGGAGGCCGGGATGGCGAAGCGGTCTGCAGTCGACGTGCCGGTCACGAGGAAGGCGGCCGCCTGGTCGACGGTCGGGAACGACGTCATCCGCTTGGTGTACGGCTCGTCGATGATGCGGTTGGTGGGCGACACCGATGCGATCTCCTCGGCGGACCGCGCCACCGGGAACCACGCGAGATCGGGGCGACGGGCGGCGACCTCCGTGAACGGTGCGAGCACCCCGCCGAGGAACGCCCGCTGCTCGGCGAAGGACCGGCCGGCGGAGGCGGCGAACACGCTCTCGATCAGGGAGAAGATCGTCACCGGTGCCCCGAGACCGGCGGCGACCTCGGGGAACACGGAAGGCATCCCGTGATCCGAGCCTCCGTCCGACCACGGGGACGCCTTCGCCGGGGACCCCTGCGACCACGGCGCAGCGGGTCCGGCCGGGGGTTCCACGCCCCGGGCACGCGCCCGACGGACCGAGGCGTCCGCGATGCCGCCGCTGACGAGGACCGCCGTGGCCCGCCCCGAGGCCACGAGCTCGCCGGCCCTGGCGAGCAGCTCGACGGGGCTGGAGCCGCTGAACGTCCCGACCTCGCGGTGGCCGGGCGGGAGGCCGAGCCGGCAGGCCAGGTGGTCGGGGTCACCCGACACGTCACGACCGACCGACGCCGGCAGGACCATGACGGCATCGACGGCGGACCGGGGCAGCCCGCCCGCGTCCGACAGGGCGCGGGTGGCGGCCTGCTCCATGAGGTCCAACGGGGAGCACAGCACCTCGTCGTCACGGTTCGCGATCTGACCGATGCCGACGATGACGGGACGTTCCTGCATACGGGACGTAGTCAACCCGCGTCCTCGAACAATCGGAACTCCATTTCCTGAGTTTGTCTGCAGTAGCGAGACCTGGAGGAACCCAGTCTCGCCGATCACGCTGGGGCGTGCCGGATGCTGCGTGCGCCGTCGATCCCGACCGATCGCCTGCGCTGACCTAGTCTGACCGGACGAACAGCCTGGACCAGGGGGGTCGCGGACGATGGTGCACACCTTCAACGAGCAACTCGGGTTGGCCGACGACGTGCTGGTCGTCGACACCGACACCCATCTCACCGAACCTCGTGATCTCTGGACGGCCCGCGCTCCCGCCAAGTACGCGGATCGGGTGCCCCGCGTCGAGGACGTGGACGGACGGCCGACGTGGGTGTTCGACGGCCTGGTGATGGGTCCCGCCGGTGGCTCCTCCGCCGTGGCCCGCGACGGCGGGAAGATGCTCGGGATAAGCTTCATCGGCAACAGCTACGACGAGGTGCACCAGGGGGCGCACGACCTCGACGCCCGCCTGCAGGTCATGGACGAGCTCGGCATCTGGGCGCAGATCGTCTACCCGAACACCGTCGGCTTCGGCGGTCAGCGTTTCCTCGAGCAGCAGGACGAGACCCTGCGCCTCCTGGCCGTCGAGCTCTACAACGACGCCTCGGCCGAGATGCAGGAGCGTTCGGGCAACCGCATGTTCGGCATGGCGATCATGCCCTGGTGGGACATCGACCTGTCGGTCGCCGAGATCCGGCGCGCCCACGCCATGGGCATCCGCGGCATCAACTGCGGCACCGGCCCCCACCTCCTGGGTCTGCCGGACCTGAGCCAGCCGGAGTGGGACCCCATGTGGGACGTCTGCGCCGAGCTGGAGATGCCGGTCAACTTCCACATCGGCGCCAGCGCCGACACGATGGGCTGGTTCGGCTCGTCGCCGTGGCCGTCCCACGACATGAACACCAAGCTCGCCATCGGCTCGGCGATGATGTACCTCTCCAACGCGTCGGTCATGGCGAACCTGATCTTCGGCGGCGTGCTCGAACGGCAC
>JBEIGA010000291.1:0-4721 GCA_040382135.1 Acidimicrobiales bacterium
GCCGCGGTCGAGGCGCTCGGCGGCTCGGTGCACGTCTCGGTGAACACCGCGGGCGGCGGCATCGCCAAGCGGACGCTCACCAAGGAGGGCCCGCACCCGCTGGACGAGTTCCGCGGCGTCGTCGAGCTGAACCTGATCGCGTCGTTCAACGTGGCCCGGCTCGCCGCCCACCACATGAGCCGCAACGAGCCCGAGGACGACGAGCGCGGCGTGATCATCAGCACCGCGTCGATCGCCGCCTTCGAGGGCCAGATCGGGCAGGTCGCCTACTCGGCGGCGAAGGCCGGCATCGCCGGCATGGTGTTCACGATGGCCCGCGACCTCGGCGGGCTCGGGATCCGCTCGCTCGCCATCGCGCCGAGCCTGTTCAGCACCGGTCTCGTGAAGGGGATCCCCGACGAGATGGCGCTCGCGCTCACCAAGGACGCGGCGTTCCCGAAGCGGATGGGCCGGCCCGAGGAGTACGGGAAGCTCGTCGTCGCGATCGTCGAGAACCCGATGCTCAACGGCAGCTGCATCCGGCTCGACGCCGGCCAGCGGTTCGCTCCCCGCTGACCGGCGCCCTCCGGCGGACGGTCCGGGTCAGCCCAGGCGGCCGTACAGGAACTGGGCGGCCATGATCGCCGGCTCGTAGGAGCCGGCGAGGCCCGAGGCCATGTAGCCGGCGTCGGTCACCATGATGATCCCCGAGACGTGCGAGGCGGCGTCCGAGCACAGGAACACGAGCGGGTAGGCCTGCTCCTCCGGGGTGGAGGAGTCGATCCCGACGGCCTCGCGGTAGTCGGTGCCGAACCCGAGCCAGGTCTCGGCGTTCGCCTGCGCGAGCGGCGTGTTGGTGGGGCCGGGGCAGATCGCGTTGATGCGGATGCCCTTCTGCAGCAGCGGGAACGCCTGCGCGGCCACGTAGGTGTTCATCGTCTGCTTCGACCACATGTAGTCGCAGCGGTTGTGCTCCTTCGCCCACGCGGTGCCCGACGCCATGTCCGGGGTGGCGAGGTACTCCTTGATGAGCTCGAGGTTGCTCTCCCAGCCGAGGCCGGCGGCCGACGAGATCATGCCGATGGCGCCGCCGCGCCCGATCAGGCCCTCGGCGACCATGCGCTCGATCAGGTGGCGGTGGCCGAGGAAGTTGATCCGCTCGAGCCCGTCGGTGCCGTCGGCGACGCCGGCGCACGAGAAGATCGAGTGCACCGGGCCGCAGGCGTCGATGGCGGCGTCGATGCTCGCCTGGTCGCGCAGGTCGACCTGGACGAACTGGACGCCGTCCTGGGTGACCGGGGCGTAGTCCATGACCACGACGTCGGCGCCGACATCGTGGAGGATGCGGGCCGCCGCGGCCCCCATCCCGGTGGCGCCGCCGACCACCAGGGCCCGCTTGCCGTCGAACCGGAACGCGTCGATCCCCATGGGTGCTCTCCCCCTTCGTCCGGCAGGCGGGCCCAGGTGCCCGACCGACAGTGCCGGATGTGTCCGATGCCACGGTAGCGCGCCGGGTTCGTGCGCCCCGCCCCGTCGAGTGGGACGATCCTGCCGTGGAGACCGATCTGCGCTGCTCGGTGTGGACGGCGGCCCAGGACGTGGACCCCGTGGGTTCCGCCGGCCGTCACGACGTGATCGTCCTGGTGGAGACCCGCGGCGTCTGGCCGGCGGACGTCGGCACGCTGCCCGGCATCGCCGAGGCGATGGCGGCCGACCCCGACGCCCTGGTGTTGTCGGTCGTGCCCGCCCCCGAGCGCTCGGTGTCGGGCGGCGTCGGGGTCACGGTCTGGCGTCGGGCGTCGTCGTCGACGTTAGTGGGGGAGGACTTCCTGCTCTCCGACGACCGCTGGGCCGACGACCTGCCGGCGTTGGTGTCCGGGGTGTCCGGGCAAGAACTGCCGCCGACGGTCGAGCGCCTGGGCGCGGCGCCGCCCGAGGTGCTGGTGTGCGGTCACGGCAAGCGCGACCGGTGCTGCGGCAACTTCGGCGTGCGGCTCGCCACCTCGGTCGATGGTCGGTGGCCGGGGGTGCGGGTCCGTCGGGTGAGCCACCTGGGCGGGCACCGCTACGCGCCGACGGCGCTCACGTTGCCGGACGGCCGCCTCTGGGCCTTCCTCGAGACGGACGTGCTCGACCGGGCGCTCACCGGCACGGTCGACGCCGCCGACCTCGCCCGGTGCCACCGGGGTTCGAGTGCGTTCGATCCGTGGCAGCAGGCGGTGGAGAGCGCCCTCTGGGCCCGCTTCGGTCGGTCGTGGCTCGACGCCGAGGTGCTCGACGCATCGACGGAGCAGCGGCCCGACGGGACGGCCGAGGTGCACCTGCGCTGGGCGGGCCCTGGCGGTGACGGCGCGGCACGGGCCGTCGTCGAGGTGGCGCGCACCCTGCCGGTCCCGGTGTGCGGCGCCCCGATCGAGGACGCGGTCAAGACCAGCCGCGAGTACCGGGTGCGGTCGCTGGCGGTGGGCTGACCGACCGGGTCGGCGTCAGGCGGGAGGTTCCGCCGGACGGATCACCGAGAAGGTGCCACCCTGCGGGTCGTTCAGCACGGCGAAGCGACCCGGTGGGATGTCGGTGGGTGGGACCGGGGCGGCGCCACCCAGCTCGACACAGCGCGCGGCGGTCGCGTCGGTGTCCTCGACGGCGAAGTACACCATCCAGTGGTTCGGGAGCTCGGGCGGCCACATGTCGCCCTCCATCGGCATGAGGCCGGCCACGGCGGTCCCGTCGGCGAGCCGCAGCTCCCAGTACGAGGAGCCACCCATGTCCACGGCGTGTCCGTGCAGGCCCACGACCGCCTCGTAGAAGGCGAGGGACTCGGTCACCGCCCGGGTGGTCAGCTCGTTCCACACCAGGCAGCCGGGCTCGTTCACGAGTGAGGCTCCGTGGTGGTCGCCCGCCTGCCAGAACGACACCACCGCCCCGCCCGGGTCGGCCACCACGGCGGTGCGGCCGAAGGTCATGACGTCCATCGCCGGGGCCAGCACGGTGGCACCCGCCGCCTCGGCGCGTGCGACGGTGGCGTCGAGGTCGTCGACCGCGAGGTAGGTGGTCCAGGCCACGACACCGGGGACCTGCTGCATGCCGAGGGCGGCCACGTCGAGACCCCGCAGCCTGGCCATGGAGTAGTGGCCGATCTCCGGGCCGCCCTCCTCGACCTCCCATCCGAACAGGCCGGCGTAGAACGCCCTCCCGGCGGGCAGGTCCGGCATGCCGATGTCCACCCAGCACGGCGTGCCCTCCGGGTACCGCTCGACCGTCGGCATGGTGCCCCTCCTCGTCCGGGGATCCGTGGTGCCTGCGACGCTAGCGCGGGACCTTCGTCCCTGGTAGGGGCCGTCGGTCGCGCCAGAAACTGAAACCTGATTCTGGTGCCCGTGACCGGGCATGCCAGCCGTTGCCCTAGGGGGACTGATGACCTCGGACCGCTACACGATCATCTCGGCCGACACCCACGCCGGTGCCAGCCACGAGACCTACCGCGAGTACCTCGACCCGCGGTTCCACGAGGACTTCGACGCCTGGCGCGGCCGGTACAAGAACCCCTGGAAGGACCTGCGCGACACCGACCTGCGCATCCGCAACTGGGACGACGACCGGCGCGACGCGGACCAGCTCACCGACGGCGTGGTGGCCGAGGTCGTGTACCCGAACACGGTGCCGCCCTTCTACCCGGGGTTCGTGCTGTTCGCCGGCCCGCCCACCGCCGAGGAGTACGAGCACCGCCGGGCCGGCATCCAGGCCCACAACCGGTGGATGAAGGACTTCTGCGCCCGCCAGCCCGAGCGCCGCGCCGGCATCGGCCAGTTCTTCCTCAACGACATCGACGACGCCATCGCGGACATCACCTGGATCGCCGAGAACGGCCTCCGCGGCGGCGTGCTCCTCCCCACCGTCGCCCCCGACGTGAAGTGGGTCAAGCCGCTCTACGACCCGGTGTACGACCCCATCTGGGCCTGCATCCAGGACCTCGACCTGCCCATCAACCTGCACTCCGGCACCGGTTCGCCCAACTACGGCAAGTACCCGGCCACCCCGATGCTGCTCATCAGCGAGGTCGCCTTCTACGGCAACCGGGCCCTGTCGCACTTCATCCTGTCGGGCGTGTTCGAGCGCTTCCCGAAGCTGCGGATGGTCCTCACCGAGGGCTCGGCGTCGGGCACCTACCAGATGGTGAAGGACCTCGACCGCATCGTCGCCAGCGTGCAGAAGGGCGAGATCGGTGAGCTGAAGTACCGCGCCGAGGACTCGATCCCGAAGCTCGCCACCGAGTACTTCGCCCAGAACTGCTGGTTCGGCAGCAGCTTCCCGTTGAAGGAGGACGCGCTCGTGGCCCGGGAGATCGGCCCCGACCGCTTCCTGTGGGGCAGCGACTACCCGCACGACGAGGGCACCCCGCCGTACACGGTGTTCCACCTGCGCCAGGTGTTCCAGGGTTTCAGCGAGGCCGAGTTGCGGCGGATCCTCGCCGAGAACGCGGCGAAGGTCTACAACTTCGACCTCGACGCCCTGGCGCCGCTGGCCGAGCAGTACGGCCCGACGGTCGAGGAGCTCGCCACCCCGCTCGACCGGCTGCCGGACAACCCGAACGCCGCCCTGCTGCGGGGCGCGGAGCCGCTGAAGGTCTGATCGGCGGCTGAAGGTCTGATCGGCGGCGACGCCGACCAGCGTCGGGGGGCCCGGCCGGTGGGGCCCGGCCCCTCGGCGCGTCAGGCCCCGAACGCCTGCCACACGCCCGTCGC
>JBEIGA010000292.1:0-4709 GCA_040382135.1 Acidimicrobiales bacterium
GCCGCCACCGTCGGCCGCACCCCGGACGCGACCCGGCAGCTCGCCGTCCGCGCCCGGCGCAAGCTGCGTGCGGGCCCGCAGTCGCCGGTCCGCCCCCGACCGGCCGAGGAGCTCGCCGTCGCCGCGGCGTTCGCCGCGGCGGTGATGGCCGGCGACGTCGACGCCGTGCACGCCCTGCTCCACCCCGACACCGTGCTCACGAGCGACGGCGGGCAGCACCGCCGCGCCGCACGCCGCCCGGTGGTCGGCCCGGACCGGGTCGCGCGCTTCGTCGTGAACGTGCTCCGTCGCCTGCCGGAGGGCGGGGACGTGGAACCGGTCCTGGTGAACGGCGCACCCGGGATGCTCGTGTCGGTCGACGGCCGCCCGTTCCTGGTCCACGCGCTCGAGGTGCGCGACGGGCGGGTCGCCCGCCAGTACCTGGTGCTCAACCCGGACAAGCTCGCCGCCGTCGGCCGCGGCGTCGGCCTGTCATGAGCCGGCGAGCAGCGCAGCCAGGGCGTCCCGCCGGGTACGGTCGCTCGCATGCTCCGGATCGTGCGACACCATGTGGTCGCCGTCGTCCTCGTGGTCTGCGTGGCGTGCGGCTCGAACCCGACGAGCTCCTCGTCGCCCACCTCGTCGTCGCCCGCCTCGTCGTCGCCCGCCTCGTCGTCGCCCGCCTCGTCGTCTCCGACGACCGAAACCGCCGGTGGCGCTCTGCTCACCGACGACGTCCTGACGCAGTGGCTGACCGAGGCCGTCGCCGAGTACCCGAACTCCCCCGGTCACCTGATGTGGGTGATCTCACCCGACTACACCGGCGGCGCAGCGGTCGGCACGCTCGAGCTCAGCGGCACGGATCCCCTGCGGGTCGACACCCCGGTCCGGATCGCCAGCGTGACCAAGACCTTCGTCGCCGCAGCGGTCCTGCGCCTCGTCGAGCTCGACCGCCTGACGCTCGACGACGCGATCAGCGAGCACCTCTCCCCGGACCTCCTCGACATGCTGCGGGGCGACGGCTACGACGTCGACGCGATCACGGTCCGCCACCTGCTGACCCACCGCTCCGGCATCGCCGACTACGCGGGGTACGAGGAGAACTACGAGGGGAGGTTCCAGCAGCTGATCGAGGCCGACCCGACCTTCCAGTGGAACCGTGAGCTGGAGGTGCAGTTCGCCGTCGACAACTACGACCCGCTCTCCGAGCCGGGGGCCGAGTTCCACTACAGCGACACGGGCTACGTGCTGCTCGGCGACCTGCTCGAGCAGGTGATGGACGTACCCAGCTACGGCGCAGCCCTGAGCGAGCTGCTCGGCTTCGAGCAACTCGGCCTCACCGACACCTTCGTCGAGCGCCTCGACCGCGCCGAGCCCGACCGCCCCCTCGGTCACCAGTACATCGGCACGCTCGACTACACCGCCATCGACCCCGGCCAGGACATGTACGGCGGGGGCGGGATCGTCTCGACGACGCGGGAGGTGAGCGAGTTCTTCCACGCCCTCTTCGGTGGCGAGGTGTTCGACGACCCGGCGACGCTCGCCGAGATGACGACCGACAACGGCGAGGGCGAGGGGCTCGGGATCTTCCTGTACCCGGGCCCCGACGGCGAGCCGTGCTTCACCCATTCGGGCTACGGGGGCACCGTCGCCGTGAGCTGCCCCAGCGTCGGGACCACGATGACGCTCGTGGTGCAGCAGGTCGAGGCGCCCACGCCCGACTACGAGGACCCGCTCACCCGGGCCTTCGACGCGCTGAGCTGACGCCCGCCATCCGTCACGCCGGGCGGCCCTCGGCCGGCGCTGCCGGGGTGTGGCAGTCTCCAGGCCATCCGATGGTCCGGTGTCCGGCCGACGAGGAGCGTGGTGACGATGGGGGATGTCAGCGCATCGCTGCAGGCGTGGCAGCGGCTGTGCGCCCGGCTGGGTGAGCTCGGCGAGGTCGTGCTCGGCGAGGGATACGAGACGACCGAGCCGATCGAGATGCTGACCCACGTCCTCGACCAGACGGTCAACTGGCTGGGCTGGTACGTCTTCCACGCCGACCCCACCCGGCCGGCCTGGCACCGCCAGCAGGACCTGGTCGGGCGCTACGGCGGACCGAACGCCGACAACACCTACCGCCACGTCCGGCTCGACCCGGCGCACCGCTACCGCATCGCCGGCCACATGCACGGCTGCGACGACTGGCTCATGACGCTGCGCACGGCCTTCATGCACCAGCAGGGCACCACCGTCGTCGACCTCACGGCATCGGAACTGGGGTTCCGCCGCGGCGAGCCGTTCGAGCTCCTGCTCGGCGGGGACGAGGGCATCCCGATCCCCGACGGCGTGATCCTCGCCACGGTCCGCGAGTACTACCTCGACTGGCAGGCGGAGGAGCCGGCGACCTTCACCGTCGAGTGCCTCGACGCGCCCGACCTCGCACCGCCGGTCACCGACGCCGTACTCGCGGCGCGCATCGAGGACGCGCTCGCGAGCATCGACCACTCGGTCACGTACTGGAACGGCTACATGAACGACGGTCGGGACTCCGGACCGCTGAACGCGTTCCTGCCGTCGCACCACGGGGCGAAGGGCCTGCAGCTCGCCCAGTACCTGCACCTGTACTGGGAGCTCGACCACGACGAGGCGCTGGTCATCGACACCGACCTCCCCGACGCCCGCTACTGGAGCTTCCAGCTGTACCCCATGGGCACCTTCGAGCACCTCGACCTGCACGAGCGGATCACCTCGCTCAACCAGACCCAGGTGACGCTCACCGACGGGCGCGTCCGGCTCGCGGTGGGGGGCACCGACCCGGGCTGGCCCAACTGGCTCGACACCGGCGGCCGCCGCCACGGCATGCTCATCTACCGCTGGTTCTGGCCCGGCACCGACGACGCCGCTCCGCCCTCGCCGACGACGTCGGTCCTCCCCGCCGCCGACCTGGAACACGGTCCGGTCACCCCGGCGCAACGCCGCGAGACCATGGAGCTCCGGCGGCGCCACCTCGCGTGGCGCTTCCGCGAGTAGCCGCCGGGCGCAGCGCCCGGACCCGCCGTGGCCCGAGTGCTGCGTCGGGGTTACATTCCCGCGCATGTCGGAACCGGTCGCATCCAGCAACTCGTCGAGCACACCGACCACGGGGAGGGGACGCCGGATCGCCATCATCGGCGCCGGGCCCGGCGGCATCAGCGCCGCCTACTACCTGCGCCAGGCGGGCTACGAGGACTTCACCCTCTTCGAGCGCGACGGCGACGTCGGCGGCACCTGGCAGCGCAACCGCTACCCGGGCCTGGCCTGCGACGTGTGGAGCCACGTCTACTGCTTCACCTTCGCCCTGAACCCGTCCTGGTCACGGTCGTACGCCGCGCAGCCCGAGATCCTCGAGTACATGCGCAAGACGGTCGACGACCTCGACCTCTGGCCGCACATCCGCCTCAACACGGGGATCGCCTCGGCTGTATGGGACGACGACGCCGGGGTCTGGCGCGTCACCACCGACGCCGGCGAGGTCGTCGAGGCCGACGCCGTGATCAGCGGCCAGGGCATGTTCGGCGCCCTGAAGTACCCGGACATCCAGGGCCTCGGCTCCTTCCAGGGCGTGGCCATGCACACCGGCGCCTGGGACCCGTCGGTCGACCTCGCAGGCAAGCGGGTCGCCGTCATCGGCAGCGCGGCGAGCGCGGTCCAATCCATCCCCGAGCTCGCCAAGGTGGCCGGGCAGCTGCACGTGTTCCAGCGGTCGGCGAACTGGGTGCTGCCGAAGGAGGACGTCGAGCACACGTCCGAGCAGCTCGAGCTGTTCGGCGACCCGGCCGCGCTGCAGGCCTACCACGACGGGATCATGGCGTTCCTCACCTCGAGCGTCCCGTTCTCCAACCCGGAGATCAACGGCGCCGCCGAGTGGGTCGCCGCCTGTGCGATCGAGGTCGTCGAGGACCCCGAGGTCCGCCGGAAGCTCACCCCCACCACGCCGTGGGGCTGCATGCGGCCGCTCTTCTCGAACGACTACTACCCCACCTTCAACCGCCCGAACGTCGAGCTCGTCACCGACGGCATCGAACGCATCACCCCGACCGGCATCGTCACCGCCGACGGCACCGAGCGCGAGGTCGACGTCATCGTGCTCGCCACCGGGTACGAGGTCGACAGGTTCGCCTCCCGCATCCCGATCACCGGCCGGGGCGGTGACCCGCTCACCGAGGCCTGGGCCGACGGGGCGCAGGCCTACAAGGGCATCGTCACGACGGGCTTCCCCAACCTCTTCATGCTCTACGGCCCGAACACCAACCAGGGTTCGTTGATCCCGATGATCGAGAACCAGTCGCGGTTCGCCGCCCGCATCCTGCGCGAGATGGACGACGCCGGGGTCGACTGGATCGACGTGCGCCGGGACGTGATGGACGCCTACAACGCCGAGCTCGAGGTCGCGCTCGACGGGGTCGAGGTCTGGAAGGGCGGCTGCAGCCACTACTACCTGAGCGACTCCGGCCGCATGGTCACCCAGTACCCGTGGTCGATGGACCGCTTCGCCGCCGACGTCGAGGCCATAACCCTCGACGACTTCGAGCTCGGCGGCACCAGCGTCAGCGCCTGACCCCCCCGCCGCCGCCGCTCCGGCGGCGCCTCCCCGATCGAACTGGCCGGGGGGGGTGCAACAAGCAATGCTGCCCCACCCCCCCCGACCGACGGAGCGGGCCCGCGCGGAGGGGCCGCGAGCGCCCGCCCGCCCAACAACAAAAAAC
>JBEIGA010000293.1:0-4697 GCA_040382135.1 Acidimicrobiales bacterium
CCCCCCCCCCCCCGCGGGCGGCGTGTGCCAACCCCTGCTGCTGCCCCCCCGCCCCCCCCCTGTTCGGGCTCACTCCCGGCCCGGGGGGGTCCCCCAACCCCCCCCGACACGGAGGGGGGCCGGAACAGACAGAGGGGGGAGGGGGCCCTAGCCTCCGGCGCCATGACGCGTGAGCTGACCGACGCCGAGCTGCACGAGATCCACCTCGCCGCGCTGGCCGCCGTGACCGGACCCGGCTCCCCGTTCGAGGTGGTCGTCGAGGACGTGCTGAGCACGCCGCTGCCGGTGTTCCGCACCCGGCAGCGCTCGCTCCGGGAGATGCTCGCCGACGCCGCCGATCGCATGCCCGACCTCGGCTACCTGACCATCGACGGGGTCACCACGACCCGGGCCGAGCTGCGGTCGCAGGTGGCCTCGGTCGCAGCAGCGCTGGCCGACCGCTACGGCATCGGCCCCGGGGACCGCGTCGCGATCCTGGCGGCCAACTGCCCCGAGTACGCCGTGACCTTCTGGGCGGTCACCGCCCTCGACGCCATCGTGTGCGCGTTCAACGGGTGGTGGACCACCGAGGAGATCCGGCACGGTGCCGAGCTCACCGAACCGAAGCTGCTCCTCGGCGACGCCCGCCGCCTGGAGCGGGTGGCCGGGCTCGACCTCGAGTGCCCGGTCGTGGCGTTCGAGGACGCCTGGGCCGACCTCGTCGGCCACGCCCCCGACGCTGCCCTGCCGGACACCCCCATCGCCGAGGACGATCCGGCGCTCGTCCTGTTCACCTCGGGCACCACCGGCCGGTCGAAGGGCGCCCTCATCTCCCACCGCGGCCTCGTCGGCTTCGTCCAGGTGAACATGGCGAGCGGCGCGGTCCGCGGGCGGGCGACCGCCATGCAGGCCGAGGCGCTCGGACTCGAGCCGACCCCGCCTGCGCCTCTGGCGCGCAACGTCACCCTCCTCACCTCGCCGATGTTCCACGTCTCGGGCCTCTTCGGCGGCGTGCTCATGGGCCTGCCCCTCGGGATGCGGCTGGTGCTGCGCCGCGGCCGGTTCGACCCGGAGGACGTGCTCCGCCTCATCCAGGAGGAGGGCGTCACCTCGTGGTCACCGATCGGTGGCACCGGCCCGCGGGTGATCCACCACCCGCGCTTCGCCGAGTACGACGTCTCGAGCCTCCGCCAGGTGTCCTTCGGCGGGGGCCCCACCAGCCCCGCCGTCCGTGCCGAGATGCAGGCGGCGTTCCCCAACGTGGGGCAGAGCCTGTCGAACGGCTACGGCTCCACCGAGACCGTCTGCCCCTCGTCGGGCAACTTCGGCATGGAGTACGAGCGGCACCCCCTGAGCGCCGGTCGGGCCCTGACCACGGTCCGCATCGAGATCTGGGACGAGGACGACCGGCCCGTCCCCGACGGGGTCCAGGGCCGGGTCATGTCCCAGAGCGCCTACAACTTCCTCGGCTACTGGCGGAACCCCGGGGCCACCGCCGATGCCCTGTTCCGCGACCGGTTCCTCGACACCGGCGACATCGGCCACCTGCAGCACGGGATGCTGTTCATCAACTCCCGGGCGCGGGACATGATCATCTGCTCCGGCGAGAACGTGTACCCGATCGAGGTCGAGGCACGGCTCGACGCCCACCCCTCCGTGCGCGAGTCGGCGGTGGTCGGCAGCGACCACGCCGAGCACGGGCAGGAGGTGAAGGCGATCGTCGTCCCCCAACCCGGCACCACCATCGACACCGCCGGGCTCGCCGCCTTCTGCGGGGAGACCCTTGCGGCGTACAAGGTGCCGACGGTGTGGGAGATCCGCGAGGAGCTGCTGCCGCGCAACGGCTCGGGCAAGGTGCTCAAGACGGTGCTGCTGGGCGAGGCCGAGGCCGCGCCCGACGACCACCGCGAGCACTGAGCCGGGCGGTCCCCCCCGGGGGCTCAGCCCGAGTAGCGGGTGCTCGTGCCACGGATCAGCGCCTCGTTCGGCGGGTCCGGGAGCTCGAGCAGCGGCTCGGCGAGCTCGTCGGCCGTGGGACCGAACCGCTCGGCGAGCGGGGCGAGCGCGTCGAGGTCGAACCCGTAGACGTCGGCCGCCGTCCCCGACAGCACCCGGGTGAGGTCGCCCCGGTCGACCCCGTGGAACACCTGCCGCAGGTGCTCACGGGTGTACGGGTGGGTGCCCTCGTCGTGGGGGTAGTCGCTGCCCCACATCACCTTGTGGAAGCCGAGCTGGTGCATGGCGGTCACGTCGGCGGGACGGGGCTGGCTGACCGCCATGGTGCAGCTCTGCTCGAAGTACTCCGACGGCAGCCGGGGCAGCTTGCTCTCCTCGCCCCAGCGCAGCTCGCCGGTGCGGCCGGTGGTGCGGATGCGGTCGACCTGGATGTCGAGCGCCTCGAGCAGCTCCGGAACCCAGAAGCAGCCGAGCTCCGCCATGACGAACCGCAGCCCCGGGAACCGCTCGAACACACCGCCGAGGATCAGGTGGACGAGGGGGCGCTGGGAGTAGAAGTAGACCTCGCCGAGGAACACGAGCTGGGCGGCGTCGTGGCGGCCGTAGTTCGGCGAACCGGTGCCGCCGTGGACGCTGATGGGGAGCCCGAGCCGCTCGATCTCGGCCCACAGGGGGTCGTAGGCCCGGGAGTAGAGCGGCTCCACCCACTTCACGTCGGGCGGGACGTTCGGGAGCAGCACCCCACCCCGCAGGCCGAGGTCGGCGATGCGGCGGACGTCCTCGATGGCGTCGTCGACGTCGTTCAGGAAGATCTGACCGACGCCGGCGCGCCGCTCGGGGAAGCGCCCGCAGAACTCGGCGAGCCAGCGGTTGTGGGCCCGGATGCCGGCCAGCCGGAGCTCGTAGTCCTCGGGCTTGGGCGGCGGGGCGAAGAGCACGAAGCTCGGGAAGAACGGTGGGACGGTGTTCGGGTAGACGACCTCGGCGACGACCCCGTCGGCCTCCTGCTGGCCGTTGCGCATCTCGTCGTCCCAGTTGCGGAACCGCCGCTCGTCCCGGAGGTCCTCGAACGGGTTCTGGTACCTGCCACGCCAGGCGTCGAAGGCGTCGTGGTACGCAGGGTCGAGGTGCTCCCGGTACTGGACGTGGCTGCCGCCGGCGTGGCAGTCCGCCGAGATGATCGTCTGGTGCACGGTTCGGTTCCCCCCTGGTTCTTGGCCGGTCAGCCCGCCGGGACCCAGCCCGTCGGGTTGACGGTCCGGATGTCGTTGTAGGTCACGATGCCGGGTGCGGCCGCGACGACGCTCGGGATGGCGTTGATGGCGGGCAGCCCGGTCATCACCATGCCGAGGACCATGAAGTCCTGGAAGCTGTGGGCGACGAAGTCCTTCGGGGGGTACACCTCGAGCTTGGTGCGCACGCACGGCATGCCCTGGATCTCCACGACGTAGCCGTGCTCGATGCGCCAGTCCGGGTCGAGCGTCTGCCCCTTGCGCCAGCGGACCTTCAGGTCGATCACGACCCGGTCGCCCACCACGCCCTGCCAGGACGCCGCGACCCCGGCGACGCATCCCGCCGGGATGGCCCACGAGCCGAGGTCGAGGTCCTCGGTGGTCTGGGCGTACTCGGCCACGCACCGCACGTCGTCGAGCTCGAGGCCGAGCGCCTCGGCCATGTAGTGGACGGCGTCGCCGAACACCGCCGTGCCGTCGGCGGTCATGGCCTGCAGGTCCGGATCGTCGATCGGCCGGGCGAACCCGACCTTCAGCTCGGTCTCCGGCGAGTCGTAGCCGGTCGAGTCGACCGACTCGAGCACCGAGATCGAGTCGATCCGCTCGCACAGCTGGGCCGACACCAGGCCGAGCAGGTTGGCGAAGCCGGGGTTCATGCCCGTGCCGAACATCGAGCTGCCGCCCCGCTCGCACGCGTCGGCGATGCGCTGCCGGTCGGCACCCATCCAGTGGCCGGTGATGAACGCCGAGGTGGACACCACGTTCACGCCGGCCTCGAGGATGCGGACCAGCTCGTCGACGTCGGGGAACTTGGGGTTGTAGACGACGCAGTCGGGCGCGAGCGCCAGCAGGGCGTCCACGTCGTCGGTGGCGACGACGCCGAGCGGCTCGATCCCGGCGAGGGTGCCGGCATCGACCCCGACCTTGTCGGCCGACCAGGCGTGGCAGCCCACCAGCTCGAGGTGCGGGTTGCGGGCGACGGCGATCACCGAACGCCGCCCCACGTTGCCCGTGGTCCACTGCACGACCCGCAACGGTCGGTCTGCTGTCGTCTGATCCATGGAGGGGCTCCTCGGCACACGCTTCTGGACGCACCCTAGGGCCTGGTGCCCCCGACGGCCGACGAGCCGTTGTGAACTTGATTTCCGTCGATGAGAATCTTCTTCTCCATCTGCGACATCGGGCACATCACTCCTGCTAACGTCCGTGTCGACATCGTTCCGCCACCGGACGTTCACCTCCTGGGGGTCTTCCATGCACCGTCGAACCCGTCGATGGGGCCGGGCGCTCACCGCGCTCGTCGCCCTTTCCCTGTTGGCCGCCGCGTGCGGCAACTCCGACGACGAGGAGAGCGCCGACACCACGGCCGCCCCGGACACCACCGAGGCCGCCGCCGACGACGGCGCCACCGAGACCACCGAGGCCGCCGACGACGGCAGCACCGAGACCACCGAGGCCACCGACGGCGGCGACCGCGACACCTTCGTGCCCATCGAGGGCGTGCCCGGCGTGACCGACGAGGAGATCGGC
>JBEIGA010000294.1:0-4693 GCA_040382135.1 Acidimicrobiales bacterium
CCGGGGCTCGGTCCGGCCACCGCCGGCGAGCGACCCGACTGGTTCGCCACGGTGGGGCCCGACGGCCCGCGCCTCCTCGTACCGGCCGCTCCCCGCGCCGCCCTCCGCGCCGCCCTCCGTCGCCACCACGACGGCCACGCCGTCCGGGAGCGGGCAACCCGCATCGCGGCGGCTGCGCTCACGCCGCTCGCACCCGGCCGGTTCCTCGTCCCCGTGGCGCAACGCGACGATCGGCCGTCACCGGTCCTGGCACAGACGGCGGCGATGCTCGGGGTCGACGACCCGCGCTTCGCCCTCACCCTGGGTCCGCCCCGCGGCAACCGGAAGGTCGTCGTCCAGGTCCTGCACACCGACGGTCGCGTCGCCGGGTTCGCCAAGGTCGGCCACGATGCGGTCACCCGGGCCCTCGTCGGCCACGAGCTCGATCACCTCACGCGACTCGGGGGGAGCGCCGGGCGGCTGCGCACCCCACCCGTGCTGGGCCGCATCGAGACCGCCACTCGCCTCGTCGCCGTCGTCGGGAACCTGCCCAGCAGCGCCATCGGCAGGCGGCGCGCCGACGACCTCGCCGCGCTCGGCGCGGAGGTCACGGACGCGCTCGGGACCGCCCGACGAGTGCGGTTGGGCGAGACCCCCTGGGCGCAGGCGGTCCTCGACACCGTCACCGACGCGGCCGCGCTGGACCTGCTCGACCGTTGGGCGGGACGTGAGCTGGTGGCCGGCCTCGCCCACGGCGACCTCTCCCCCTGGAACGTGGTGCGCTCGCGCGGCGCCGTCGGACTGATCGACTGGGAGTACGCCCTGGACGGGACTCCCGAGGGCCTCGACGTCCTACGCGGCGAGACGCAGACCGCCACCCACCTGCTCGGTTTCGACACGCCCGCGGCGTTCGACCGGTCGCGGCGACGGTCGGCGGACCTCGCTGCACGTGGTCGCAGTGGTGGCCTCACTGGCGAGGACCTGTACCTGCTGCACCTCGTCGACACCCTGCGGCGCGCTGCGGACCCCTCCGCAGGCGACGCCGACCGCTCCCTGGCCGAACGGGCCGCAACGGTCCTCGCCGCCGCAGTCCTCGCCACCCCACGAACGTCCGCCGCACCCACGGAGGTCCCCGCACCGTGAGCACCGCGACCAGCGACACCAACGGCACCCTCTGGAAGCGAGCCGTCACCCACCCGGTCACGACCAAGCCCGGCATCCGCGAGGCAAAGGCAGCGGCCAAGGCGGTGGTCAACCGCTACGCCCTCGCCACCGCCGCCCAGCGGCGCCTCCCCGACATGGTGCTCGCCGGCGCCCAGCGCAGCGGGACCACGGCGCTCACCGCCGCGCTGCACCGCTCGCCCGTGATCGCCCGCCCCCGCATGGGCAAGGGCGCGCACTACTTCTCGTACAACCACTGGCGCGGCTTCGACTGGTACCGGTCGCAGTTCCCCACCGAGGCCCACGCCCGCCGGGTGGAGCAGCGCGAGGGCGAGACGTTCCTCGTCTACGACGCCTGCCCGTACTACCTGTTCCACCCGTTCGCCATCGACCGCATCGCCGACGAGCTCCCCGACACCCGCATCCTGCTGATGCTCCGGGATCCGGTGACCCGCGCCCAGTCCCACTGGGTGCACTCCACGGCCCACGGCCACGAGCACCTCGGGTTCGCCGAGGCGCTCGACGCGGAGGAGGCCCGGCTCGCAGGCGAGGACGAGCGGATGGCTGCCGACGAGCGGTACTACAGCGCCACCCACGAGCACCACAGCTACGTGGCGAAGGGCCGCTACGCCGAACAGGTGGCCCGTGTCCTCGCCCGCTTCCCCCGCGCGCGCGTGTTGGTCGTGCCGTCCGAGCGGTTCTACGCCCGGCCCGACGTGGTGCTCGCCCAGGTGACGGAGTGGCTCGGCACCCGGCCCGTCCAGCTCGACGAGGGCGACGACCGCAACGGATACCGCTACCCGAGCATGGACGACGACATCCGCCGCCGGCTCGCCGTCGCGTTCGAGGAGAGCAACGAGGCGCTCTTCGACCTGCTCGGCGAGCGCTTCGACTGGACGAGGCCCTGATCGGGCCGGATCGGCCCCGCACCCGATCCCCGAGCCCGCTCCGACCGTGACCGCTCCCGCCGCCCCGCCGCCGCTCCGGACCACCACCCACCCCGCCGGGGACCGGGAGGCGGTCCGCCGCAGCATGCGCGGCGGCGGGCTCAACCTCGCCGGGTCGCTGGTCAACGCCGCGTCGGCGTTCATGATCGTCGCGCTGCTGACCAACTCGCTCGGCGCCGGCCGGGCGGGCGTGCTGCTCGCCGTCACCAACATCGCCCTGCTCCTCGCGAGCCTGCTGAAGCTCGGCGCCGAGCACGGGAGCGTCTACGCGCTCGCCGGCCGGACCGCGTCGGCCACCGACCGCTGGGGGGTCGTCGCGGCAGCGATCCTCCCGCCCGGCGTCCTCTCGGTCGTGGCCGCAGCGGCCATGGCGGCGGCGGCCGGACCGCTCGCCGGGCTGCTCCTCGGCGACCGGTCCCACGCCGACCTCCTCCTCGTCGCGTCCATCGCCGTGCCGCCGTTCATCGTCGGCCAGGTGCTCCTGGGTGCGACCAGGGGGCTCGGCACCATGGCCCCCACGGTGCGCTGGGGGCAGATCGTCCGGCCGCTCGCCCAACTCGTCGCCGTCGCGTGCGGACTGGCCCTCGACGCCGGCGACGCGACGCTCGTCGCCCTGTGGTCCGTGCCCGTCTGGGTCCTGCCCGTCGGCGCCTCGCTCGAGCTCGTCCGGCGGCTGGGGCGACCCACCACCGCGGCGTGGCGGGCTGCGCCGTGGCGACGGTTCTGGGCCTTCACCGGTCCCCGGGCCGTGGCGGACACCGCCGCCGGGGCGCTCGAGCGCCTCGACATCGTGCTCATCTCGGCCATGAGCGGCCCGGTGCCCACCGCTCTCTACGCGGCCGCCAACCGACTCACGAACGTCGCGGTCGTGGGCATGCACGCCGTGGCACAGGCCGCTGCGCCCGAGTTGCGGGCCGCCCACGCCCGCGGCGACCGGGCCGCCGTCGCCAAGGTGGCGAAGGCCGTCACGAACCTGACCGTCACGCTGCTCTGGCCGGTGGCCGTCCACCTCTCGCTGTCCGGCGCCGACGTCCTCTCCGTGTTCGGCCCCGAGTTCGGCGACGCTGCCGGAGCCCTGGCCGTGCTGTCGCTCGGCCTCGCCGTCGCCGTCACCCTCGGCCCCGGGGACGTGCTCGTCATGATGACCGGGCGCAGCGTCCGCTCCCTGGTCAACCACCTGGTCGCCGTCGCGACGGACGTGGTGCTCATCGTGCTGCTGGTCCCGGACCACGGGGCCCTCGGCGCGGCGATCGCCTGGTCGACCGCCATCGTGGTGATGCGGGTGCTGGCGGTCGTGGAGATCCACCGGTCCGAGGGGATCCTCGGGACCGGCTCCATCGCGCTGCAGCTGACCGCGGTGGCGATCGGGACCCACACCGCCGGCGTCCTCCTCGTCGATCGCGTGGTCCCGGAGGGGCTCGCCGGTGCGATGGTCGGCGGGTGCGTCGGCCTCGCCCTCCAGGTCGCCGTCCTCGCAGCCGTGCCGTCGTTGCGGCGCACCCTCACCCTGCGAGCCGCCTGAGACCGTGCGCCGTCGCTCCTCATGGGCCCCGGGGTCCCTGCCGACAGGAGTCGCGCGGGCGAGCGGAGCCTGCAGCCGTCCCGGAGGTCACCCGTGCCATCCTTCCTGAAGCAGCGCCACCGGGCCGCCCTGGCCCTGCTCGCCGCCGCCGGCGTGCTGCTGGTCGCCGTCGGCTCCGTCACCCTCCTCGGGGACGACGGGACGGAGGACGCCGTCGACGACTTCACCGCTGCACCCGAGACCTCGACCACCACACCCGGCGCCGGCAGTGACGGTGGCACCGGTGGACCGACCGGCGGCGACCTCGGGGGCGGCGACCTCGACGGGGGCACCACCACCACGACCGCCACGGGCACGGACGGTGCGCCGGAGCCGGGGAACGACGGGGGCACTGGCCGCGCCCCGCTCTCCGGGAGCATCGTCGTGGACGCGCCGGTCGTGCAGGAGGGCCCGGCCGAGGAGGGCGCGCCCGAACCGACGCCGATCTCCGAGGCCGCCGCGCTCGCCTGCGCCAACGTCGAGTTCGCGATCGACGCCTGGGACGCCGACGATCCCGGCGCCTACCAGTCCCACCTGGCGGAGGCCATCGCCCGCGCCGGCGAGGCCGACGAGCCTGCGATCGGCGCTGCCGTGCCGGCACTCGAGGAGGCGAGCACGGCCGAGGATCCTGCGCCGGCCATCACGCGCTTCCTCGAGGCCTGCGTGGCGAGCGGCTACGCGGTCTAGTCGGCGGAGATGTCGACCATCAGGCGATCGCTCCGGGAAGGGCGCCCGACACGGGGGCTCACCGGAGCCCTGCTCGGCCTGGTCCTGCTCGGCGGGCTGTTCGCCGGCTTCCAGCACCTCGTGCGCACCGACGCCTCCGCCGGCCCGGCGGACGGTCGCAACTGGGCGCTCGGCGCTGCGACCTCGATGGACCCGGCCGTCGGCGCCGCCAACCCGGCGTCGTTCGCCGTCGACGGGCTGGCGGCCACCTCGGCCATCACCGGCACACGCACCGGCGTCGAGTCCTTCCTCCAGGTCGATCTCGAGGCGGCGACCCGCATCACCACGGTGCGCATCGCCGGTTCCGGCTCCAACGTGC
>JBEIGA010000295.1:0-4633 GCA_040382135.1 Acidimicrobiales bacterium
GAACACCGGCCAGTACGACGTTTTCGGGCCGGGCGATCCCGAATCTCGATCCGCGCGACTTCTGTTCTACGGAACGTAGAGTGGCCGGTATGACGACGCCGGTGCCGACCCGGTTCAGCGACGACGAACTCGCCCTCATCGACGACCTCGTCGCACAGGGCGTCGGGGACAGCCGCTCGGCGGTCATCCGCCGGGGCGTCCACCACCTCGCAGACCTGACCCGCCGAGCCAGAGTCGGCGCCGACATCGCCGCGTCGTACCAGGAGCATCCACAGACCGCCGAGGACGACGAGCTCGCGATGGCGAACGCCATCGCCCTCACCGAGGCGGAGCCTTGGTAGCCCAGGGCGAGCTCTGGCTCATGGAGACGCCGAACCGGAAGCGGCGTCCCGTCCTCGTCGTCTCCCGCAACGACGTCATCCCGGTCCTCAACAACGTCATCGTCGCGCCCGTGACGAGCACCATCCGGGCCATCCCCACCTGCATCCCGGTCGGGGTGGCCGAAGGGATCGACCACGACAGCGTCGCCAGCTTCGACAACCTCACCGCTGTGCCGAAAGCGGTCCTGACACGAAGGCTCGGACAGCTCGGCGTCGCCGGCCACCAGCAGATCTGCGCAGCGCTCGACGCCATGGCCGATTGCTGAGAGCGCGGGCTCCAGTGCTGCGAGCGGCGAGCCCTGGACGAAAAGTACGCTGGTCGGGTGGTCAGTGAGCGCGACCGGGCGAAGATGCAGCGGCTCGGCCGGGACCTCGCCGCCGGCGAGACCGACGAGCGCGGCTCGCCCGAGCAACGACGCGCACTGCTCGAGGTCATCAACGCCGATCGGATTGCGCACGGGCTCGAGCCACTCGACGATCGGCCACCGGAGGAAGGCCTCTATGCACGAGCACGATCCCTCGGCATGGCTCGCATCGATCGCTGAGGTCTTCGAGTCCCTCGACCTCGACTGGACCGTCGTCGGGGCGCTCGCAGCGAACCGCTACCGGGCGACGCCGCGCTTCACCACCGACCTGGACACCATGGCCCGGCACCACGACTCGCTGGTCGGCGCGTTGCAGCGAGCCGGCTACGAGGTGACGGTGTTCGCCGACGAGGGCGAACCGCCCCACCTCATCCGCTGCCACCGGGGTCCGGCCACAATCGACGTCCTCCTCCCTGTCGTGGAGTACCAGGCGGTGGCCCTCGACCGTGCGGTCGATCACGTCCTGACCGCCGAGGACGTCGTCCTCCACAAGCTGATCGCATGGCGACCTCGTGACCGGGACGACATCCGCTCGATCCTCGAAGCCGGCGTGGCGCTCGATGCCGCCTACCTGGCGCACTGGATCGCCGAGTGGAACCTCGACGACCGCTGGCGCACCTTCGCCCTCCACCCCGAGGACTGACGTTCACGGATCGGCTGCGAGGTCGAACAACTCCCGGACCGGACGCCCTCGGCACCTGCCCGGTCAGCGGCGGCTGAGGGCGGCGAGGCGGGCGACGAGGACCTCGAGCACGAGCTCGTCGGGCCACGCCTTCACGCCGCGCAGGTCCAGGTCGGCGCCGGCGAGCAGGGTGATGGCCCGGGCGATCTTCTCGCCCCCGAGCTTGCGGGCCGTGGTCAGCGCCTTCTTGGCCGGGAAGGTGGAACCCTTCATCCCGAGCACCGCCGCAGCGGCCTTCTCGTCGTGGACCCCTGCCCCGTCGAGGCGCAGCATCCGGGCGTAGTGGCCGTGGAGGGTCGCCATCAGCTGCAGCGCGTGGCGATCGCCGGCGCCCAGCATGCGGTGCAGCTTGTCGAGGGCCGCAGGCACATCGCCCGCATCGATGGCGTCGGTCAGCTCCCACGGCGGCACCGCACCCGCGTCGCCGAGGAACGGCCGCACCTCGTCCACGTCGAGCTCGGCACCCGGGCCGAACACCCCGGTGAGCGTCTCGAGCACGTGGACCACCCGGGCCCGATCCTCACCGAGGCGCTCCCCCACCATGCGCCGGGCCGACGCCGAGAGCTTCACGTCGGCGGCCCGGAACTGGTCGGCGAGCCACTCGTCGGCCTTCTTGCCGCCGGGCACCGACGAGTCGACGACGGTCGCCCCCGCGGCCTCGAGCGCCGCGCTCAGGCTCTTGGGCAGCGCCGGCAGACGGTCCTGCCGGGGGTTCTCGCCCTTCTCCCACACCAGCACGAGGCGCGTGGACGGCAACGGGTCGGCGAGGTAGGCCACCAGCGGCGCCACCTCCTCGGCCTTGCCGAAGCGGCCGAGGTGCCGGCCCACCACCACCCGGTGGTCGGTGAGGAACGGCGGCGTCTGGGCGGCGTCGACGAGGCGGGCGAGGTCGAAGCCGTCGTCGCCGCGGTAGCGCTCCTCGTCGAGCTCCTCGAGCACGAGGCTGCGGTCGGCGTCGCCCACCAGCTCGCGCACGGTGCGCACCACGGCGTCGAGCAGCAGGCTGGGATCGTCGCCGCGGAGCAGGTGGACGCTCACCGCCGGACCGGCCCTACCCCGCCCGGGTCTCGTCCCGAGCAGCGAGCACGGCGGCCATCGTGTCGGCGACGCGCCGGGTGCCGCGCACGTCGTGGGCGCGCAGGATCCGGCACCCGAGCGTGATCCCGAGGGCGTGCGCCGCCCAGGTGGCCTCGAGGCGGTCGTCGACCTCGGTCCCGAGCAGGGTGCCGAGGAACCCCTTGTTCGACGCGCTGAGGAACACGGGGTACCCGAGGCCGACGAGGTCGTCGCTGTTGCGCAGCAGCTCGAGCGACATGGCCGGGTACTTGCCGAGGTCGAGACCGGCGTCGACCATGACCCGCTGCGGCGGGATCCCGGCGGCCACCGCCATGGCAGCACGCCGCTCGAGGAAGGTGCGCACGTCGACGTGCAGGTCGTCGTACACCGGCTCCGGGTCCGGCACCCGGGGGGCGAGGCGGATGTGGGTGCAGACCACCGAGGCGCCGTAGCGGGCGGCGACCTCCAGGTAACGCGGGTCGGCGAAGGCGCTGATGTCGTTGCCGATGCAGGCGCCGGCGGCGAAGCAGGCCTCGGCGACGTTCGCCCGGAACGTGTCGACCGAGATCGGGACGTCGAAGCGGGCGGCGAGGGCCTCGACGGCGGGCACGACCCGGTCGAGCTCCTCGTCCTCGGTGACCTCAGGGCCCGGGCCCGCCTTCACCCCGCCGACGTCGAGGAAGTCGGCACCGTCGGCGACGAGCTGCTCCGCCTTGCGCAGGAAGGCGTCGAAGTCGAAGTAGGCACCGCCGTCGTAGAACGAGTCCGGGGTGCGGTTCAGGATGCCCATCGCCAACGCCCGGTGCGTGATGTCGAAGCGGTGCTCCGACCCGAGCTCCAGCAGGGTTGCAGCCATACGGCCCCGGACCCTAGCGGGGCACCGGACCGAACAGCGCGGCGTGCACGACGATGAGCACCACCGCCCCGATCGTGGCCCGTCGGACCCCGGGGCCGGGCCGTCGGAGCAGCACCGCGGCCGCCGCCCACAGGACCGCGACGTGCACGGCGGTCAACCCACCGAGGGGCACCGCCGCGGACGTGTGGGCCACGGCCTGGAGCCAGCGGGCGAGCAGGTCGGTGGGCAGGTGCAGCAACCGGGCCGGGAGGCCGCCGAGCACGCCGGCCGCGAAGCCGCCGGTGAGGCCCCAGGTCATCATCGGGCCGGCGGCGGGGACGGCGAGCAGGTTCGCCGGCAGGCTGACCACCGGCACGGGGTCGAAGGCGACGAGTCGCGGCGCCACCGCCAACTGCGCGGCGATGGTGACCGCGGCGGCCTCCCGGAACCAGCCCGGGCCGGGGAGCGCCGCCGCGAGGGGCCCGGCCAGCACCAGGATGCCGCCCGACGCCAGCACCGACAGCTGGAAGCCGACGCTGCCGACGAGGAGCGGGTCGATCAGCAGCACGGCCACCACGGCGAGCGCGAGGACCCGGATGCCGCCGGCGGTGCGGCCCCCGGCCGCCGCCACCGCAGCCACACCGGCCATCGTGGTGGCCCGCAGCACGCTCGGTTCGAACCGGGTCACGAGCCCGAACCCGGCCAGCACCACGAGGGTCAGCGGCAGCCGGAACCGGTGCGTGCCCCGCCGCAGCAGCGGCGCAGCCAGCGCGATGACGAACGCCACGTTCTGCCCGGACACCGCGAGCAGGTGCGACAGCCCGGCGGCGCGGAAGGCGTCGCGGTCGGCCTCGGTCTGCTCCCGGTCGTCGCCGAAGACGACGCCGGTGACGAGGGCGCGGCGGTCGTCCGGGAGGTGGTCGAGCCCGCCGGCCAGCGTGCGCCGCAACCCGTTGGCGATCCGGTGGACGGGCGCCGGCGGGAGCCGCAGCCCGCTGCCCTCCACCGACATCCGCCCCGCGAGGTGCCGGCGGGCGAGATCGGGACGGTCCGGCGGCAGCGGGGCCACGGTGCCGCGCAGCTCGATGCGCTCCCCCGCCAGCATCCGCCGCAGCGGACCGGCGGCCCCGCCGTAGGCCATGGCCTCGTACCGCCGGCCGCCGGCGATCACCTCCACCACCACCCCAGGACCGATCGGCCGCGGGTCGCCGCCGAGGGTCACCAGCCCCTCCCACTCGTCGGGCGGCGGGACCGCCTGGGCGCTCCACGCCCGGTCGGCGCGGCCGGACACCACGAGCGCCACGGCCAGCACCAC
>JBEIGA010000296.1:0-4628 GCA_040382135.1 Acidimicrobiales bacterium
GAGGCGGGCGAGGTCGGTGGCTCGGATGAGCACCCGGCGCCCGAGGCGGACGACGGGGAGGCGGCCCTCGGCGATCGCTCGGTCAAGGGTGGAACGACCGATGCGGAGGCGTTGCCACGCCTCGGCTCGGGTGAGCACCTCGGGCAGTTCGGAGGTGCGGGCGCCGCTGGGGGCGCCGTCGGTGGTGGTGGTCAACGTCGTGTGACCGGGCGAGGCTCGAACCCGAGGGGTGGAGTTCGTGCGCTATGCGACCGTGCGGGGGTTCGAACCGGGCGCCTGGCATCGGCCAGCCCGGTCGTCCTTTCGTCGTTGTGGTGGCGCTACGGGTGCCGCACGTCGGCGAGCGCCGCTCGGGGCGGTGCCGTCGGGCGGTTCGGCGAGGCGGCGACGAGGCGCCCCGGCGGTGCGGCGGTGGAGGGAACCGGATCGGCGAGCGCCCAACGGGGCCACGCCTCGGTGGGCCGATCGGGGGCGAGGCTACGGAGAAGCGCCTCGACGAGTGCGGCGAGGTCTCGCTTGCTCACCCGAGCGAGGAGGTACTCGGCACGCTGAGCCTGGCGGGTTGTCTCGATCAGCTCGGCATAGGCAGCGGCTTCGGCACGAAGCCCCGCAACCACTCGGGCGACTGCACTCATCAGCTCGGCGTCGGCCGGATCGAGCCCGGCGAGGTACTCGCTTCGGTGGGCGAGGTCGCCCTCGATGCGGCGAAGCTCGGCCTCGGCTCGGACTCGTAGGGCGACCCTCGTGTACCACCGGACGAAGGGGTGCGCCTCGCCCCAATCTCTCGCTCGGTGGTCGCCAGCACTCACGGTGACCAAGTTACACCCGTGTAGTCCCACTTCAACCCGTGGCGTGCCCCTCGGTCACCTCAGGAGTTGTGCAACCTCGCCGGTGCGGGCGGGCTCGGCCCGGGCGAGCACGGCGGCGATCGCTTCGGCCCCGCCTCGCATCGGCCGGACGAGGTGCCCGTACACGGCGGCGATCGTGCGCTCCGAGTCGCCGAGGCGGCGGGCCACCTCGAACGTGGCGAGCCCGGCGGCGAGGAGGTGCGAGGCGTGCGTGTGGCGCAGGTCGTGGGGGTTGACGTGCCCGAGCCCCGCCCGTGCGGCGGCACGTTCGAGCGCCTGGCGGTAGGTGGGCACGAGCACGGGGCGCCCGTCGTCGAGGCGGTTCACCATGTCGCCCGGGCGTGCGGGCCATTGCGTCCCGGCGGCGAAGCGGCGCTCGGCCTGGGCGGCGTGGTGGCGCCGCAGCATCGCCACGGTGCCCTCGTCGAGTTCCACCGGCCGCACCGACTGCGGGGTCTTGGTGGGCCCGAGGGTGCCGTCGTTGCGGAGGTTCGCCACGACTCGGAGCCGGTGCTCGGCGAGGTCGATCGCCGCCCACGTGAGCCCGAGCAGCTCGCCGGGGCGGAGCCCCGTGGCCACGTGGAGGCGCACGGCGCACCCGAGCCACCCGTCCCCCACCTCGGCCAGGAGGGCCCGAAGCTCGCCCTCGTCGAGGGCGGGGGGCTCGGTGAGCGGGCGGACCTTCGGGCGCACGGCGTCGGCGACGGGGTTGCGGTCGACGAGTCCGTAGCGGCGGGCGTCCTCGATCGCCATGTGCAGGACCGAGCGGGCCTTCACGATCGTGGAGGGGGAGGCGCCTCGGGATTCGCCTCGCCCGCCGGGCCCACCGGCGCCCGTGGCCCCGAGGGTGGCGACCCATCGGTCAACGTGGGCGGTGCTCAGCTCGTCGAGGCGCACCCGCCCGAGGTGCGGCACCACGTGGCGGTGGACCATCGTCCGGTACGTGGCCTTCGTCGTCGGCTCCTGGCCCGAGGCGGCGAGGCGCCCCTCGCACCACTTCGTGAGGTAGTCGGCGAGGGTGTCGGTGCGGAGCGGGAGGCCCGAGGCGATCACCCCTCGGCGCTCGTCGAGGCGGGCCCGACACTCGGCCTCGGTCGCCCCGGTGACGAGCGTGCGCCGTCGGCCTGCCTCGCCTCCGTCGAGGGTGAGGCGGGCCTCCCAGCGGGCACGGCGTCGGTTGTAGCGAGGCCTCTCGCCCGCTCCGTTGGGTTGCTTGGTCGGGCGGCGGCGAGGCATCGGACGGGGCTCCTCTACGGACGGGCTCGGCAGTCGTTGCGGGTGCAACCGGGCCCGGCTGGGGTGCCTCTGAGAGGTAGTTGCACCCGCAACCGGTGGCCACGAGGTGAGTGCATTCCGGCGAGGTGACCCACCTCCCCGGCCCCCCAGGTGACCAACCGGGTGACCAACCGGAACGATAGCCCCGAACTACCCGAAAGAATCGCCGAGTGCTCACGAATACCAATCCCGTTGCACCGCAACGGTTCTAGAAGTGCATCCGAGAAGTCACGAGAACCCCCGAGAACCCCCGCACCATCCATGGCATGGAAGAGGTCAGGGGTTCGATTCCCCTCAGCTCCACGGACGGGATCGTGCTGCGGTCCCTCAGCGTGCCCGCCGCTCCGTCAAGGATCGAAGCCCTCGCCGCGCCGTTGCCGCTGCGGCCTTGCTGGCGTCGATCGCGGTCGACCGGCCCGGAGCGCGGGGGTCGAGGCCGAGGCGCCGTAGGTGATGGTTGACGGCGTAGACCTTGGCGTAGCGCCGCAGCACCGGCGTGCCCCAGACGAGCGACAGCGATATCGACAGCTCGCCTTCGGTCGCGACCGAGTGGACGCAGTCCGGGCCGATGAAGAGCCCGGACCCCGGCTGGAGGTCGTGGGTGACGAGGCCGACGGGCTCGTGATCGACCGCGCCGTACTCGCCGCTGTACATCCCTTCGAAGGCCGTGGACTTGCGCGCCTCGTCGGCGAAGTAGCCGACGGTGAATTGTTTGCGTCCTCGCACCTGGAAGAAAAGGTTGTTCTCGTGGTCGACATGGAAGGGGACCGTCGTGTTCGCAGCGCTCACGAACAGGTACCCCTCCGGCTGCCCGACCGCTGTCGAGGCGATCCCCGCAGCGGCGCGGAACTCCCCGAACAGCTCCCCGATCCACCCTCGGTAGAGGGGATCCTCCTCGATCGAGGAGATCGCAACCCACAGCCGACGCTCGGCGACCGAGCGAACCGCCGAGGATGCTCCCGGGCCCGGCCACGTGACCGGGCGGAATCCCGCCTCGACCCGGCCTCGGTCCGATGCGGCCGTCTCGATCAGATCCGGCCGGAGACGGTCGGCGAGCAACGCGATCGCCTCGAGGTCCAGCATCGGGTCGTCCGCAAGGGCATGACGGAAGCGGAACGCCGGGCTGTGCTCGCCCGCCGTCCAGGTGAAGGGGCCGAACTCCATCCGCCGACCCGCCATGTCCGTGGATCCATCCATCACCGATCCCCACGCTATGGCGGCGCCGCAGGATCGGTGCGGGAGTCGATCGACCCGGGACGTCGGGCTAGGTCGCCACCGGAAGGGCCCAGGGCACGACCGGCGCGTCACGGTAGAGCCGCTCGATGTCGTAGAACCGGCGCTGCTCGTCGGTGAACACGTGAACGAGGACGTCGCCGAAGTCGAGCAGCACCCAACTCATCTCGCCCAGGCCCTCGACCCGTAGCGGCCCTGCGCCGGACGAGGCTCGGACCTGACGCTCCACCTCGTCGACGATGGTGCGCACCTGACGGGTGTTCGAAGCCGATGCGATCACGAACGCGTCGGCGATCGTCAGGATGCTGGCAACGTCGAGCACCAAGACGTCGGTTGCCTTCTTGTCGTCGGCGGCGCGTGCCGCAACGACGGCGCGCTCGAGCGCTGCGAGGTGGGCGGGGTCGTCGGCTTCGGTCACGGTCTCCTCGAAGTGGTCGCAACGCCGGGTTCCGGCGCAGTGGTCGTCGCGGTTGCTGTTGCGTCCTCCAGGAACCGGCGGAACGAGTCGCCGAGGACGATCGTCGCCTGCACCCCTTCGATCCGCTCGACGGCTACCGACGTCTCCACGCTACCGATCACCTCGGCGAGCCCGTCGACCAACGAGCCCGACGCCGTCGAGTCGAGCTCCACCCGGGTCACCGAGGGCGCGCTCCCCGACGCCAACTGGGCCAGTACGACGTTCAGCCCGGTCTCCATGATCTTCGCCACGGCCGCCTTCAGCAGCGCTCGGTCAGCTGTCGGGTTCACGACTCGCAGGCGGGCCAACCCGTTGGCGGGGCTCGCTGCCCCGGGCAGGACCTCGGCGACGACGAGACGCAGTTCGGCCTCGTCGAGGCGCAGTACCTCCTCGCTCGACGTGCTCACGTCGGCGACCACCGGCACCAGTTGCGAACGGACCGGACCGCGCCGCAGTGCACCGACGAGTCCTTCGACGTTCGCCACGGGGGTGGCCGCCGCCTCGGGCGCCGAGCGATCGAGGCGGGCGGCGACGGCCGTCCATACGGCCGCGTTCCGCCCGATTCGAGCCAGCTCCGGCTCTGCGGCACCGCGGGCGAACAGCACTTGCGCCGCTTCCGGCCCACTCAGCCGGCGCGCCCCGGCCGTCTGCACCACGCGCTCGCGTCCGGTGGCATCGATCGCCCGGACATCGGCGGCAAAGGTCACGTCGAACGGCGCAACGGGCGCGAGCACCTCGGCCAGCGTCGCCTCGGCGAGCACGAAGCGGTCGGAGACCTCGACCCGCAACATGCTTGCGACCGCCGCAGCGAGAGC
>JBEIGA010000297.1:0-4621 GCA_040382135.1 Acidimicrobiales bacterium
ACCCCGCGACCCGCGCCGCGAGCACGTCGCGTTCCAGCACCGACGCCGGGATCGCCGCCCCCTGCAGGAGGAGGACCGCGTCGGCCACGGCGTCGGCGCCCCGCCGGCCGCTGCCGATCCCCTGCCACGCCGGGAGGAAGCGGCCGAGCACGGCGGCGGGGACCGGCGCCACCTCGCGACGCAGCGCCGCCAGCGAACGCCGCCGGAGCTGCCGGAGCACGTCGGGATCGGTGTGCTCGGTGCCGTGGCCGCGGGGACGGAACCCCCCGCGCAGCAGCCGTCCGTCGGCCTCGAGCCGGTCGAGCACGGCGGTGAGCCGGAGCAGCGGCACGCCGATCCAGCCGGCGAGCTCGTCGGGCGTGAACGGCCCGTGGGTGCGGGCGTAGCGCACGACGAGATCGCCGAGCGGGTCGTCGACCGGCTCGGTGTACGCGGCCGGCAGTCCGGGCGGCAGGGCGACACCGAGCGCGTCACGGAACCGGGAGGCGTCCTCCGCGGCGACCAGCCGCTCCCCCACCGGCAACCCGAGCCGGATGACCCGCCGGGCGCGGAGCAGCTCGTCGACGGCCGCTGCGGCGTCGACGCCCTCGGCGCAACGCACGGCGACGTCCAGGTCGGTGAGGGGGCCGAGCACCCGCAGCAGGTCGTGCACCTCGTCGACCCCGCGCGCCTGGCGGCCCGGGGTCAGGCGCTGCAGTTCCAGCTCCAGATCAGCCAGGACGTCGGGGTCGAGGAGGCTGCGCAGCTCCTCGTCGCCGAGGAGGGACCGCAGGAGCTCACGGTCGAGCGTGAGCGCGGCCGCCCGGCGTTCGGCGAGCGGGGCGTCGCCCTCGTACATGTAGACGGCGATCCAGCCGAACAGCAGCGACTGGGCGAACGGCGACGCCGCGTCGGTCTCGACGGGCACGAGGCGCAGACGCCGGCTGCGCAGGTCGGCCAGCACCTCCCGGAGGGCCGCGAGGTCGAAGACGTCGCTGACGCACTCCCGCGTGGCCTCGAGCAGGATCGGGAAGGTGGGGTGACGGCTCGCCACGCCCAGGAGGTCCGCCGCCCGTTGCCGTTGCTGCCACAGCGGGGTCCGGCGGTCCGGGCGGCGCCGGGGCAGGAGCAGGGCGCGCCCCGCGCACTCGCGGAACCGGCTGGCGAACATCGCCGTACCCGGCAGGCGGTCCACCACCAGCCGGTCGATGTCCTCCGGCTCGATGCGCAGGTCGTCGACGGGGAGCTCGTCCACCGCCTCGGGCAGACGGATCACGATGCCGTCGTCGCTCCAGATCATCTCGACCTCGACGCCCCAGCGGTCCTCCAGGCGCTGCTGCAGCGCCATGCCCCACGGGGCGTGGACCCTCGCGCCGAGCGACGACAGGATGCAGACCCGCCAGTCGCCGATCTCGTCCCGGAAGCGCTCCACCACCACCGTGCGGTCGTCGGGCAGGACCCCGGTGGCGTCGCGCTGCTCCTCGATGAACTGCACGACGTTGGCCGCAGCCCGCTCGTCGAGCAGGTAGTCGCGGCGCAGCGTGGTGAGCGGGTCGTCGTCGGCGGCGATCTCCCGCACGAACCGGCCCATCGCCCGACCGAGCTCCAGCGGACGCCCCGGGCCGTCGCCGTGCCAGAACGGCATCTTGCCGCCCTGTCCCGGCGCCGGGGTCACGACCACCCGGTCGAAGGTGATGTCCTCGATGCGCCAGGTGCTCGCGCCGAGCAGGAACGTCTCGCCCGGGCGGGACTCGTAGACCATCTCCTCGTCGAGCTCACCGACGCGCGTGCCGTCGGGGAGGAACACGCCGAAGAGCCCGCGGTCGGGGATGGTGCCGCCGTTGGTGACCGCCAGCCGCTGGGCGCCGGGCCGGGAGCGCAGGACGTCGGCCACGCGGTCCCAGACGAGGCGCGGCTTCAGCTCGGCGAACTCCTCGGCCGGGTAGCGCCCGGCGAGCATGTCGAGCACGCTCGCGAGCACCTCGTCGGGGAGCTCCTGGAAGTTCGCGGCCCGGCGCACCAGCGCCGACAGCTCGGCGACGGGACAGTCGTCCATGGCGACCATGGCGACGATCTGCTGGGCCAGGACGTCGAGCGGGTTGCGCGGGTAGCGCGTCTCCTCGATCAGCCCCTCGTGCATGCGCCGCACCACGACCGCCGCCTCGAGCAGGTCGATCCGGTGCTTCGGGAGCACCTTGCCGCGGCTGGGTTCCCCCACCTGGTGGCCGGCCCGTCCGATGCGCTGGAGCCCACGGGAGACCGAGCCCGGCGACTCGACCTGCACGACGAGGTCCACCGCACCCATGTCGATGCCGAGCTCGAGCGAGCTGGTGGCGACCAGGCCCCGCAGCGTCCCCCGCTTCAGCTCGTCCTCGATCTGCAGGCGACGTTCGCGGCTCAACGATCCGTGGTGCGCCTTGACCAGCTCGACGGGCGGCGCGTCGGGGTCGTCGAGCCGTTCGGTGGCCAGCTCGTTGAGCCGGGATGCCAACCGCTCGGCGAGCCGCCGGGCGTTGACGAACACGATCGTCGAGCGGTGCGCCTCCACGAGGTCGAGCAGCACCGGGTGGACCGCCGGCCAGATCGAGCGGCGCTGTGGACCGCCGGCGGCGGGACCGGCGACCGGCTCGTCGATCAGCTCCCCGAGCGCGCCCATGTCGTCGACCGGCACCACGACCTCGATGTCGAGCTCCTTGCGGACGCCGGCGTCGACCAGCCGCACCGGGCGCCACCGTTCACCGTCGTGGCCGCCGAGGAACCGACCGATCTCGTCGAGCGGACGCTGGGTGGCCGACAGCCCGATCCGTTGGGGCGGCCGGTCGGTGAGCGCCGCGAGCCGTTCGAGGGTGAGCGCCAGGTGCGCGCCCCGCTTGGTGCCGGCGAGGGCGTGGATCTCGTCGACGATCACCGTCTCCACGCCGCGCAGGGTCTCGCGTGCCTGGGAGGTGAGCATCAGGTAGAGCGATTCGGGCGTGGTGATGAGCACGTCCGGCGGGTGCCGCAGCAGGCGTCGCCGCTCGTCCGCGGGCGTGTCGCCCGTGCGGATGGCGACGGTGGGCTCGGTGCACGACTCGCCGAGCCGCTCCGCCGCCAGGACCACGCCGCGGATGGGTCCGCGCAGGTTCTTGTCGACGTCGACCGCCAGCGCCCGCAGCGGGGACACGTAGACGACGCGGGTGCGACGGTCGGCGGCCGGCTCCGCCGACAGCCGGTCGATCGCCCACAGGAACGCGGCGAGCGTCTTGCCCGATCCCGTCGGCGCGAGGACGAGGGTGTGCTCGCCGTCCGCGATCGCGGGCCAGGCGGCGGCCTGGGCGGGCGTCGGTTCGCCGAACGTGGTGGTGAACCACGTCCTGACCGCAGGCGAGAACCGCTCCAGCGCCACCCGGTCACGCTACCCAGGGCGACCGGGGAGGGGTGTCGCCGACCGGCTACTCGCGCAGGGCGTCCGGCAGGGGCTCGGCGTGCACGACCGTGACCCGGCGCGTGGCCCGGGTGAGCGCCACGTACAGGGCACGGAGGCCCTGGGCCTCCTCCGCGACGATGCGCGCCGGCTCCACGACGACCACGGCGTCGACCTCGAGACCCTTCACCAGCCCGACGGGCACGAGGGTGAGCTGGTGGTCGAGACCTCGGCGGGTGGGCCGTCCGAAGTCGACGCCGTGCTCGTGGAAGGCGGCGGAGACCGGGACCACCAGCGACGCCGGCACCACCACCGACACGTTGCCCGCCTCGACCGCCGCCCGCTCCTCGGAGACGACCCGGAGGAGGGAGGCGACGAGATCGTCCGTGCGGAGGATGCGCGGCGGATCGCCGACGGTGCGGATGGCGACCGGCGGCTTCAGGTCCGGGGCCGCCTCGCGCAGGACCCGGTTCGCGAGAGCCATGGCCGGCGCCGGGATGCGGTAGCCGATGGTGAGCTCGCGGCGGTGCGGAGCGTGGCGCTGCGGCAGGTGCTCGAGGATGCTCTCCCAGTCGTCGTGGGCCCAGGCGCCGGTGGCCTGCGCGATGTCGCCGACGATGGTCATGGAGCCGTTCAGGGAACGACGCTCCAGGACGCGCAGCTCCATCGGGGAGAGGTCCTGGGCCTCGTCCACGACGATGTGGCCGTAGGTGCGGACCTCGTCGTCGTCCTTCTTCTTCGGCCGCGGCCCGAGCACGGCACGAGCCTCGTCGAGCAGCGGTGCGTCGGAGGTGGTCCAGACGACGTCGTCGGCGTGGGCGCGCCGGGGCCGGTACAGGAGCTCGGTCTCCTCGGGGGCGAGGCGGTCGCCGGCGGCGCGCAGGAGCGACCGCGCCCCGAACAGGTCGTGGAGGAGCTGGGCGGGCGTGAGCACGGGCCACATCCACTCGAGCGCCTCGCGGACCGTGGGGTCCTTGCGCAACCGGTCACCCACGATGGCGGGATCGAGGTCGGCTCGGGCGCTGCGGGCCAGCGCCAGGTTGACCTCGGACTCGACGAAGCGTCGGGCGGCGTTGTGGGTGCGGAAGCGCCGGCGGGCCTCGGCCACGATCGTGCGGCTCTGCTCCACGGTGACCCGCAGGACCTCGAGCCCGTAGCCGACCACGAGGTCCGAGCGCAGCGGCAGCTGACGGGACCGGACCGCCCGCTGCACGAACCGCACCATGCGGAGGTCGCCCT
>JBEIGA010000298.1:0-4599 GCA_040382135.1 Acidimicrobiales bacterium
CCCCGACGAGGTCGTCGCGCCGCTCGAGCAGCCGCTTGAGGTGGCCGAGGAGGAAGTCGATGTTGAGGCTGCGCTCGTGGGCCTCGTCGACGATGATCGTGTCGTAGGCCGACAGCATCCGGTCGCGTTGGACCTCGGCGAGCAGGATGCCGTCGGTCATGACCTTCACCAGGGTCTCGTCACCCACCCGGTCGGTGAACCGCACCGCGTAGCCGACGGTGCCGCCCACCGTGCCCCCGAGCTCCTCGGCGATGCGCTCGGCCACCGTGCGGGCGGCGATGCGCCGCGGCTGGGTGTGCCCGATCATCCCGGTCACCCCGCGGCCGAGCTCCAGGCAGAGCTTCGGGAGCTGGGTGCTCTTGCCGGACCCGGTCTCGCCGGCCACTACCACCACCTGGTGGTCGCAGATGGCCGCGAGCAGGTCGTCGCGGCGCTCGGCGATGGGCAGGTCCGACGGGTAGCGCACCACCGGCACGGCGGCACGACGCCGTTCGATCAGCTCGGGGGCCAGGGCGCGCACGGGACGAGGCTAGGAGCACGGGCGCAGGCAGCAACGCCACACGCGTGGGACGATCGGGGCATGCGCCTGAACCCTCCGGCCGAGCCGATCACCGACGCCGACGACGCCATCCGCACGGCGATCGACGCCGCCAACCTCGTCCCGCTCGTCGCTGCGGTCGCCCAGGTCACGGGCGAGCACGGGATCCTCCGCGAGGACCTCCGCCCGAACCTCGGCATCCCGTTCGACAAGACCTTCGGGCTCACCGACGCCCAGCACGCCGAGCTGCGCGACCTCGCCGCCGCTGCACTCGTGCGCTTCCGTGAACGTGGCGGTGTGCGGGCACCGATCCCCGAAGGTGAGGACCTGCGCCGGATCCTCGACTGGATGGCGGGGGGAACGGTGGAGGACGCCTACCTGCGCCTGTTGACGGAGGAGCTGGCGCTCGGCGGCGCCGACCTGCGAGCGCCGGCCTGGCGCAAGGAGGCGATCGCCCCGGACCGGCCGTTCTCCGTGGGGATCATCGGCGCCGGGATGTCCGGGATCATCGTTGCCCACCGCCTGCTGCAGGCGGGCGTCGACTGCACCGTCTACGAGAAGAACGCGGAGGTCGGCGGCACCTGGCTCGAGAACGCCTACCCCGGCTGCCGGGTGGACATCCCCAACCACTTCTACAGCTACGCGTGCGCCCAGAGCAGCGACTGGCCGTCCTTCTACTCCACCCAGCCGGTCCTGCTCGACTACTTCCAGACCTGCGCCGAGGAGTTCGGCGTCCGGGAGCGGACGCGGTTCCGCACCGAGGTCGGAGCGGCCACCTGGGACGACGAGCGCCAGGTCTGGTCGGTGGTCCTCCGCATGCCCGAGGGCGAGGAGACGGTGGAGCACCAGGTGGTCGTGAGCGCCGTCGGCCAGCTCAACCGGCCGAAGCTGCCGGACATCCCCGGGATCGAGGACTTCACCGGCGACTGGTTCCACTCGGCCAGCTGGGACCACGGCCTCGAGCTGGCCGGCAAGCGGGTCGCCGTGATCGGCACCGGCGCCAGCGCGGCCCAGTTCATCCCGTACCTCGCCGAGCAGGCCGCGCACCTCACCATCTTCCAGCGGACCCCGCCGTGGCTGTTCCCGGTCGAGGACTACATGGACGACCTCCCCGACGGCGTCCGCTGGCTCTGCCGTCACGTCCCGGAGTACGCCCGCTGGGACCGGCTGTTCGTGTTCTGGCGCTCGCACGAGGGGTTGCTGCCGTTCGCCACCGCCGATCCCACCTGGGAGCACCCCGAGCGCTCGGTCAGCGCCGCCAACGACCTCGTGCGGGAGGTGGTGACCGAGTACTTCCGGGCGTCGTTCCCGGACCCGGACCTGTACCGCAAGGCCCTCCCCACCTACCCTCCGATCGCCAAGCGGGTCGTACTCGACAACGGCACCTACGTCGCCGCCCTCAACCGGCCCGACGTCGAGCTGGTCACCGAGCCGATCGACCGGGTCGCGTCCGACGGCGTCCGCACCGCAGACGGCGCCGACCGGCCGTTCGACGTGATCGTCTATGGCACCGGGTTCGCCGCGTCCGATTTCCTCGTCCCCATGGAGGTCCGGGGTGCCGGCGGCCAGGACCTCCACCAGCGCTGGGGCGGGGACGCCCGCGCCCACCTCGGGGTCGCCGTGCCCGGGTTCCCGAACCTGTTCCTGATGTACGGGCCGAACACGAACATCGTGATCAACGGCTCGATCATCTACTTCTCCGAGTGCGAGACCGCCTACATCCTCGAGAGCGTCCGGACCTTCCTCGAGACCGGCCACGCCGCCATGCACTGCAAGCCCGAGGCCCACGACGCCTACAACACCCGCATCGACGAGGGGAACGCCCGCATGGCGTGGGGGGCGGCCACGGTGAACACGTGGTACCGCAACGCTGCGGGCCGCATCTCCCAGAACTGGCCCTTCCCGCTCCTGGGCTTCTGGGAGCAGACCCGCCGACCCGACCCTACGCAGTACGACTGGACGTGACCGCTAGCATCGGTCCCGGCGGGCAGCCACGGGCAGCGGGAGCACGGTGGTAGCAGGAGAAGGTACGCAGTCCGATCTCGTCGGCCACGGCTTCTACGAGCAGCTGCTCGGACACATGCACGACGCCGTGATCGTGGTGCGGCCCGACGGCAGCATCCACTACGGCGTCGAGCACGTCCGCCGGCTCCTCGACCTCGGTCCGGAGCAGCCCGGTCCGGACCACCTGCTCGAGCGGCTGCACTCCGACGACCGTGCGAACGTCGTGCGCAACATGGAGCGCCGGGAGTTCCCTGCGCTGCAGGGTCCCGTGCTCCAGCGTGCGCTCGCGGGCGACGGGACCTACCGGTGGCTCGAGGTCACCGCGAGCATGGCAGCCGATCTGCCCATCGGCGGGATGATCCTCGTGCTCCGCGACGTCTCCGATCGGATCAGTGATGCGCACCGGACCCGGGAGCTGCTCGACACCCTCTCCGAGGGGATCATCAGCCTCGACCTCCACGGCGTGGTGCTGTCGTGCAACCACCGCTTCGCCGAGATGCACGGACTCCGGCCCGACGACCTCCTCGGCCGTCGCTGGCGCGAGGTGATCGAGCCGGAGGACTCGGCCGCAGTGGATGCCCAGGTCCTGCGGGCCCAGGCGGGGGATCCCGGCCCGTTCATCCAGCGCCATCGACGGCCGGACGGCACCATGGCGACGACGACGTTCCGGATCCGGCGGCTCACCGACGAGCACGGCACGCCGACCGGGTACGCGGCCAGCGTCACCGACGTCGGCGAGCTGCTCGAGATGCGTGCGGCTCTGGCCGAGGCCTCGGCAGCCCGCGACGCAGCGGCCGAGCGTGAACGGCAACTCGTCGGCCTCCTCGGGGAGGGGGTGATCCTCTGGGCCGGTGACGGGACGGTGGCGGAGGCGAACCCCCGGGCGTGCGCGATGGCAGGGCTCGAGCCGGGCGGGCTCGTCGGCCTCAGACACCGTGAGCTGTTCACGTCGATCGACGCGACGGACCACTACGAGGTCGGCAAGCGTGCGGCGGAGGACGATCCAGGGCCCTACCAGCGCCTCCTCCGACGAGCTGACGGCAGCACCCTCGCAGTCCAGGCCCGCGTCACGGTGCTCGACTCCCCGGACGGGCCGCAGTACCTCGGCGTCTACACCGACGTCTCGAACCTCGACGACGCCCGTTGTGAGCTGCGTGACGCCCTCGACGAGGCCCGTGCCACGAACGAGGCCCGCCGGCACTTCCTGTCACGGGTCAGCCACGAGCTGCGCACCCCGCTCGGCCCGGTGGTCGGCTTCAGCGAGCTCCTGCTGGCCGACCTCGGGGACGAACATGTCGACCTCGCCGAGGCGCGCAACTTCGCCCGCCTCATCCACGACTCCGGGCGCAGCCTGCAGCACCTCGTCGACGACCTCCTCGACCTCAGCCGGATCGATGTCGGCGAACTCCGGATCGATCCGGTCCCGGTCGACCTCCGGGAGCGCTGCCAGGTGGTGGCGGCCCGGGCGGCGGTGCGGGACACCGACCATGCGATCCGTCTCCCGGGCACACCGGCCATCGTCCTCGCCGACCCGGCCCGGCTGGACCAGATCCTCGCCAACCTCGTCGGCAACGCCCAGCGCTACGCACGGACCGACATCGACCTCCGGGTCGAGGGATTCGGGCAGCGGGTGCGCTGTGCGGTGGTGGACCACGGCCCGGGCATCCCGGCCGCGCGCCGCGACCAGGTCTTCGAGCCGTTCGTCCGGATCGAGTCGAGCCTCGAGGGCACGGGTCTCGGCCTCCCCATCGCCCGTCACCTGGCCGAGGCGATGGGGGGCTCGCTGACCGTCGAGCCGACCCCGGGCGGCGGCGCCACCTTCGTCCTGGAGTTGCCGGCGGCCTGACCGGCGCAGGCGGCGCCGTCAGCCGACGCGGTACAGGGTGTTGTGGTCGTCGTGGGGGAACAGGTCGGGGAACTCGACCATCCGCAGGCTGGTGCGCTCCCGGTAGCTCCACTCGTCGGCGCCGACCGAGATGGTCACCTCGAAGCGCACCGTGCTGGCGTTCTTGTTGAGGTAGGTGTTCTCACCCACGGCGTAGGTGGGGTGGCCGAGC